>JAFDWC010000100.1 GCA_018268655.1 Actinomycetota bacterium
GGCAGGGCGCCGAGCGTGCGCATGTTGTGGAGGCGGTCGGCCAGCTTGATCAGGATCACCCTGACGTCGGTGGCCATCGCCACCATCATCTTGCGGTAGTTCTCGGCCTGCCGCTCGTCGCGGCTCTCGAACGTCATCCCGGTCAGCTTGGTGACGCCGTCGACCAGCTGGGCGATCTCCTCGCCGAACTCGGCCTCGATCTCCTCGAGGCTGGCGCTGGTGTCCTCGACCGTGTCGTGGAGCAGCGCCGCGCACAGCGTCGCCGTGTCGAGCCTCAGCCCGGCGCAGATCTGGGCGACCCCGACCGGGTGGGTGATGAACTCGTCCCCCGAGTAGCGGAGCTGGTCGGCGTGGCGGTCGCAGGCGAAGTCGAAGGCGCGCTCGACCATCGCCCGGTCGATCGTCGCGACCGCGGTCGCGGTGCCGGCCGTGGCGACGACTGGCGACGCCAGCGAGGGAACGTGACCGTTGGCCTCGGCGGGCAGCGAATCGAACTCCTCGACGACCGCGAACAGGTCGGCGAGAAGTTCGCCGTGCTCTACAGCTGTTTGGGTCTTGCGAGGAATTGCTGGGCCTCCAGGTGCCGATCTCGATAAGCACGGAACGCGGCTGAGCGCTCCAAATCGGTTCCCTTTGAGGATACGACGCAGACCAAGCCCTCGCCGTGTTCCGGCGCTCCCTGGACCAGATCGAGCTCGCCGAGGACCCGGAAGGCGCGCGCCGCCGCCTCGGGGGCGAGCGGGTGCGCGCCGGCTCCGGCAAGGGCGGCACGGAGCGCGGCTCCGGAGACCTCCGCTGCCTCGGCCCCGGGCGCCGCCGCGGCGCAGGCCGCGCGCAGCGAGCGGAAGACGCCGGCGACGGCGTCGCGCGAGGCGAGCGACTCCTCGAGTACAGCCAGCGCGAACTCGTGCTCGGCCTCGCTGTGCAACTGGTGCAGATAGCCGCGGTCGCCGAGGCCCGCCAGGGCCGTCGCCGCGGCCGAGGTCGGTGGGTCGACCAGGGCAACGTGCTCGAAGCGCGCGACGGCCTCCACCCCGCACTCGCCGGCGGCGAGCAGAGCCGCGTAATCGGTGAGCGCGAGCCCACCTTCGGCCTTCGCCAGCAGGCCGGCGAGCGCCGGGGCCCCGCAGCGCCCGCAGGCAACCCGGCCGCTGCCGCCGTTGAAGCGGGCGAGCCCGGCGGCGCCGGCCGCGAGCCCGGCTCGGCGCGAGGCGTCGGCGCAGATCGCGAGCACGCCGGCACCGCTCGAGACCAGCTCGGCGATTGCCACCACCGCCGAGCTGCCGCTTTGGACCATGACCCGCCCGGAGCGCTCCCGCCTTGCCGCTGCAGACCCAGGCGCGCCACCCGGCTCGGCGACGAGCTCTGCTTCGAAGCGCGCCCACCACTCGGCGTCATCGCACTCGCAGCGGTGCAGCGGCGGCGCCTCGGTCCCCTCGGCGTCCAGCGGGTAGAGCTCGCGGAGGACGACTCGGGGCTCGACCGAGCCGTTCCAGTGGTTGACCTCGAGCCGGACCGCGGCGTCGACCGGCTCCTCGGCCTCGACCCCGAGGTCGGAGCGGCCGAAGGCGACGCCCAGCGCCCGGTGCGAGCCGCTGTGGAGGCTGAAGCGGGCGTGCTTGCCCTCCCCCATCGTCCGCACGTCGCTCACCCGGGCCGAGGGGACGACCAGCCGTACGCCGGGGTTGCCCAACCCGAACGGGGCCAGCTGCCGCAGCTCCTCGGCGAGGTCGAGGCCGAGGCCGACGCCGCCGACCAGGGCGTCGAAGCGCTCGCTGCGCGGTGGTGGCTCGGGGCCCAGGACCGAGATCGCGTGGGCCGCGAAGGCGGCGCGGAAAGAGTCGACCCGCTCGGCTCGCAGCGAGACCCCGGCCGCCGCCCTGTGACCGCCGAAGGACTCGAGGTGCTCGCCGCAGGCCCGCAACGCCGCCAGCAGGTCGAAGCCGGGGATGCTGCGCCCCGAGCCGCGCCCTCCCCCCTCGCCGTCGAGGGAGACGACGACGACCGGGCGGTTGTGGCGCTCGACCAGGCGCGAGGCGACGATCCCGACCACGCCGGGGTGCCAGCCCTCGCCGGCGACGACCAGCCCCGGCGCCTTCTGCAGCTCCTCCGGCAGCTCGCGCAGAGCCGACTCGGCGGCGGCGTCGACGTCGCGCTCGGTCGCCCGCCGCTCGGAGTTCGCCCGGCTCAGCTCCTCGGCGATCTGCTGCGCCCGCGCCTCGTCATCGGTCAGCATCAGCTCGACCCCGGCGTCGGCCCGGTAGAGCCGCCCCGCAGCGTTGATCCGCGGCGCCAGGCGGAACCCGAGGTCGGACTCGTCGAGCGTCGTCGGCTCGCATTTCGAAGCCGTGATCAGGGCCCGCAGCCCCGCTCGCTGAGCCAGCCGCATCGAGGCCAGCCCGCGCTTGACCAGCGCCCGGTTCTCCCCCACCAGCGGCACCATGTCGGCGACCGTCGCCAGCGCGACCAGGTCGAGGTCGGCCTCCTCACCGCTCCGCAGCGCCGTGGCCAGCTTCCAGGCCACCGCCGTGCCGCAGAGGTGCTCGAACGGGTAGCCGTCGACGGCCGGGTGCAGGATCGTGCAGGCGGGCAGCTCCTCGGCGCGCTGGTGGTGGTCCGTGACCAGCACTTCCATCCCCAGCTCCTGCGCGAGCGCCACCTCGGCGACGGCGGTGATTCCGCAGTCGGCGGTGATCAGCAGCTCGGTCCCGCGCTGCGCCAGCCTCTCCACGTTGGCGCCCGAGAGGCCGTACCCGTCCGCGATCCGGTCCGGGATCAGCCAGTCGCAGTCGGCACCCAGCCCACGCAGAGCGCCGACCAGCAGCGCCGTCGCAGAGACCCCGTCGACGTCGAAATCGCCGTGCACGGTGATCCGGCTGCCGGCCTCGATCGCCATCACCACCAGCTCGACCGCCTCCTCCATCGAGGGGAACGCGGCCGGCGGGTGGGCCTCGTCGGCCGCCAGGAACCGCCGCGCCAGCTCCGGCGTCCGGTAGCCGCGCCGGACCAGCGTCACCGCGACCGGATCGCTGACCCCGATCGCCTCGGCGACCGCGCGGACGTCCGCGTAGGCGTACTCCTCCGCTACGAACGGGGTGGCTGCGGGG
Organism: Actinomycetota bacterium; assembly: GCA_018268655.1. Classification (GTDB taxonomy): domain Bacteria; phylum Actinomycetota; class Thermoleophilia; order Solirubrobacterales; family 70-9; genus VAYN01. The sequence continues at coordinate 3,108 of JAFDWC010000100.1, forward strand.
GCGGCATCCGGCACACCCGCAGGCTAGGTCGCGCGGCGGCGGAAACTCGGCGCTCGCCAGTGCGCAAACTGCAGGGAAAAAGGCGGCGCCGCTACTCGAGCGCGGCGGCTTCCTGGCGGACGCCGATCAGCCAGACCACGCCGAGCCCGATCACCGTCCCCGGGATCCCGATCAGGGCCGTCGCCAGGTCGGTGTCGTCGACGCTTTTGCCGCTGACGAGCAGCACGAGCAGGCCGAAGACGAGCGAGCCGATCACCGCGCCGAGGAAGGCGCCGACGATCCCCTGCCAGAACCGCTCCGGCAGGAAGACGGTGAAGTGCCAGAGGGCGATGCCCATCATGAACCAGACCAAGAGCGCCATCAGATCCCCCTAACGCTTCCTTCCGTGCTTGCGCCGCTGGGCGCGGCGGGCGCGGCGTTCCTCGTTGCGCTGGCGTCGCTCCGCCGAGGCCGAGGAGGCCGGCTGGCCGCTGCCGTCGTCGCCTTCGTCCTCGTCGCCGCCTTCGCCGGGGCCAGCTCCGTTGCCCGCGTCGGCCGGCAGCTCCGCCGTCGCCACCGCGCCGCTGACCGGCTCGGACTCGGTGGCGGTGCCGGCGCTGGCCGTGTCGGCCTCGACCCCCGCCTCCGCTTCAGCCTCGTCGTCGCGGGCGAGCGCCGCGGTCGTGACGTCGTCGGCGTAGGCGGGCACGTAGCCCTCGACTTCGGCGATCCGCAGCCGCCGCCGCACGAACCCGGGCTCACGTTCCTTCCAGTGGGTCAGCACCGGCGAGGCGATGAAGATCGAGGAGTAGGTACCCGAGAGGATCCCGATCAGCATCGCGAAGGCGAAGTCCTGCAGGGTCGTGCCGCCGAAGACGAGCAGCGAGGTGACCGCGAGCAGGGTCGAGAAGCTGGTCGCCAGCGAACGGTTCAGCACCTCGCTCATCGAGCGGTTGACGATCTGCGAGAAGGCCGCCCGCGGCATCCGCGGCACGTTCTCCCGGATCCGGTCGAAGACGATGATCGTGTCGTATATCGAGTAGCCCAAGATCGTGAGGAAGGCGGCGACCGTACCGCTGCTCACCTCTTTTCCGGTCAGTGAGTAGATGCCGGCGGTGATGAGGATGTCGTGGAGGATCGCGATCAGCACCGGCACCGCGAACTTCGGTTCGAACCGCAGCGCGATGTAGGCGCCGATCACCAGCAGCGAGAAGATCAGCGCCTTCAGCGCCGCTTCCGCCACCTGGCTGCCGAAGGTCGGCCCGACGCTGGTGCTTTCGAACCCGTTCGGGGCGATTTCGTACTTTTCGGCGAGGACTTTTCGCGCCTGGTTGACTTCTCCCGGTTCGAGCTGGCTGGAGGAGATCTGGAAGACGTTGTCGCCGAGCACCGGATCGGAGACCTGCTGGACCTCCTCGTTGCCGATGCCCGCGTTGTCGAGCGTTTCGCGCACGCCTTCTTCGTCGGTCGGCTTCACCAGCGCGACCTTGATCCGCGTCCCCGACTCGAAGTCGATGCCGAAGTTGAGCTGCTTCGTCGCCAGCGCCAGGGCGCCGATGACCAGGATCACGCCGGAGATCGTGAAGAACCAGCGGCTCGCCCCCATGAAGTCGAAGTGCCACTGTTTCCCCTTGCCGCCGGCGCCGAGTGCCGATGGCGAGCTGAGCAGACGGCTGTGGCTCATGCTGCCGAGCAGCGACTGGGTGAAGACGACCGCGGTCAGCAGCGAGACGATCGTGCCGACGCCGAGGGTGAAAGCGAACCCTTTGACCCCCGCGCTCGCCAGCACGAAGAGGATGAAGGCGGTCAGCAGGGTGACCACGTTCGCGTCGATGATCGTCGCGATCCCGCGTTTGTAGCCAGCGGCGATCGCGCTCGACATCGAGCGCCCTGCTCGCACCTCCTCCTTTATTCGCTCGAAGATGACGATGTTCGAGTCGGCGGCGACGCCGATCGTCAGCACCAGTCCCGCGATCCCCGGCAGGGTCAGGGTGATCGGGATCAGTTTGATCAGCGCGAAGAAGATGACGCCATAGGCGCCGAGCGCGATCGAGGCAACCAGCCCGAGGAAGCGGTAATAGACGAGGAGGAAGATGATGACGAGGGCGAGGCCGATGATCCCGGCCTTGACCCCGTCGTGGAGCGCCTGGGCACCCAGCGTCGCCGAGACCTGCGACTCGCTGATCAGCTTCAGGTTGATCGGCAGGGCGCCGATCTGCAGCGTCGTCGCCAGTTCCTGCGCCTGTTCGAGCCCGTGTTCGCCGGAGAAGCCGCCGGAGATCTGGGCGCCGTTGCGGCCGTCGATCCCGTCGGGGTTTTCGGCGAAGTTGATGATCGGCCGGGTTTTGACTTCGTTGTCGAGGATGACCGCGAAGTGGCCGGAGAGCGCCGCGGCCGCTTCCGGGGACTGCGGGCCGATCGCCTGCGCCTGGCCGCGCTGGGCGATCTGGCGGGTGACTTCGTGGAAGGCCGATTCGCCGTGCCCGGTGAAGCCGAAGGTGACGTTGGGTTCGCCGCCGGTCTGGCCGTATTCCTGCCGCGGGTTGGTGATGTCGTTACCCGAGAGGGCGTATTCATCGTTGAGCGCGAACCAGCCCGGCTGGGCGGTTTCGTCGACTTTGCCGCTTTCGTCGCTGGGCAGTTCGGAGACGAGGATCGTCCCGGGCGGGACTTCGATGACGATGCCGTCTTTCGGCAGTTTTTCCCCGGTCGGGCTGAGGTAGAGGCCCTTCTTGGTGAGTTCGGGCCCGGCCAGGAGCTTGTGCGGCGCTTCCTTGTCGAACAGGTAGAAACGCGGCTTCGCCGAGGAGCAGTTCTTGCAGTCCGGCCGCGGTTCCTGTTCGGAGGCGAGCTGCGCCGCTTCGTAGGCGGTCGCGTAGGCGCCGGCGACGATCAGCTGCCGGTTCTCGAAGCTGGCCGGGTTGCGGCCGGCTTCTTCCCAGCGTTTTTCGGAGGCTTTCAGCGCCCCTTTCGGGGGTTCCTGGCCGGGATGGCCGCCGATCACCTTCTCCGGGCCGAGCAGGTTCGGCTCCCAGTCGTAGAAGTAGAGCTGGGCGGTGGTGCCGACCTGTTCGGCGGCGCGGTTGGTGTCGGTCACCCCCGGCAGCGAGACGGTGATGTTCTTGTCACCGAGGCGTGCGACTTCGGGCTCGGAGACGCCGAGGGTGTTGATCCTCTTTTCGATGATCGAGATCGAGTCTTCGATGTCTTCGCCAGTGACTTCGGTCCCGGTGCCGGTCGGCTGGCCTTCGTAGACGAGCTCGAGCCCGCCCTGGAGGTCGAGGCCGAGCATCGTTTCCTTGGTCGCGATGACGACCGCCGAGACCCCGACCAACGCCAGCACGAAGAGCAGGACGAACAGGTGCCGGCGCCGTGAGCCCACTAGCCCTCCGGGGTGAGGACGAGCAGCAGGCCGCCGTCGTCGTCATAGGCCGGGAAGACGTCGGCCACCGCCCGCGCCGGCAGGTCTCCCTCGGCGTTGACCGAGACCCGCTTGCCGAGCGAGCGCACGCCCCACTCGAGCGAGGTCTCGATCGGGTCGGTGACGCCGTCGCCGTCGGTGTCGGCGCTCTCGCCCCCGTCGCCCTGGTCGATCCATTCCAGGCCGAGCACCTCCCGCACCGGACGACCGATCACGTCCTCGTCGCGGAGGCCGGTCAGCTCGTAGCTGCCCTTGCCGGCGTCGATCACCCGTTCCTGCTTGTCACAGACGAAAAAGGCCGCATTCGGCGCCGGATAATAATCGTCGAGTAATTCGAAAACGAATCCGAATCCACATTTCTGGCAGCCCTTCGGACGCGACGAGAAGCCGGCGTTGCGATCGCCGCTGACTTCCCGGTGGCCACAGTTTGGACAGATGAAGAAGGGCATGTGCGACAGGCTAGCTGGAGCGGATAACAGGCGCGGTTGGGCTCTCCTCACCGCCGCCAGCGGCGCCGCAGATCCCCCTGCCGGCAGCCACAGTAGCGGCTTGCCTAGAAGAGGCTGGCGGCGCCTTCCGGGGCGGGCAGCCCGAGATGGTCGTAGGCGCGCTGGGTCAGCACCCGGCCGCGCGGCGTCCGTTTCAGCAATCCCTGCTGCAGCAGGTAGGGCTCGAGCACGTCCTCGATCGTGTCCGACTCCTCGCCGATCGCGATCGCCAGGGTCGAGAGGCCGACCGGGCCACCGCCGAACTTCGTCGCGACGGTGTCTAGCAGGGCGCGATCGGAGCGATCGAGACCGGCGGCGTCGACCTCGAGCATCTCCAGCGCCGCGGCGGCGACCCCGGCCTCGATCTCCCCCGTCCCCTTCACCTCGGCGAAGTCGCGGACCCTCTTCAGCAGCCGGTTGGCGACCCGCGGGGTGCCCCGCGAGCGGCTGGCAATCGTGTGGGCGCCGCCTTCATCAATCGATACGTCGAGGATGCGGGCCGAGCGGACCACGATCTGGGCCAGGTGGTCGGCGTTGTAGTGCTCGAGCCGGTGGCTGACGCCGAAGCGGTCGCGCAACGGCGTCGTCAGCAGACCGGCACGGGTGGTCGCGCCGATCAGCGTGAAATCGGGCAGCGGCAGGGTGACGGTGCGGGCGCCCGCACCCTGGCCGAGCACGACCGGCAGCTCGCCGTCCTCCATCGCCGGGTAGAGCGTCTCCTCGACGGCCCGGCCGAGCCGGTGGATCTCGTCGATGAAGAAGACCGAGCCGGGCTCGAGCGCGGTCAGGAACGAGGCGACGTCGGCCTTGCGCTCGAGTGCCGGCCCGGCGGTCTGGACCATCGGCACGCCGAGCTCGGCGGCGACGATGTGGGCGAGCGAGGTCTTACCGAGCCCGGGCGGGCCGGCCAGGAGGACGTGGTCGAGCGGCTCGCCCCGCCGCTTCGCCGCCTCGATGAAGATCGCCAGCTGCTCGGTCACCTGGGCCTGGTTGACGAAGTCGTCGAGGGTGGGTGGGCGCAGGCTGCGATCGAGGTCGTCTTCGCCGGCGCGCGCGTCGTGGACCCGCACCTCGGCGTCGATCGGAACCGGCTCGACATCGAGGCCGGGGGTGCGGATGCGGTTGCCGCCGATGTCCGGCCCCTCCATCACCGCGCCGCCCCCGCCTTGCGCAGCGCCGCCGCGATCAGCTCCTGCGGCTCGGCGGCGTCGAGCCCCTCCAGCAGCTGCTCGGCCTCGAGCGGCGCGTAGCCGAGGTTGACGAGGCCGTCGCGGGCGAGCGCCCGGGCATCGCCCTGCTCGGCCGCGGCCAGGGCCACCTCGACCTCGAGCGCGCCGGCGACCTTCTCCCGCAGCTCGACGATGATCCGCTCCGCGGTCCGTTTGCCGATCCCGGGGACGGCCTGGAAGCGCTTCGCGTCGGCGGCGGCGATCGCTCGCATCAACTCCCGCGCCGAGCCGCCCGAGAGCGCCGCGATCGCCACTTTCGGCCCGATCCCGCTGACCGAGATCAGCAGCCGGAAGAGATCACGCTCCTCCTCGGAGGCGAAGCCGTAGAGGGCCAGTGAGTCCTCGCGGGCGATCAGCTCGGCGTGCAGGAAGGCCTCGGAGCCGGCCGCGGGCACCGCCTTCAGGGTCTCGGCCGAGACCGTCAGCCGGTAGCCGACGCCTGCGGCGTCGATCACGACGTGGTCGGGCCGGCGCACCAGAACCTCGCCGCGGACGGCGGCGATCATCCGGCCGGCCTCCCGGCGGCGAGCGCCGTCGCCTCTTCTTCGCCGGCCCGGACCGCGGCCCGCCGGCCGCTGGAGCCGCCGTGGCAGATCGCCACCGCGAGCGCGTCGGCGGCGTGGTCGGGGCTCGGCGGCTCGGGCAGCCCGAGCAGGGTGCCGACCATCCGCTGGACCTGGTCCTTGCCGGCGCCCCCGGAGCCGCAGACCGCCATCTTGATCGCCTGCGGCGTGTAGCCGAAGCACTCGACCCGGCCCTGGGCGGCGGCCAGCATCGCGACGCCGCTGGCACGGCCGACGGCCATCGCCGAGCCGACGTTCTTGCCGAAGTAGACCTCCTCGATCGCCATCGCCATCGGCTCGTGCCAGGCGATCAGCTCGGCCAGAGCGCGGTGAATCCGGTGCAGGCGCTCGGACATCGCCAGCTCGGGCGGCGTCTCGACGACGCCGCCGTCGAGGGCGACCATGTGGTTGCCCTCGACTCGGACGATGCCGAATCCAAGGTTGGCTGCGCCGGGGTCGATCCCCATCACTACCTGCATGGGTCCTGATTCTGGAATCCGGGCCGGATGCCTTCCCGGCGCCGGACCGTTGCTGCTGATGTCGACTATTCCGAGAGGAGGAAGAGCCCCAAGCGCGAAATTACGCCGCGAGCTGTTCCAGGACCTGCTCGGGGATGTCGAAGTTGGCGAAGACTTCGTCGACGTCGTCCTGATCGTCGAGCGTGTCGAGCAGCTTCAGCAGCCGTTCGGCGTCGTGGCCCTTCAGCTCGACCGTGCTCTTGGGCTCGACCGCGATCGTCGCCGCCTCGACCTCGACCTCGGCCGCGGTCAGCGCCTCGCGCACGGCGCTCAGATCGGTGGGCTCGCAGAGTACGGTCCACTTGCCGTCCTCCTCTCGCACGTCCTCGGCGCCGGCGTCGATCGCCGCCATCAGGTCGTCCTCGCCGTAGCGCCCGGCGTCGACCGTGACCGCACCCTTGCGCTCGAAGATCCAGGCGACCGATCCTGGCTCGCCGAGGCTGCCGCCGTGGCTCGAGAAAGCGTGGCGGATCTCGGCGCTGGCGCGGTTGCGGTTGTCGGTCAGCGCCTCGACCATCACCGCCACCCCGGCCGGGCCGTAGCCCTCGTAGATGATCCGTTCGATCGCCGCGCCGTCTGAGCCGGCGCCGGTCCCGGTGTCGATCGCTTTCTGGATTTTGTCCTTCGGCATCGAGGCTTCGCGCGCCTTCTGCACCGCCGTTGCCAGGGCGGGGTTGCCGTTGGTATCACCGCCGCCGTCGCGCGCCGCGACCGTGATCGCGCGGGCGAGCTTGCTGAAGAGCTTGCCGCGTTTGGCGTCGGCGGCGCCCTTCTTGTGTTTGATCGATGACCACTTCGAATGCCCGGACATGTGCCTGTCATTCTATTTGGCGGGAGATGGGCTCGAACGCACACACGGTTCGCGCGGGACGAGGGGTTGCCGCCAGCCTCGTCTTCCTGGCCATGCTGGTTGCTGCTTTTGCGCTCTGGACGGCGATCCCGCTGACCTGGATCTACATCGCCTCGAAGGTCTCCCACACCCAGTTCCCGAGCGGCGGGCCCTACGCCGTCGTCGCCGGCGGCATCCTCGTCTCGGTCCTGATCGACGCCTGGTTGATCGGCCGCCTCAACACCCTCTACGTGCGGATCACCGGCACCAACCGGCTCCACCCGATCCGCT
>JAFDWC010000101.1 GCA_018268655.1 Actinomycetota bacterium
GGTCGTCCGCGGCGCACTGGAGACGGCGCAGCGGGAAATGACGCTGACGATGGAGCGCACCGGGCGCTCCAGCGTGCTGACGATCTCGCGCGACTTCTCCAACGCGATCTTCAACTGGACGCCGGAGATGGTCGTTCAGGGCCAGGACTTGCCGATCCACCTCGGCTCGCTGATCCTGGCGACGAAAGCGGTCGCCGCCTACTTCGAGGGCGACCTGCGGCCGGGCGACGTCGTCCTCCACAACGACCCCACCTACGACGGCAGCCACATCGCCGACTGGTGCATGTACAAGCCGGTGTTCTTCGAGGATGAGCTGGTCTTCTGGGCAGTCAGCAAGGGTCACATGGCGGATGCCGGCGGCCCGGTCGCCGGCAGCTACAACCCGGACGCGCGCGACATCTTCGCCGAGGGGCTGCGGATCCCGCCGATCAAGGTCTGCGACGAGGGGCGCGACCGCACCGACATCCTCAACATGCTGGTCACCAACACCCGAACCCCGCGCAACCAGGCCGGTGACCTGCGGGCGCAGCGGGGCGCCGTCAACGTCGGCGAGCGCCAGCTGCTGGCGATCCTCGAGAAGTACGGCAAGGAGGAAGTGAAGGCCTGCACCGACGCCCTGCTCGACCTCTCCGAGCGGCAGATGCGGAGCCTGATCGGCGAGCTTCCCGACGGCGTCCACCGCGGCGAGCGGATGGTCGAGGACATCGGCCACGGGCTCGGCGACAAGAGGGTCGGGGTCGAGGTGACGATCGCCGGCGAGACGATGAAGGTCGCCCTCGAAGCCCCCGAGCAGCTGCCGTTCTACACCAACTCCTTCCGCGCCAACACGACCAGCGCCGTCTACCTCGGGGTGTTGATGTTCCTGAAGCCGCCGCCGCCCTACAACGAGGGCATGTACCGGGCGGTCGAGATCGACTACGGCCCGCCGGGGACGATGGTCAACGCCAGCGACCCCGCCGCCCACGTCGCCTCCACCACCTGCCCGGCGGAGACGATCACCGACGCGGTCCGCGACACGCTCAGCGTCGCCTATCCCGAGCGAGCGGCCGCCGGCTGGGGTCACTGTGCGGCGGTCAACCTGGCCGGCGTCGACCCACGCGACGAACGCGAGTACGTCCACATGATGGTGTCCTGCCTGATGTGCGGTGCGGGTGCGGTCGGTGGGGTGATGGACGGCTGGCACGCGATCGGCCCGCAGGCAGGGCTCGGCGGCGCCACCTCCGGTGAAATGGAGGTGCTCGAGTACCACTATCCGCTGCTCGTCCACTCCTACCTCCTGCGCGAGGACTCCGGTTGCCCGGGCGAGTGGCGCGGCGGCTGCGGCGTCACCCACGAGGTCGAGGCGATCGGCCACGAGATGACCACAGTGATCTGGGGCGAGGGCCGCAAGTACCCGGCCTCGAGCGTGCTCGGCGCCGGCGGCGACAGCCCCGACGATCACATCGGCCGGGTCGAACTGGTGCGCAGCGACGGCAGCGTCGAGGAGATGAGCACCAACCGGGTCGTCACCCTCGCCCCCGGCGAGCGCTTCATCACCCACAGCGCGGGCGGTGGGGGGATCGGTTCGCCCACCGCGCGTGATCCCCAGCTGGTGCTGGAGGACGTGCGCGAACGGCGGGTCTCGGCGACCGCGGCGCGCGAGCGCTACGGCGTCGTCATCGACGCCGGCGGCGAGGCGGTCGACCCGGCGGCGACCGCGGCGCTGCGGGCGGAGAGGAGCGGGAGTTGAGCTACCGGGTCGGGATCGACACCGGCGGCACCTTCACCGACCTGGTGGTGGTCGCCGACGACGGCGCCGTCGAGCTGTTCAAGACGCCCTCGACGCCGGCCGAACCGCACGAGGCGATCGGCAACGCGCTGGAGCTCGCGAGCCGCGCCCGCGGCGCCACCGTGCCCGAATTCCTCGACGGCTGCGAGCTGATCATCCACGGCACCACTGTCGCCCTCAACGCCCTGCTGACCCTGCGCGGGGCGCGGACCGGGCTGCTCTGTACGGCCGGCCACGAGGACTCGCTGGAGATCCGCCTCGGCCACAAGGAGGACGGCCACCGCTACGACTTCGCCTACGCTCCGGCGCCGATGCTGGTGCCGCGGCGGTTGCGGCTGCCGGTGCGCGAGCGGGTGCTCGCCGACGGCAGCGTCCGCCAGCCGCTGGAGGAGGACGACGTGCGGGCGGCGGCCGAGCTGTTCCGGGCCGAGGGCGTGGAAGCGGTCGGCGTCTGCTTCCTCTGGTCCTTCCGCAACCCCGCGCACGAGCAGCGGGCGGCAGAGATCCTCGCCGCCGAGCTGCCCGGGGTGCCGGTCACCGCTTCAGCCGAGCTGCTGCCGCAGCTGGGCGAGTACGTGCGCGCCAACACCGTCGCCGTCAACTCCTACGTGCAGCCGCGCCTCGGCCGCCACGTCGAACAGGTCGAGGGCCTGCTGCAGAGCTACGGCTACAGCGGCTCGCTGCGCTACGTGCAGTCGAACGGCGGCCTCACCGGTGGCGGCGCCTTCGTCCGCCGGGCGGCGGCGGCGCTCAACTCGGGCCCGGCGGCGGCGCCCAGCGCCAGCTCCTACTTCGCCGGCGAGACCGAGGCGGCGGGGATCGTCACCCTCGACATGGGCGGCACCAGCGCCGACATGTCGATCACCGAGGAGAGCGCGGCCGCCGACCTGGTCAAGGACGCGACCGTGGGCCGCTACCCGATCGGGCTGCCGATGGTCAACGTGGTCAGCATCGGCGCCGGCGGCGGCTCGATCGCCTCGGTCGACGGTCGCGGCATCCTCCGCGTCGGGCCGGAGAGCGCCGAGGCGATGCCCGGCCCCGCCTGCTACCAGCGCGGCGGCGTCGAGCCGACCGTGACCGACGCGCTAGCCGTCCTCGGCTACCTCAACCAGGAGGCGCTGCTGGGCGGCGAACTGCCGATCTCGGTCGAGCTCGCCCGCGAGGCTGTCCGCAGCCGGGTGGCGGAGCCGCTCGGGATCTCGGTCGAGCGGGCGGCGCTCGGGGTGTTCGAGGTGATCAACGCCAACATGGTCGCCGGCGTTCGCACCGTCACCGTCGAGCGCGGCCACGACCCGCGTGACTTCGCCCTGCTCACCGGCGGCGGCGCCACCGCTGCCCACGCAGGCCGGCTGGCCGCCGACCTCGGCATCGACGAGGTCCTGATCCCCCGCGTCAGCTCCGGCCTCTGCGCTTTCGGCGAGGCGATCGCCGACGCCAAGCACACCCTGGTCGGCTCCTATCCGAGCCCGCTGCCGGAGCTGGACGCTGCGAGGCTCGAGTCGCTGCTGGCCGAGCTGGAAGAGCGCGGCCGCCAGCAGCTGCGCGAGGAGGGCTTCGCCGACGAGGAGATGTGGAGCGAGCGCTATCTCGACATGAAGTACATCGACCAGGTCCACCAGTGCTCGGTGAAGATCCCCGAGTTCGAGATCGTGCCGGAGCGGCTGGGGGAGATCGCCGACGCCTTCCACGCCCGCCACGAAGCGCTCTACACCTACTCCGAGCACGACAACGTGCCGGAGCTGCTGAACCTCGAAGTCACCGTCTACGGCCGCAGCGGCCTGCCCCCGCGCGAGGCCGGCGACGGCGCGGCGCCCGCCGCGGCGCCGCAGCCGCGGGAAACGCGACCGGCCTTCTTCGCCGAGCACGCCGAGGAGGCGCGCCAGACGCCGGTCTTCGCCGGCGAGGACATCGGCGTCGGGGCGGCGATCCAGGGGCCGGCGGTGATCGAAGAGCCGACGACGACGATCGTGGTTTTCCCGGGGTGGGAGCTCAGGCTGGTCGCGCCTGACCTCTACCGGATGGCGCGCGCCGGCTGAGCGGCTGATCGCGCCCGAACCCAAACCTCGACGACGGCACGGAAGAGCAGATGACAGACAGCAGAGCAGCCGAGGACCGTGCCCATCCACAAGCTCCGGATGGGCGCCGTTTCTCGATCGGGATCGACGTCGGCGGAACCTTCACCGACTATGTGGCCGACGACGGCGCCAGCATCGTCAAGGGGAAGGTTCCCTCCCGGCCTGGCGACGAGGCGACCTCGGTATTGGAGGCGCTCGGCGCCCTCGGCGCCGGAGCGGGCATGGACCTGCCGCTCTACCTGGCCAGCATCGACTCGATCGTGCTCGGCACCACCGTCGTCCTCAACACCATGCTCGAGTTCGACGGCGCGAAGACGGGGCTGATCGCGAACGATGGCTTCCGCGACGTGATCGAGCTCCGCCGCGGCCACAAGGAGAGCCAGGTCGATCTCAGCCTGCCGGCGCCGACTGCGCTGATCCCGCGCCGCCTCCGGCGCACGGTTGGCGGCCGCGTCGACCACCAGGGGGTCGAGATAGATCCGCTCGACGAGGAGGCGGTCCGCGAGCAGATCTCGTTCCTGCTCGAGGAAGGCATCGAGTCGCTCGCCGTCTGCCTGCTGTTCTCCTTCGTCGATCCCAGCCACGAGCGGCGGGTCGCCGAGATCGCGAACGAGATCGACCCGAGCCTCTTCGTCAGCCTCTCCAGCGACGTCCTGCCCCAGATCCGCGAGTTCGAGCGGCTCAGCACGACGATCGTCAACGCTTACACCAGCCCCAAACTGAAGTCCTACCTGGAGAGGTTGGAGACGCGCCTGCGCGACGAGGGCTTCGGCGGCACCCTGCTCGTCCTCCAATCCAACGGTGGTGTGATGGACGTCGCCTACTCGAAGGCGAGAGGTGTCGACATCGTCTTCTCCGGACCCTCGGGGGGTGTCGTCGCCGCCACCCGGATCGCCCAGGCCTCGGGGTACACAAACATCATCACCGCCGACATGGGCGGCACCAGCTACGACGTCTGTCTGGTCCACGAGGGTGAGCCGCAGCTCGGTGTCGACCAGTGGGTCGGCCGCTATCGGGTGGCGGTACCGCTGCTCGACATCCACACGGTTGGCGCGGGAGGGGGATCGATCGCCTACGTTGACGAAGCCGGTGGCCTGCACGTCGGCCCGGAGAGCGCCCGGGCCTTCCCCGGGCCCGCCTGCTACGGGCGCGGCGGCGAGCGCCCGACGGTCACCGACGCCAACCTGGTTCTCGGCTACTTCGACCCCGGACGGCCGCTGGCCGGCGGGCTCGAGGTCGACGCGGAGGCCGCCCGCCGGGCGATCGAGACCCACGTCGGCGCGCCTCTCGGGCTCTCGACCGAGGACGCCGCGGTCGCGATCTTCCGGATCGCCAACAGCGACATGGCCAACGCGCTGCGCTTCATCTCGGTCTCCCGCGGCCGCGACCCGCGCGACTATGCCCTGGTCGCATTCGGCGGGGCGGGGGCGATCCACGCCTCGGTGCAGGCCGCCGACCTCAACATGGCGACGGTTCTGGTTCCGCGCAGCGCCTCGGTGCTGAGCGCGACCGGGGCGCTGATGGCCGACTACAAGGTGTCGCTGGTGCAGTCGCTGCTGGTCGACTGGGACGACCTCGACCTCGACCAGCTGAACCAGCGGCTGCTGGCGATGCAGGCCGAGGCGGAAGAGCTGCTGAACGCTGGCGAGGCGCCGGCCGAGGTCGTCGTCAGCAGGCACCTCGACATGCGCTACGCCGGCCAGGTCCAGGAGGTGATCGTCCCGGTCCGCAGCCGCACCCGGCGGATCACCCCGGTCAACCTGACCCGCACCCTGCGCGACTTTCACGACCTCCACGAGAGCCTCTACGCGTTCAAGCGGCCGGGCTTTCCGACCCAGGTCGTCTCCCTGCGGGTCGACGTTATCGCCGCGCGGGGCGGCGCCGCGATGGCGGTCTCGCCGTTCGCCGAGGAGTCGCCGGAGCGGGCCCGGATCGGTAGCCGCCGCGTCTACTTCGAGAGCGGCGGCTTCCAGTCGGCGGAGATCTTCGATGGCACCCTGCTGCGGCCGGGGAACCTGGTGCCGGGGCCGGCGGTGATCCACGAGGCCGACACGACGCTGGTGATCGCGCCGGGACAGGAGGCGATGTTGGACCAGCACGACCTGTACGTGATCGAGATCAGCGTGTGACCGCGATCGACTCGATCGGGCTCGAAATCCTGCGGCGCCGCTTCGAGGCGCTCGTGGCCGAGCTCGGCGCGGTGGTCGGGAAGCTGGCGCGGTCGACCGCGATCCGCGAGAACCGCGCCTACTCGGTGGCGATCCTAGACGGGCACGGCGGCGTCGTCGCGATCGACAACCCGCTGCACCTCGGGCTGATGACGGGAGGGGCGCGGTGCGCCCTCGACCGCTTTCGCTACGACATGCGCGAGGGCGACGTCGTCCTGCTCGGCGACGCCCACGCCGGTGGCTCCCGCTGCCAGGACCTGATGCTGATGGCACCGATCTCCGTTGACGGCTCGACCGTGCTGCAGATCGCGGCGCGGGCGGAGATGCCCGACCTCGGTGGCGAACTGATCGGCAGCGTCAACCCGGCTGCCCGCGAGGTCTGGGCGGAGGGCGTCCCGGTGCCGCCGCTGAAGCTGTGGCGCGAGGGTCACCAGGTTCGCGACGTGCAGGCGTCGCTTCTGATGAACACCCGCTTCCCCGACCAGGTCGAGGGCAACCTCGAGGCGCTGCTCGCCGCAATGACCCTGGGCTCCGGCCGGATCCAGCGCCTGGCCGCCGACCAGGGCGTGGAGGCGGTGCTGGCCGCCGCTGCCCACTCGCAGGACTACGCCGAGCGCCGCGCCCGGGCGCTGCTGGCCGGCTGGGGCGAGGGCGAGGCGAGCGTCCGCCGCGAGCCCGCCGCGGGCGAAGGCGCCGGGCCGGTGGTTGCCGCGACCGTCGCGATCGCCGCCGGCTCGGTCTCCGTCGACCTCGGTGCCAGCGGTCCGGAGCTGCGCTCGGCGCTGAACGCCAGCGCCACCAGCACCGCGGCGGCGGTCGCGACGGCGGTCTCAGCGGTGCTCGGCCCCGAGGTTCCGGTCAACGGCGGCCTGCTGCGGCTGATCGAGCTGCGGACCGCGGCCGGCACGGTGGTCGACGCCAGCTTCCCCAGCGCGGTCTCCTGCGGCCACGTCTACCTCAGCTCCCTGATCGTCGAGCTGGTTGGCACGGCGCTCGCCGAGCTGGCTGGGACGAGCGGCGGGGCGCCGGCCTGCGAGCGGAGCATCGTCGTCGTCAGGCCGGAGGCGGCCGGCGAGCAGGCGCCGGTCGACCTCGCTCCGTTCGCGATCGCCGGTTGCTCGGGCGCGGAGGGCCGCGACGGCTGGGGCGCTCCCCATGTCTTCAGCCGCTCGCTGATGCCGAGCGCCGAGGAGTGGGAGGGCCAGGCCGAGATCGCCGTACGAGGCATCGAGCTCGTCCGCGACAGCGCCGGCCCGGGCCGCTGGCGCGGGGCCCCGGGCCTGGCCGTCGAGCTCCACCTGCGCGGCGGCGGCGAGGTCACGAGCCTGCTGTTCGGCGACCGGATCGAGCTCGGCGATACCGACTCCGGGCCGCGGCGGCTGCGGTTGCTGTTCAAGGGCGGCGCCGGCTACGGCGACCCGCGGCAACGCGATCGCGAGGCGGTACGCGCCGACGTCCGCGACGGCCTCGTCTCCAGCGCCGAGGCGAAGGCGGCCTACGGCCTGGCGGTTGAGGAGGAAGCGGCGTGATCGATTCGGTCACCGCCGAGATCGTCCGCAACTACCTCGAGACGGTCGCCGCCGAGGTGATCCAGACGATGACGAGGACTTCGGTCAGCCCGATCTTCAACGAGGCCCACGACTGCTCCGCCGGCGTCTTCTCCTACGACGACCGGGAGGTCAGCCTGATTGCCCGCGCCGACGCCGCGCCGGTCCACATCTACGCCGCGCTCAGCTCAGTCGAGGCCAGCCTCGAGTTCTTCCGCGGCAACCTCGCCCAGGGCGACGTGATCCTCGTCTGCGACCCCTACGACGGCGGCTCGCACCTCCCGGACTACACCGTGGTGATGCCGGTCTTCATCGACGGCAAGCCCCAGTTCTTCCCGTCGGTGCGGGGTCACATGCCGGACAACGGCGGCCCGGTGCCGGGCGGGAACCTGAAAGCTCGCGACATCTGGCAGGAGGGCTTCCGATTCAGCCCGATCAAGTTGTACGAGCGGGGGGAGCTGAGGGAGGACGTATGGGAGTGGATCGTCCGCAACAACCGCCTGCCGGAGAACCTGCGGGCCGACCTCGAGGCGATGATCGGCGGCTGCCGAGTCGGCGAGCAGCGGATCCGCGAACTGTGTGACAGGTACGGAATCGAGGTGGTGCTGGAGGCGGTGAGGTGGATCCTCGACTCCTCGGAGCGGCGGATGCGCGAGCGGATCAGCGCCTGGCCAGACGGCGAGTACGCCGCGACCTCGCTGCTCGATACCGATTTCGCCGGGCGCCGCGACCTGCCCATCAAGGTCACCCTGCGGGTCGAGGGGGACGAAGTCACGGCCGACTTCGCCGGCTCCGCCGAGCAGACCGACGGCATCGCCAACAGCGTTCCGGCCAACACCCTGGCCTTCCTCTACACCGCCTTTTCCGCGCTCTGCCCGGAGATCCCGATCAACTCCGGCTTCTTCCGCCCGGTCCGCCCGGTGCTGCCGCCGGGGACGATCGTCAACGCCAACGAGCCGGCCGCCGTGCGGGCGAACACCGTTACGCCCGGAGCCGACATCGGAGACGTGGTGATGAAGGCAGCGGAGGGTTTCGCCCCCGAGCGGGTGGGCACCTGCTCGATCGACCTGCTCGGCCCCTGGCTCTGGGGGAAGGACGAACGCAGCGGCCGCTCCTTCCTCCACTACGAGCTGCTCTGCACCCCGACCGCGAGCGGTGGTGTCGAGGGCGCCGACGGCTGGGGGGCCTGGCCGGCCACCTTCTCCTCGGCCGACGTTCCCTCGGTGGAGATGAGCGAGGTGCAGTACCCGGTCCTCTACAAGAGCGGACAGCTGGTCACCGACTCCGCGGCCCCCGGTCGCTGGCGCGGGTCGGCGGGCTGGGAGACGGTTAGGCAGCCGCACCGGGCGGCCGACCAGCACCACAGCATCCGCGTCCAGGGCCTCTACTCGCCGCTGCATGGATTCTGCGGCGGCTGCGACGCCACCGGCAACTACGTGGTGATAGATCCCGGCGGCGAGCGCGAGCGGGTGGTCTCGACCTGGACCGACAGCGCGCTGTCGCCGCCGGACGAGCTGATCCTCTTCAACAGCGGTGGGGGCGGGGGCTGGGGCAACCCGCTCGAGCGCGATCCGGAGCTGGTCCGTCGTGACGTGCTCGACGACCTCGTCAGCCTCGACGGGGCGCGCTGGGATTACGGCGTGGTCCTCGATCCCGAGCTGATGACCGTCGACCCAGAGGCGACCGCGGCCGAACGGCGCCGGCTCGGCGAGCAGCGGGCGGGCGATAGGCCCTGGCTGTCGCTCGGTCGCAAGAACGTGCTGGAGCGAACTGGGATCGAGCCGCCGAGCGAGACGGAGGACTGAGAGTGCGCTTTTCCTGTACCGATTTCAGCTTCCCGCTGCTGAGCCACGAGGCCGCCTTGGACCTGGTCGCGGCGATGGGGTTCGAGGCGGTCGACCTGGTGGTTGCCAGCGGGGTCGGGCACGTCCGCCCCGAGGCCGTCGCCGATCATCCCGAGGGCTGGGCCGAGCGGCTACGGGAGAGGATCGGCGCGCGTGGGTTGGCCGTCTCCGACGTGCTCCTGATCCAGGGCTCTCACCACGGCGACATCCCGTACAACCACCCCGATCCGGACCGGCGGGAGCGGGCGCTGGAGCTGTTCGAGGCCACCCTGAAGATGGCCAGCGGCGTCGGCGCTGGCGGGATCACCGTCCTGCCTGGGCCGCGCTTCGAGGGCGAGCCGGCGGCGGCGAGCGCCGAACGCTCGGCGGAGGCGCTGGCTGAGCTGCTCGTTCATGCGGCGGAGACGGGCTTGACGCTATCCGCCGAGCCCCATCTCGGCGCCTGGGCCGAGACCCCCGCCGGGGCGCTGGAGCTGGTTGAGCGCTGCCCCGGCCTGAAGCTGACCGTCGACTACGGGCACTTCGTCTACCAGGGGATCGCGGCCGAGGAGGTCGACGCGCTCCTGCCCCACGCACGCCACCTGCACGTCCGGGGCGGCTGCCCGGGGCGGCTGCAGACGACCTCGCGAGAGAACACGATCGACTTCGCGCGGATCGTCGAGCGGCTGCTGACGGCCGGCTACGGCGGCGACCTGGCGACCGAGTTCGTCTGGTTCCAGGGAGAGGGCCCGTACTCGCGGTGCGACGAGGTCGACTGTGTGGCGGAATCGGTGCGGGCGCGTGAGGCGTTGGCAGCCGCTGCGAGGGACCGGGGTTAGCCGAAGCGGGCGCCTGACGGCTGGGACCAGGGTCTTGCGCGGCGGGGCCTCGGCACTCCTCCCCGTGAATTCAGTCGCGCGCCCTTCGGGCGACGCTCCGGATGATGCTGATCCCCTATGGGGATCAGGAATCGGATTGCATTTCC
>JAFDWC010000102.1 GCA_018268655.1 Actinomycetota bacterium
AGAAGCCATCAGGGACGAAGGGTCTGCAGTGAGCTGTTCCTTATGTCGGAATCGCATACATAAGGAACAGCTCGCCGCGAAGCCATCGGGTTTAGCCGCACGGGTCCCCGTCCCTTGTCAGCTTTAAGAGAGATGGGGTGATCTGAACCCTGGGACGCCCGAACCCTGGGCCGTGGCGGCTACGCAGTCGGGAGGTGATCTGGGGGTCCTCCAGGCGAGTGTCGCCGCAGGCGGCGGCAATGCAATCCGATTCCTCCCCATAGGGGATCAGCATCATCCGGAGCGTCGCCCGAAGGGCGCGGGACTGAACTCGCCTGGAGGACCCCCTGAGCGCCTCCTAGGCGAAACCTTGGTCCCTGGGCGTCCCTCGCAGCCGGCGTCCCGAGACACCGGCGCTCCCTCGCACCAGCGGTCCCTCGAACCGGCCCCTACGCCCGCGCCCGCCGCAACACATCCCGCAGCGTCCGCTGATCCCCCTCCGACAACCCCTCCAGCCAGGCCGGCGGCTTGCGCATCGCCGCCATCGCCCGCTCCCGCAGCCGCCCTCCCTTGCGGGTCAGGACCACGGCCTTGACCCGGCGGTCGACCTCGGAGGGGCGGCGCTCGGCGAGCCCCTTCGCTTCGAGCGCGTCGACGATGCCGGTCACGTTCGAGGGGTCGCAGCTCAGCAGCTCGGCCATCTCCCCCATCGTCCGCGGCTGATCGAGGGAGCGGATCGCGCCGAGGATTGGCGGCGTGACCCCGAACTCGCGGGCGATTTCGAGGAAGCGGGGCGGGTAGACGAGCGGAACCAGCAGGCCCCAGGCCTCAGTGGCGATGTCGCCGGCGCCTGCCGGGTCGGAGTCCAGCGGGAATCCCATGGAAGCTATTGTAGCTCAATCCTTGATAACCTCAATTATTGAAGTACACACGGATCGCGCGAGGGACGGAGAAGAGGGGATGACAAACGAGATGGCAGCGGGCGAGGGCGGCGCCGGGATCGAAGCGATCGGCCTCGTCCGCGAGTTCAAGAAGGGCCCGCGGGCGGTCGACGGGATCGACCTCCGGGTCGAGCCAGGCGAGATCTACGGCTTCCTCGGCCCCAACGGCGCCGGCAAGTCGACCACGGTGCTGATGCTGACCACCCTCCTCCCCCCGACCGCGGGCATCGCCCGGGTCGCCGGCCACGACGTCGTCGGCGAAGGACCCGAGGTCCGGTCCGCGATCGGCGCCGCCCTGCAGGAGGCCGCGCTCGACCCGCTGCTGACCGGCCGCGAGCACATGCGCCTGCAGACCGCCCTGCACGGGATCGGCAGGGAGGAGCGCGAACGGCGCGGCGGCGAGCTGCTGGAGCGAGTCGGCCTCTCGCAGGCGGCCGACCGCAAGGTCGGCGGCTACTCGGGCGGGATGAAGCGGCGGCTCGACCTGGCGCTGGCGCTGGCCCACGAACCGCGCATCCTCTTCCTCGACGAGCCCACCACCGGCCTCGACATCCAGAGCCGCACGGCGCTCTGGGAGGAGGTGGCGCGGCTCGCCGCCGAGGAGGGCGTCACCGTCTTCCTCACCACCCAGTACCTCGAGGAGGCGGACGCGCTCGCCGACCGGGTCGGGATCATCGACCACGGCAAGATCGTCGCCGAGGGCACGCCGGCGGCGCTGAAGGCGGAGATCGGGCGACCGACGGTGGTCGCAATCCCCCGCGACCCGGCCCAGCGCCAGCTCACGATCGACGTCCTCGGCCGCTTCGGCGAGTGCGCCGAGAGCGACCACAAGGGCGGCGCCGTCCAGCTCGCCGGCGGCGAGTCCGAGCTGGCCGAGGTGGTGCGCGCCCTCGACGCCGAGGGGGTCGCGATCGAGAGCCTCAACCTCCACGCCCCCTCGCTCGACGACGTCTTCCTCGCCAAGACCGGCCGCTCGCTGGAGGGCGCCGATGAGGCCGAGGCCGAGGCGGAGGAAGCGGTCGCGGAAGGGGCGCCGGCGTGAACGAGGGGCTCCGCTCCCAGGTCGGGCAGCTCGCCCACCGCTCGGTGATCCGCACCCTGCGCCAGCCGGCGCAGTTCGTGCCGGCGCTGATCTTCCCGCTGTTCCTGCTGGCGGTGAACTCGGGTGGGCTCAAAGACGCGACCAACCTGCCCGGCTTCCCGACCGACTCCTACGTCACCTTCGCCCTCGCGGTCACCTTCATGCAGGGGGCGCTGTTCTCGGTGATGAACTCCGGCACCGACCTCGCCCGCGACATCGAGACCGGCTTCCTCAACCGGCTGGCGCTGACCCCGCTGCGCGGCGCCGCGCTGCTTACCGGCCTCCTCGCCGGCTCGATCGTGCTCGGGGTCGTCCAGGGCTTCGTCTACCTGGTCGTCGGCCTCGCCGGCGGCGCCGAACTGGCCGCCGGCCTCGGCGGCGCGGTCGTCATCGTCGCCCTCTCGGTCGCGGTTACCACCGCGTTCGGCACGATCGGGATGTTCGCGGCGCTGCGGACCGGCTCCGGCGAGGCGGTGCAGGGCCTGTTCCCGGTCTTCTTCGTCTTCCTCTTCCTCTCCTCGAGCTCGCTGCCGCTCGAACTGCTGAAGACCGAATGGTTCCACGCGGTCGCTTCGGTCAACCCGGTCTCCTACCTGCTGCAGGCCTTCCGCTCGGTCCTGATCGAAGGCTGGAACCTCGGCGAGCTGGCGCTCGGCTTCGGGATCGCCTTCGCCCTCTTCGCAATCGGGATGACCGCGGCCTCCTCCGCGCTGAAGACGAGGCTGGTGCGGACGTGAGCGCGCCGCGACGAACCCCCGGCCTGCGCGCGATCTCCTCCGCGGTCGCCTGGCGCAGCATCCACAACTTCCTCACCAACCCCGCCTTCCTGATCCCGTCGCTGATCTTCCCGCTCTTCTTCTTCGCCTCCTTCGCCGGCGGCCTCTCCTCGATCGGCGACGTCCCCGGCTTCGAATTCGCCAGCGGCTACACCGCCTTCCAGTTCGTCTTCGTGCTGCTGCAGTCGGCGGCCTTCGGCGGCGTCTTCACCGGCTTCGCGATCGCCCGCGACTTCGAGACCGGCTTCGGCCGCCGCTACATGCTGGCCGCCACCAACCGCAACGGGATCGTCGTCGGCTACGGGATCGCGGCCCTGTTCCGCGCCCTCGTCACCTGGACCGTGCTGACGGCGGTCGCCCTCGTCTCCGGGATGCAGATCGACGGCAGCGGCGTCGATCTCTTCGGGCTCTTCCTGCTCGCCGTCCTCCTCAACATCGCGGCAACCCTGTGGGCGGCGGGCATCGCGATGCGAATCCGCTCGATCCAGGGCGGGCCGCTGATGCAGATGCCCGTCTTCCTGATCCTCTTCGTCGCCCCGGTCTACGTCCCGCTCGACCTGCTCAGCGGCTGGATCCACACGGTGGCCTCGGTCAACCCGGTGACCGCGCTGCTGGAGGCGGGGCGGGGCCTGATCTCCGGCGACCCGGTGGTGATCGTGCTCGCCTTCGCGATCGCGATCGGGCTGGGATTCGTCTTCGCGGTGTGGTCGCGGGGCGGGCTCCGAAGCGCCGAAGCGGCAGGCTGATTCCGCAAATTGCGGTGACTGGTACGGCGCGTTAGGCTCAGTTGGTGCAGTCGTCAAGCGTCACTCACGTCGAGTCTGCCGCTGCACGCTCGCCCCTCATCCGTGCCGCCTACGAGAAGGCCAGCGCCGCCCACGCCGGGCAGATCCGCAACGGCAGCGGCGGCCTCCCGTACATCGAGCACCCGGTCGCGGTCGCGGTCCGGCTCGAGGGCCACGGCTACGGCGAGGAGGTCCTCGCGGCGGCGCTCATGCACGACGTCGTCGAGGACTCCCCGGCCACGGTCGAGGACCTGCGCCGCGAGTTCGGCGACCGGGTCGCGGAGCTGGTCGACGCCCTCAGCGACGACGAGGCGATCGCCGACTACCGCCAGCGCAAGGACGAGCACCGCGCCCGGGTCCGCCGCTACGACGGCGACGCCTTCGCGATCTACGGCGCCGACAAGCTCGCCAACTCGAGCACCCTGCAGCGGGCGCTGGCGCGCGAAGGAGACGCGGTCCGCCGTGAATTCAAGGTGCCGCTGGAGCTGAAGCTCGAAGTCTGGGAAGACGACGCCGCGATGCTGCGCCGCGAAGCTCCCGAGCTTCCCTACCTCGACGAGCTCGACGAGACCCTCAGCCTGCTTCGGGCGGATCTAGCATCGGCAGGCCCTCGCTCCGGTAGATGAGCCGCCGCCGCAGCGGCAACGCCAGCCAAAGCGTCCCGAACATCGCCACCCCGAGGGTGACGACGATGATCGTCGTCACCGTGCCGAAGAGGACGTCGGTGATCAGCATCACGGCGCAGATCATCGCCAGCGCGAGGGCCGCGAGGCCGCCGAGAGCGCAGCGGTTGGCGATGAAGACGAGCCGGTGCTTCTGCTGGTAGCGGAAGGTGACCCGGTGGTAGGCGGTGGGGGCGATCAGCAGCGCGGCCGAGAGGGCGGTGAGCAGCAGGGTCGCGAAGTAGACCCGCTTCTCGAATTCGGTGATTTTCGAGAAGTTCTGCTGGAACGGGACCGCGAGCAGGAAGGCGAAGAGGACCTGGACGCCGGGCAGGGCGATCCTCAGCTCCTGCAGGAGCTCGCTCAGATTGCGATCGAGCCGCTCCTCCTCGGTCTCATCGCGGCCCGAGGGACGATCCATATGGCTCTGGCCCATACGCGAACTCTAGCCTCGACACCTGTGCCTTTGTCCCCGCATAGCGGGGACAAAGGCGCGTAGGATCGCGCGATGGGACGGCTGGCGGTGATCCTCGGCTCGAGCGCCCTGGGGCCCGGGGGCGAGCAGATCGCGGCGGCGGCAGCGGCCCACGGAGCAGCGATCGTGCAGCGCCACGGCACCAGGGGCGACCCCTACGTCCTCCCCCACCGGATCGACCACGAGGCGAATCTGCGGCCGTTGGGGGAGCAGGGCGTCGACCGGGTGCTGGCGATCTCCTCGGTCGGCTCGCTGAAACCAACGCTGCCGGTCGGGACCCTGGTCTGCCCCGACGACTTCATCGCCCTCCACCTCGACCACTCGATCTATGAGGACGGCCGCGCCCACACCGCGCCCGGCTTCGACCGCGAGCTGCGAGCGGAAGCGATCGCCGCCTGGGCGGCCGGCGGCCAGCAGCCGGTCGACGGCGGCGTCTACTGGCAGGCGATCGGGCCGCGCTTCGAGACCCCGGCCGAGATCCGGCTGATGGCCGCCCACGCCGACGTGGTCGGGATGACGGTGGCGGCGGAGTGCGTCGTCGCCCGCGAGCTCGGCCTCGCCTACGCGGCGCTCTGCATGGTCGACAACCTCGCCAACGGGCTCGGCCCGGCCGAGCTCTCGGTCGCCGCGCTCGAACGCGACCGCGCCGCCAACGCCGCGCTCCTGCGCGACGGCCTCGAAGCGCTGCTGCCGCGACTGGGGGCGGTGGGCCGGTGACGCCGGCGGGCGCCGGACGGCCTCTGACCGTGACCGGTGCCCTGCTCGACGACGAGCGGGTCGGGCTCCGCTGCGTCGGCGGGAGGATCGAGGCGATCGGGCCAGCGGTCTCCCCCGCGCCCGGCGACGAGGTCCTCGACGCCGCCGGCCTGCTGCTCTCGCCGCCGCTCGTCAACGGCCACACCCACGCCGCGATGACCCTCTTCCGCGGCTCCGGCGGCGACCTGCCGCTGATGCCCTGGCTGCGCGAGCGGATCTGGCCGGTCGAGGCGAGGCTCGAAGCCGAGGACGTCTACTGGGGCGCGCGCCTCGCCTGCGCGGAGATGACCCGCAGCGGCACCACCCGTTTCTGGGACATGTACTGGCACCCCGAGGCGACCGCCCGCGCGGTCGCCGACGCCGGCCTGCGGGCGAGGATCGGGGCGCCGCTGATCGACCTCGACGGCGACGGGGCCGGGATGCGCGAGGCGGCGCTGTGCAGCCTCGACCACCTCGCCGGGCTCGGCCCGGCGATCTCCCCGGCTCTCGCCCCGCACGCGATCTACACGGTCAGCGAGGGCTCGCTGCGCTGGATCGCCGGGCTCGCCGCCGAACGCGGGGTGCCGATCCACATCCACCTCGCCGAGACCAGCCAGGAGGTCCAGGACTGCGTCGCCGCGCACGGCGAGCGCCCGGCGGCCTACCTCGACCGGCTCGGCATGCTCGGAGAGCGGACGCTGCTCGCCCACGGCGTCTGGCTCGACCCCGCCGAGCTCGACCTCCTCGCCGAGCGCGGCGCCACCGTCGTCACCAACCCGGCGGCGAACATGAAGCTCGCGGTCGGCGCCGTCTTCCCCTACCCCGGGGCGCGGGAGGCCGGGGTCGCGATCGGCCTCGGCACCGACGGCGCCGGCTCCAACGACTCGCTCGACCTGCTCGCCGACCTGAAGCTGTTCGCGCTCGCCCAGAAGCACGCGGCCGCCGACCCGACCGCGATCGCCGCGGCCGACGCCTGGGCGGTGGCGACCGGCACCCGGGCGCCGCTGCTCGGGGCCGCGGCGGAGCCGCTCGCGGCCGGCGCCGAGGCCGACTTCCTGCTGCTGCGCGGCGACCACCCCGAGCTGGCGATCGGCGAGCTCGCCTCGAACCTGGTCTACGCCGCCAGCGGCGCCGTCGTCGACACCACCGTCGTCGCCGGCCGGGTGCTGATGAGAGGCGGCGAGGTCCCGGGGCTGGAGGAGATCGTCGCCCACGCCCGCGAGCGCGCTCGCCGCCTCGGCCTCTGACCCCGCCGGTTTGGCACTGCGCGATAAGCACAGCCACCCCGGGGTATAGGCTCGACCGCACGT
The DNA here is from genome assembly GCA_018268655.1 of Actinomycetota bacterium. Classification (GTDB taxonomy): domain Bacteria; phylum Actinomycetota; class Thermoleophilia; order Solirubrobacterales; family 70-9; genus VAYN01. Next base: position 6,745 of record JAFDWC010000102.1, read on the forward strand.
GCCGACGGGAGATGCCGCCCCCGACAGCCAGTCCCAGCCCCACGCCGGAGCTTCGTCGGTCTCCTACGAGAACGTCACGAAGCGCTACGAGGGATCGGCCGAGCCCGCGGTCGACAAGCTGACCCTGGAGGTCGCCGCGGGCGAGATCTGCATCCTGGTCGGCCCCTCCGGCTGCGGCAAGACGACCGCGATGCGGATGGTCAACCGCACCGTCGAGATGACCTCCGGCGAGATTAGGATCGGCGGCCACTCGGTCCGCGACCGCGACCCGGCCAAGCTGCGGCGCGAAATCGGCTACGTGATCCAGCAGGTCGGGCTGTTCCCGCACCGCACGATCGCCCAGAACATCGCCACCGTCCCCACCCTGCTCGGCTGGCCACGGGAGCGGATCCGCGCCCGCACCGCCGAGCTGCTGGAGCTGATCCGGCTCGACCCCGAGCTCGCCGACCGCTTCCCGGCGCAGCTCTCCGGCGGCCAGCAGCAGCGGGTCGGGGTCGCCCGCGCGCTCGCCGTCGACCCGCCGGTGATGCTGATGGACGAGCCCTTCGGCGCGATCGACCCGATCAACCGCGAGCGCCTCCAGAACGAGTTCCTCCGCCTCCAGGCGGAGATCCGCAAGACGATCCTCTTCGTCACCCACGACATCGACGAGGCGATCAAGATGGGTGACCGGATCGCGGTGATGCGCGAACAGGGCCGGGTCGAGCAGTTCGCGACCCCGGCCGAGCTGCTGATGGAGCCGGCGACCGAGTTCGTCGAGGACTTCGTCGGCGCCGACCGGGCGCTGAAGCGCCTCGCCCTGATGCGGGTCCGCGACATCTCCCTCTGGGTGGCGCCGCTCGCCACCGCCGGCGAGCCGACCGCCGCGGTCCGGGCGAAGCTCGACTCGCCCGAGGTCGAAGTCCGCTACCCGCTTCTGGTCGACGCCGCCCGGCGGCCGCTGGGCTGGCTCTCCGAGCGCGACCTCCGCGCCGAGACCGTCCCCGAGCGCGCCGACTCACCGCTCGGGCCGGTGCTCGAACTCGACGACGTCATGCGCGACGCCCTCGCCGACCTGCTCCAGGCCGGGGTCCAGTACGCCGCCGTGGTCGACGGCGCCGGCGCCGTCGCTGGGATCCTCTCGGTCGAGATCATCTCCGAGTTCCTCGCCTCGCCGGGGGCCAAGCAGGACGAGCTGGAAGCCGTGGAGCGGCCGAAATGAGCGCGCTCGGGGGCCTGAGCGGCCTCGTCCACCCGTCGCTGGCGGCGATCGGCGAAGTAGGCGAAGGCTTCTTCAAAGAACGGACCGAAGGCAACCTCCCATGCCAGGCGCGGACCAGCCACCTCTTCTGCTGGGACTGGGCGACCGAACACATCGACCGCTACGGGACGCCGACCCTGCAGCAGGCCGAGCTGGTCGTGATCTCGGTCATCGCCGGCTTCGTGATCGCCTTCGCGCTGGGCCTGCTCGCCCACCGCGTCCGCTGGCTGCGGCCCCCGCTCCTGGCCGGCACCGGCATCCTCTTCGCGATCCCCAGCATCGCGCTCTTCCTGCTGCTGCTGCCGATCACCGGGCGCGGCAGGGAAACGGCGATCATCGCCCTCACCGCCTACACCCTGCAGATCATCTACCGCAACGTCGTGCTCGGCCTCGACAACGTCCCGGGCCCGGTCAAAGACGCCGCCCGCGGCATGGGCCTGACCTCGCGCCAGATCCTCTGGAAGGTCGAGGTGCCGATGGCGGTGCCCGAGATCATCGCCGGGCTGCGGGTGGCGACCGTCAGCACGGTGGCGATCGCGACCCTTGCGGTCTTCGCCGGCGGCGGCGGGCTCGGCACCCAGATCCTCGGCGAAGCGAACCTCACCTTCCCGACCGCGATCGTGATCGCGATGGTGATCGTGATCGCGATGGGGCTCTTCTTCGACCTCATCCTGCTGACGATCCAGCGGCTGCTGACGCCGTGGCGACGGGTGCGCGTCGTATGAGCGGGCTCGCCTCCCTCCTCCCCCCTGCCGCCTACTCCTTCGGCGGCGCCTTCGAATTCATCTTCAGCGAACAGGCCTCGAACGTCACCGGCGGCAAGAAGGTCGGCGGCATCGAACAGGTGCTCGAACTCGCCGCCACCCAGGTCCAGGTCTCGATCCTGGCGCTGCTGCTGGCGCTCCTGATCGCGCTCCCGATCGGGCTCTACTTCGGCCACCGAGGCGTCGGGGAGCTGCTGGCGGTCGGGATCGGCAACGCCGGCCGCGCGGTCCCCGAGCTGGCGCTGATCGCCCTGGTCGCGGTGGTGATCGGGGTCGGGACCCTGACCCTCGTCCTCGTCCTCGCCGCCCTCGGGATCGCCCCGATCCTCACCAACACCTTCGTCGGCATCCGCCAGGTCGACCGTGCCAGCGTCGACGCCGCCCGCGGCGCGGGCATGACCGAGTTCCAGATCCTGCGCAAGGTCGAGCTGCCGCTGGCGGTGCCGAGCATCATGCAGGGAGTCCGCGGCGCCAGCGTCAACATCGTCGCCACGGCGACGATCGCGCCGCTGGTCGGCGTCCTCACCCTCGGCGAATTCATCCTCAACGAAAACGTTTACGGCTCCGACGGGGTCCTCGCCGGGGCGATCTGCACCGCGGTCCTGGCGCTGATCTTCGAGTTCGGCCTCGCGGCGCTGCAGCGCCGGCTCACCTCCAAGGGCCTGAAGCTGCAGCAGGCGAGCGCCTGACCTTCACCACTTTGTCCAACAGAAAAGAGGAGGCACCACAGTGAGGTTCAACAAGACGAAGCCGCTGACGGCACTGGCGATGCTGGTGGCGGCGCTGGCCCTGGCCGTCGGCTTCTCCGCCTGCGGCAGCAGCTCCAGCTCCACCACCAGCGAAGAAACGACCGCCGAAACGACGACTGAAGAAACCAGCGGGGGCGAAGAAGAAGTCAGCGGCGGCGAAGCGATCAAGTCCAACCCGGCCAACGCCAAGGTCAGCCTGAAGATCGGCTCGAAGAACTTCCCCGAACAGGAAATCCTCGGGGAAATCTACGCGCAGGCGCTCGCCGCGGCCGGCTACAAGGCGACCAGCGACCTCAGCCTCGGCTCCGAAACCGTGGCGCTGAAAGCGGTCGAAACGGGCGCCGTCTCCGGCTACCCGGAGTACGCCTCGACCGCGCTCACCTCGTTCTTCGGCCTCGAACCGGAAGAAGTTCCCTCGGACGCCACCGAAGCCTGGGAAAAGGCCAACGCCGAATTCGAAAAGAAGGGCCTGGTGGCCTTCGCACCGACCCCGTTCGCCAGCGCCAACGCGGTCGGGACGCTGAAATCGACGGCGGAAAAATACGGGCTCAAGACCGTCTCCGACCTCGAAGGCGTCTCCGAAAAACTGACCCTCTACGGGTCGCCCGAGTGCCGCGAGCGGATCGACTGCCTGGCCGGGCTGGAAAAGCTGTACGGGCTCAAGTTCAAGCAGTTCAAACCGGTCGACATCAGCCTCCGCTACAAGGTGCTGGAAAACCACCAGGCGGACCTCTCGATCCTCTTCACCACCGACCCGCAGCTGTCGGCGGAAAAGAACAAGTTCGTGATCCTCGAAGACGACAAGCACGTCTT
>JAFDWC010000103.1 GCA_018268655.1 Actinomycetota bacterium
GCCTCTCGGGCGGGCTCTACGGGGCGCTCGGGGCGCGGCTGCGGCCGGGGGCGCTGTTCGTCCTGCGGCGGGCCGACTTCTCGCGGCGGCTGCGCGCCGCCGACGCGGTCGTCTCCGGCGAGGGCAAGCTCGATCAGCAGAGCCTCGATGGCAAGGCGGTCGGGACCATCGCCGAGCTCTGCGCCGCCGCCGGCAGGCCCCTGCACCTGATCGCCGGAGTCAACGCGCTCGACCCGGCCCGGGCCGAGCGGGCCGGGATCGGCTCGGTGCGGACCGCTTCGAGCCTGGCCGCGATCACGGCGATGGCGCGGGCGATCGGGGCCGCCGGGGCGCGCGCGGCCGCGACCTGAGGGGCCGCTGCGCTCACTTGAACTGGAAGCTGGTGAGATCCTGGCTGAAGGTCGGGTTGAAGAGGACCTTTTCGAGGTCGATCGCGCTGGAGACGAAGGTCGGCGCGGTCGCGTTCCCGTAGGGGACGAGCGGCGCTTCCTCCATCACTTCCCGGTCGACCTCGGTGTATTCGCGTTCCTGCTGCGGGCCGAGCGGTTCGGTCGCCAGCCGTTCGATCTTGGCGCTGATCTTCGGGTCGGCGAAGCGGGCGAGGTTGGTGGCGTTGGTCGGGGCCAGCGCCCCTTCGGTCAGCATCGGCTCGAAGAAGGCGTTCGGGTTCGGGTATTCGGCGAACCAGTTGGCGAAGCCGGTGTCGAGGTCGGGGGTCGAGTCGTTGCCGATCACCGGGAAGTAGTTGTCGGAGTTGATGATCTTCAGCTTCACTTCGAAGCCGAGTTCTTCCAGCACCCCGCCGTAGTATTCGACCGCTTCGTTGTTGGGGCTTTCGTTGTCGCCCCAGACCGTGATCGAGCGGTCGCTGGGGTTCGCCGCCGCGATCATTTCCTTCGCCTTGGCGAGGCTGTGGGGGTAGAGGGCGAGCTGCTCGTAGCCGGGCATCCCCGGCGGCAGCACCTGCTGGGTCCCGAGCAGCTGGCCGGCGTAGATCCGTTCCAGCGCCCGCGCGTCGACCGCGTACTGGACCGCCCGCCGCACGGCGACGTCGTTGAACGGGGCCTGGGTCGTGTTGAGCCAGAAGAAGTAGGTGCCGGGGGCCGGGTTGACCTTGAACTGGGTGCCTTCGAACTTTTCCTTGACCGCGGCGTAGCGTTCGGCCGGTGGCGCGTTGAACATCCAGTCGAAGCGCCCCGATTCGACGTCGCTGACCTGGGTCGACTGGTTGCGGAGGACCTTGAATTCGATCTTGTCGACGTGGCCGCTGGGGACGTCCGGCACCAGCTTGGCGTTGGTCTTCGCCCACTGCTGGTTGCGCTCGAGCTCCCAGCCGCGCCCTGGCTGCGACTTGGTGATCACGTAGGGGCCGGTGGCGGGCGGCGGGTGGGTGGTCAGGTCTTCGGCCGGGGTCTGAGCCGGCAGTGGAGCGGCCGTCGGCAGCGCCAGCTCGTTCTCGAAGGTGCCGCGCGGCTTCACCAGGTGGATCGTGATCGCCCCGGTCCTATCGTCGGCTTCGATCCCGGCGATGCCGCCTTCCTTGGTCTTGGCGAAGCGGGCGGCGCCGACGATGTCTTCGTAGAAGGGCGAGCCCGGCGAGTTGAGCCGGAAGACGCGTTCGATCGCGGCCCGGAAGTCGGAGGCCTTGACCGGTTCGCCGTTCGAGTAGCGCAGCCCGCTCTGGAGCTGGAGCTCGTAGGTGCGGCCGCCGTCGCTGACCTTCGGCATCGTCTTCGCCAGCCCGGGGACGACCCTGCCGCCCGCCTTGCCGTCGGCGTGGGCGTAGGTGAGCAGCGGGATGTAGGTGTTGTAGAAGGAGTTGAGGCTTTCGACCGAGAGGCCGAGGCCGGGGTCGAGGTAGTCCGGGAAGGAGGCGATCGTCGCCTTCAGGGTGCCGCCTTCGCCGCCTTCTGCCGTCGAGCCGCCACCGGAGGAGCCGCCGCAGGCGGCCAGTCCCAGCGCCACGGCCACCGCGAGGGCGGCGAGCAGCGCCAGGCGGGCCTTGAGAGCGAGCGACCTCGAGCGGAAGTAGGACATGCGTCCAGCCAATCGGCAGGGCCGGCCGCGGACTTGAATCCTGCCCCGGACCGTTCCCGTCAGCCCGAGGCCGGGGCGGGTCAGCCGATCGCGTCGGCGGCGCCGGCCAGGGGCGGCTCCAACTCGCGCAGCAGCTCGAGGTGGCGGCGGGCCCAGGCGATCGCCAGCCCCGGCGGCACACCCTCCTCGCCGGCGGCGCGTTCGAGCACCACCTCGCGGGCCGCGGCGGCGGTCGGCGGCTCCTCCTCGGGCCGCGGCGCCGGCTCGGCATCGGCGATCGCCAGCGCCAGAGCCCGGAACCAGGCGCAGCGCGCGTCCAGCTCATCCTCGAGCGCGTCGCGCGCCGCCGCCACCCGCGGCAGCTCGGCGTCGACCGGCCGCAGCCGGGCCAGCACCTGGGCACTGGTGACGAGGCGGGCGATCCGCCGCAGCCGGGTGGCGCCGGCGGCGAGCAGGCCGAGGTCCTCGACGCCCCCGCGGCCGGCGCTCTGCTCTGAGAGGTAGGCGCGCAGGGTGGCGTCGAGCTGTTGCGCCGACTCGAAGGCGCGAAGGCTGGCGAGGCGAACCGCGTCGGCGCCGCCGAGCAGCGCCCGGACCGTCGCCTCGAGCGAGGCGGCGGCGTCCTCGTAGGCGCTGGCGAGCGCCTGGCGCATCACCGCGGTGGCGCCGCGCGGCCAGATCAGCAGCCCGGTCAGGAGGCTGATGCCGGCGCCGATCGCGACGTCCTGGACGCGGATCAGCCCGACCTCCCAGCCGACCGGGTTGATCAGGTTGAAGAGAACGAGGACGACGAAGGAGAAGGCGGCCTGGCCGGCGGCGAAGGAGACGGCGCGCATCGCGTAGGCGGCGAGGAAGACGGCGAGCGGGAGCAGCGGCCAGAGCACCGCCGGCTCGGTCCCGACGGCGGCGATCAGGAGGCCGCCGAGGACGATCCCGGCGAGCGTCCCGAGCAGGCCGAGGACGATCGTCGTCCCGGTCGCGAGGGCGCTCGAGCGGAGGACCGAGATCGTGCCCAGCACCACCCAGAACCCGTTCTGGAGGTCGGTCAGCTGGGCGACGAGGACGGCGGCGGCGAGGCCGACCGCGCCGCGGACGCTGTTGCGCAGCCAGACCGAGCGCATCGTCGCGTGGGCGCGGGCCTGGCGGCCGGTCTCGGCGACCCGGGCGCGGGCCCGCTTGCGGCCCTCGCCTGGAGCGCTGTCGCCGCAGGTGACGGCGGCGTCGGCGGCCAGCTGCAGCGTTCCGAAGGCGAGCTGGCGCAGCCGGTAGGCCTCGTCGAGATCGGCGCTCAGCGCCGACTCGTCGGCGTCCGCCGGCAGCCGCTCGAAGCGCTCGACCACCCGCCCGCCGAGCCGCTGGTGGGCCGCCCGCAGCTCCGCCGGCCGGGGCCCGGCGGCGGCCGGCGCCCCCTGCAGGCGGGCGCCGATCTGGCGCAGCACCAGCGGCACCTGGCGCTCGATCTCGGTCCGCTCGGCGGCGATCCCGAGCAGCAGGTCGGAGCCGGTCGCCCGCGCCGCCAGCGGTCGCAGCCAGCTCATGTGGTCGATCGTCCGCGCCAGGGCGGCGATCCGGCCGCCGTTGCCGCTGGGCCGGTGGGGCAGCGAGACGAAGCGCCGCCGGGCCTCGCGGATCGCGTCTTTCACCTCCTCGTGGGCCGCCGCCACCGCGGTGGCGTCGCCGCCGGCAGCGGCCAGCTCGGCGAGGTCGGCGAGCCGCAGCGCCGCCACCCCGGCGGCACCGCGCACGGCCCCGGGCGCCCGTCGCGGCCAGAGCAGGAGCACGGCGGCGATCGAGAGCGCGGCGGCGAGGCCCCAGCCGGCGACCCGCGGCGCGATCGCCGCCGGGTCGGCGGGGACCATCACCGCCAGCACGAAGGCGAGGATCGCGCCGCGCTGGGCGGCCGCCACGTACTCGTCGAAGACGCCGGCGAAGATGATCCCGAAGCCGACCACGGCCATCACGGCGGTCGCCAGCCAGGGCGTGCGCGAGCAGAGGGTGCCGAGCGCAATCAGCCCGGCGCCGCCGAGCGCCAGCAGCGTGTAGGCGAGCAGCCGGGTCCTCCATCTGCCGCCGAACTGGACGAAGACGAGCAGCGCCATCGGGCCGAAGGAGGCGAACAGCGCCATCGCCCGCGAGTCGAAGACGTGCAGGGCCAGGGCGAAGGAGACCGGCATCACCAGCGCCACCCGCAGCGCGTCCTTGATCGCGTAGAAGCGCGGCTCGCTGCCGGTCATCGCCAGACGAAGCTCGGGCCGGCCACTCGGGCGCGGCGGCTCATCGCCACCAGGCGTCGAGGACGCGACGCCAGTTGCGCCAGCCGACGTCAGCCAGCTGCTCGGCGTCGAAGCCGGCGGCGGCGAGCGCCTCGAGCAGCTTCGGCAGGCCGGCGACGTCGCCGAGCTCGGCCGGGATCGTCGCCCCGTCGAAGTCGGAGCCGAGGGCGACGTGGCGGCTGCCGATCCGGTCGGCGACGTAGCGCGCGTGCTCGACGATCAGCGCCAGCGGCGTCGCCGGGTCGTCGGCGAAGTCGGGCCGCAGGAAGGGGGCGGCGAAGACGATCCCGACCAGGCCGTCGCTGGCGGCGATCGCGTCGAGCTGGGCGTCGGTGAGGTTGCGCGAGGCGGCGGCGACCGCGTGGGCGCCGGAGTGGCTGGCGACCAGCGGCCCCGCTTCGAGCCCGGCCACGTCCCAGAAGCCGGCCTCGTTGAGGTGGCTGAGGTCGACCAGAATCCCGAGCTCGGCACAGGCGCCGACCAGCGCCCGTCCGGCCGCGGTCAGGCCGGGGCCGATGTCGGGTGAGGAGGGGAAGGCGAACTGGACGCCGGTGGCGAAGGCGTTGGCCCGGCTCCAGACCGGGCCGAGCGAGCGCAGGCCCGCCGCGTGCCAATGCTCGAGCGCCTCCAGCCCCGAGTCGATCGCCTCCGCCCCCTCGAGGTGCAGCACCGCCACCGGCGGCGCCGCCGGGTCGGCGAAGGCGGCGTCGACGTCGCCGATCTCCCGCGCCACCGTCAGCAGCCCTTCCCGCTCGAGCCGCGCCAGCCGCCCCGCCGCGGCGGTTGCGTCGGCGGCGGCGACCGGGTGCGGAACCGGCGCCGCCAGCGGCTTCGCGAAGGCGCCGGCGGCGCCGGCGGCGAGCTTGAGCGGCCCCTCATCTTCGCCCGGCGAGGGGGTGAAGACGGCGAAGATCCCGCCGCGCATCCCGCCGGCGCGCATCCGCGGCAGATCGAGGTGGCCGTCGGCGCGACCGGCGCCGATCCCCCCGCGGCCCTCGCTCGTGAGCGTGTCGTTGTGGCCGTCGAAGACGGGGATCACGGCCTCAGCGTAGGCGACTCCCGCCCCACCCCGCTGGGGATGGATCCGGCAGCGCACCGAGCGCCGGGGCTCAGTAGCCGATGGGGTGGCGGGCGACGAAGCCCGCGGTCGAGACCATCGCTCGGTGCCAACGGGGCCCGGTGCCATGCGAGTCGCCGACGGTGTCCCAGCGGAGGCCGTCGATGATCGCGAAGGCGTGGCCGGCGTTGGCGTAGATGGTGATCCAGCGGCCGGGCCCTGGTGCTCCCCAGCCCATCATTTCGCCGGAGTCCATCGGGGTCGTGATCAGGCCGGCGCCGTGGAGGGCATAGCTGACCGCGCCCGAGCAGTCGTAGCCGGCGTCCCACCAGCGGCCGTGGCCGCCGCCCCAGATGTAGGGCTTGGTGCGAATCCGGTTGGCGGCGGCGATCGCCGCCTTCACCGCCGGCGGGGCGGCTTCCGGCGGGGCGGCGACGCCGAGCAGGAGCGTCGCCGGAGTGACCGCGGTGCAGGTGACTTCGGTCGTACCGACGCCGGCCGCGGTGCATTCGGTCGATTCGGGGGTCGGGGTGGTCGGCGTCGCCGGCGCTCCCTTGGCGCTGACGCTGCTGGTGGTCGGCGAGAGGCCACCGCCCGCGGCCAACGCCGTCGCCGGTGAGGCCAAGGCGATCGCCAGACCCAGCGCCACCGCACACCGAAACTTCGCTCCGAACCTCCGCAAACGCGTCTCCTTCTCAGGCCTGCGGGGTTAGCTGTCGGGCTAGCGCTGAAGAAGCCGCGCTCCCGTCAAATCGACGGATTCGCCCCAAAGAAACGGGTCCCCCGCTCCGGGATTTGGGCCCCCGGATTCGGCTACCGGTTCTGAATGGCGCGGCACTTTATCGTGTCCAACCGACATTTTCCTTGGTGGAGGACAAATGTCCTGCTTTTTGCATGGTTTCTCGCCTCGTTTCTCGGACCTCCCGGCCCGTTCGGGGCGAGATCGGAGGCGGCGGGCCTACAGTCCCTGCACCCGATGAGCCGCACCTGGACCCTGCTCGGCCCCGACCGCAAGCCGTACGAGAGCGCCCTCCGCGGCACCCTGGGCGGCAACCGCAGCACCCGCATCTACGGCCGCCTCGAGTGCCCCGGCGCCGCCCGGGTGATCGCCCGCGGCGGCTACGTCAAGAACCGCGTCTTCTTCCGCGACGAGGAGGCGGCGATCGCCGCCGGCTACCGTCCCTGCGCGGTCTGCATGCCGGCCGAGTACGCGGCCTGGAAGGCGGGCGACGCTCAGGCCCGGCAGCCCGAGGGGTCGAGCCGGCCGCGGACGCCGTAGGTGTAGACGGTCTGCGGGTAGCCCTTCTCGGTCCGCAGCAGCTCCAGCGCCGGGTCACCGGCCAGCCATTCCCGCAACGGGTAGCGGTGGCGGTTCGGCGCGTTGTCGCCGAACTCGGTGACGACGAGGAAGTCGAGGCGGGCGCGGTTGACGAGGCGGCGGAAGGCAGGGCAGCTCGGCGCCACCCGGAAGCCACCGTGCGGCAGCGGCTGGCCGATGTAGCGGACGGTGTTGGAGTCATCGGCGCCGGCGAAGATCGCCTGGACGAAGAAGATCTCGCCGGCGCCGGCGATGCCGATCCGGCTGTCGCGGACGTCGCGGGCCCAGGCCAGGGTCCGGACCGGGCCGCCGCGCTGCTGGGAGCGCAGGGTCGCCAGCGAGTAGTGGCGGCGCAGGTACCGGCCCTCGACCCCGTGCCCGAGTGCCAGCGCCGAAAGCAACAGGCAGGCGGCGAGGACGGCGGCGGCGAACGGCGCTGCGCGGCCGCGCAGCGGCCCCGACAGCCGCGGCGGCGGCAGCCGCGGCGCCAGCGCGACGAGCGCCGGGGAGACGACCAGCGTGGCGGCGAGGAGGGCGGCGCCGGGAACGAACCGCGCTTCCCAGCCGGGGCCGCTGACGGCGCCGACGGCGAACAGCGCCGCCAGCACCAGCAGCGTCGCCGCTCGCCGCCGGCTCCCGCCCCGCAGCGGCGCCGCCAGCGGCAGCAGCACCAGCCCGAGGGCGACTCCGGGGAGCAGGTAGCGGGTGTTGGTGAAGAAGCCCGCCGGTTCGCCGGGTGGGCCGGCGGCGGTCAGCGGCGTGAACAGGTAGACCACGGCGGTCGCGATCGCGGCGAGGCCGAGCGCGGCGGCGATCGCCTCGCGGCTCCCCATCACCGCCCAGACCGCGCCGACCAGGGCCAGCAACAGCACCACCGGCCACAGCGGCCCCAGCGCCTCTGCCAACCCCGGGAAGAACCAGGCGTGGAGGACGTGGCCGTCGCCGAGGTAGTCGGCGACGCTGCGAGGCGGTCGCGGGTAGAGGTTCATCTGCCGCGGATGGGGCAGTTCGATCGGGCCGACCCGGTGGACCTCGGGGACCGGGTTGCCGCTGTGGACGAGGTTGCGCAGGTACCAGTAGCCGCCGGCGAGGGCGGCGGCGGCGAGCGCCGCCAGCGCCCCGAGCGGGCCGCCGTGCCGTCGCCGCCGGGCGATCGCCACCAGCGCCACCGCCCCGGCCACCGTGACCGGCGCCAGCATCGTCAGCTTGACCGAGACCGCGAGGCCGGCGGCGAGGCCGGCCAGCGCCAGAGCCCCGCGGCCGCCGTCGCGGTAGCCGTTGTAGAGCAGGGCGGCGAAGGCGAGCAGCAGCGCGATCCCCATCTCGTCGTTGCGGGCTTCGCCGGCCTGGGTGACGACCAGCACGCCGCAGCCGAGGGCGATCGCCGCCGCCACCGCGCAGGCCGGGCCGACCCCGCGCGGCCGGCCCAGGCAGTAGCCGGCGAGGAGGCCGGTGCAGAGCCAGCCGAGGTTGAGCAGCGGATAGAGCCAGTCGTTGCCGAAGAGGACGATCCCGACCGCGCCGAGCAGCTCCGAGCTCGCCGGGTAGAACCAGGCGGTCAGCTTCAGCGGGTCGGTGTAGAGCAGCCCCCAGGTCGAGTGCGACTGGGCGAAGTGGATCGCGAACGGCAGGTGGTACCAGGTCGAGTCGCCGCCGAACATGCCGCGGTCGAGGTCGAGCTGGCTCGGCATCGCCCACTGGGCGACGGCGACCACGGCCACCGCGACGGCGAGCGCGAGCGCCCAGGCCGGTACCGGCGGCGGCGCCGGACCCCGGCCGCGCGGCGGCGCGAAGCGCCGGCCGGCGAGGGTGGCGGCGGCGCCGAGGAAGGCGCAGACGGCGAGCATCCAGCCGGGCCGCAGGCCGCCGAAGCTGCCGACCAGCTCGAGCCCGAGGAGCAGCAGTGCCAGCGCCAGGACGAGCTCGGCGAGCCGGGCGAGAGCACCGTCGTAGGCCGGCGCGAGCAGCCGCCGCAACCAGTAGGCGCCGCTGCCGAGCGCCGCCAGCATCGCGACCAGCAGGGCGACGCCGGCGGCGTAGCTGCCGAAGCTCGGGCCGGTCGCCGCCATCGCCTAGCCGGGGCCGGCGGGCGCCCGCCGGCGCGGCGGCGTCCCCACCCTCACGCGCCGCCGCCGTGCGCGTAGAGCATCTGGCCGCCGAGCAGCTCGGTGACGGTGAGGAAGCGAAAGCCGCGGGCGCGGAGACCGCGGATCAGCGACGGCAGCGCCCGCACCGTCTGCGGGTGGTGGCCGCCGTCGTGCATGAGGATGATCGCGCCGGGAACGGCGCCGGCGAGGACGTTGGCGCGGATCGCGGCGACGCCGGGGTGGCGGTCGTCCTGGGAGTCGACCGTCCACAGCACCAGCTCGAGGCCGTTGCGTCGCGCCGCCGCCTCGACCCTGGGACCGATCAGCCCGTAGGGCGGGCGGAAGAGGCAGGGCTCGAACCCGGTGGCGGCGCGGATCCGGCGGTCGGTCGCGGCGAGCTCACGGTCGCCGGGGTATCTGGGGTGGTGGTAGGAGTGGTTGCCGATCTCGTCGCCGGCGGCGAGGATCTGCCGCATCAGCGCTTCGCGGCCGGCGACGTGGCGCCCCTCCTCGAAGAAGGTGGCGTGGGCGTGGAGGCGGATCAGCTCGGCGAGGATCGCCGATGTCTGGGTCGGGCTGGGGCCGTCGTCGAAGCTGAGCGCGACCGCGCGGCCGCCGCTTTCGCCCCGGCTCACCACCGCCCCGGCCGGCGCCGTGCAGCCGACCGGTTCGTGGCCGGCGCCGACCACGGTGCCGCCGTCGGAGCCGACGCTGGGGTCGAACGACAGCGCGGTGCCGATCCCCAGCCAGCCGAGCGCGAGGCAGGCGACGATGGCGACGGCGAGCGAGCGAATTCGGCACCTCCGCGGCGGTCGGGTTACGGGGCCCCCCGCGATTCGCCCGGGGCTCGCTCGACCGCTGACGTCCCGGCGGGAGGCGCCTGGTCTCCCCCTCCGGGCAGCCCAATCGTACTCCCGCCACCTGCGCCGAATTCCCCGCTACTAGCGATAAATCTGGCTCTCAAGCCTTGTGCTTTTCGCCACAATGACCTACTTTCGAGGAGCCACCAGGTCCCCTACGGAGGTCCCACATGTACACCTGCGAACGCTGCGGCACGAGCTTCGGCCGCCGCACCCCCGTGGTCGAAAGCTGCCCCCGCTGCCTAGCCCGCGACGGTGTCCGCGTCGCCCTCACCTTCAAGCTGTTCCAGGGCTTGAAGCCGATCGGCGCCCCGGCCCCAGCCCCGATCCCGATTCGCCTCCGCTCCACCACCACCCGCCACAACCAGGGGCTCGAAGCGGCGGTGCGGCGCCAGCTTGCCTCCGGCGCGCGCTGAGGGCAGCGCCAGCGGCCGATATGGCGGAGCGCCGGCCCGCCTGTCGCAGGCCCACCGCCCATCCACCGCAACCCCACCGCCCATCCGCCGCAGCCCCCGACCCTAGAAAACCGCCAAAGGGGACGGGGTGCCTCCCCCCGCTTGCTGGGTTTTTCGCTGGGGAGTGCAGCGGCCGTCCGAGCTTGAGCTCCGAAGCGAAAAAGAGG
>JAFDWC010000104.1 GCA_018268655.1 Actinomycetota bacterium
TCGCCGCCGCCTCCGCCGACCAGTTCCTGATCCACTTCGCGCCCTACTTCTGCACGGCGCTGACCGTGGTCGCGGTCGCCGGCCGCGGCGCCTACACGTTCAGCGGCTTCGCCCTCGCCGCCGCCAGCTTCTGGATCCACATCCTCGCCTCGCTGGCGGCCCTGACCCGGCGCGCCGGGCGCTTCGTCGTCACCCCGAAGCAGGGGGCGGGGCGGCGCCAGCCGCTGGCCGCGGCGCCGACCCTGCTGGCGATCGCGGCGCTGCTCGTCGCCTCGGCCTGGGGGCTGGTCCACCAGCGCTCGCCGAGCACCCTCAATAACGTCGCCTTCGCGCTCCTGCACGTGACGGTGCTGGTCGCCGGCGCCCGCTGGGCGTTCAGCCGCGGCGGCACCACCGCGGCCGAGGAGAGCGAGGCAGCGGAGCCGGAGCCGTCACGGCGGCCGCGGCGGAAACCGGCGCGGCCGGTCGGCGAGGCGGCGCGATGAGCCGCGCCCGCGCGATCCCCCTCGCCGCGGTGACGACCGCTGCCGCCGCCGTCGCGGTGTTGCTGGCCTGCGGCGCCTTCGGCTCCAGCGGCCCGACCCGCTCGGCGGCCCAGTCGTTCCTGCAGCGCTACGTCGCCGCCGACGGCCGGGTGGCGCGGCTCGACCAGGGCGGCGATACGGTCAGCGAGGGGCAGGCCTACGCGATGCTGGTCGCGGCGGCCGAGGGCGAAGCCGCCACCTTCGCCCGGATCTGGGGCTGGACCCGCGCCAACCTCCTGCAGCCGGACGGGCTGCTCGCCTGGCACTGGCAGGGCGGCCGCGTCGTCGACCCCAGCTCCGCCGCCGACGGCGACCTCGACGCCGCCTGGGCGCTGCTGCTGGCGGCGCAGCGGTTCGGCAACGGCGGCTACCGCACGGCGGGGCTGGCGCTGGGGCGGGCGATCCTCGCCCGCGAGACGGTGACGATCGGCGGCCGGGCGGTGCTCGTCGCCGGCGACTGGGCTCGCAGCGTCCCCGCCCGCGTCGACCCGAGTTACTTCGCGCCGGCGGCCTTCGCGGCGCTGGGCCGCGCCTCGGGCGACCCGCGCTGGGGCCAGCTCGAGGCGAGCAGCCGCCAGATCCTCTCCCAGCTGACCAACCGCAGGACGGGGCTGGCGCCGGACTGGGCGGTGGTGGGGGCCGGCGGCACCGCTTGGCCGACGCCGCCGCCGGGCGGCTCGGGCGAAGCGGTCTTCGGCTTCGACGCGGTCCGGGTGCCGCTCTGGCAGGCGGCCGGCTGCGAAGCCGGCGACCGCGAACTGGCCGCCCGCTCCGCTCCCTTCCTCGCCAAGGCGGCGGCCGGCTCGCCCAGCGCCGAATACTCGCTCGGAGGCGAACCGCGCGGGGCGGCGGCGGGAGCCCCGTTCTTCGTCGCCGCCGCGGCAGCGAGCCGGGCGGCCGGGCGGCCCGCCGACGCCGGCGCCCTGCTCGTCCGCGCCGAAGCCGCCGAGCAGGCCGAATCCACCTACTACGGGGCCGCCCTGCTCGCGCTCGGCCGCGAGTCGCTGGGACCGAAGGGGCCGCTGGCGTGCCAACCCTGACCCCCGGAGCAGCAGCGCCCTCGTCGTTTGTCACCCAGAGGGTGACAAACGACGAGGGCAGTCGCGGTGGGGCCCGGCGACCTCGCCGCGCTCGGCATCCATGTCTCGATCCGAGGCCTACAAGGGAGGTAGCCGAATGAGTGGGGAATCGCAGAAGGTGCTGTTCATCGGCGGCTACGGCCGCAGCGGCAGCACCCTGCTCGACCGCGTCCTCGGCCAGGTCCCCGGCTTCGTCTCGGTCGGCGAGCTGCGCCACGTCTTCCAGGAGGGCTACCTGGAGAACCGCCGCTGCGGCTGCGGCGAGCCGTTCCTCGAGTGCGAGTTCTGGCGGGCGGTGACGATCCGCGCCTTCGGTGCCCGCCGCGACCAGGAGCTGCGCCAGCTCGCCGCCCGCAAGCGCCGGATCGACCGCTGGTGGCTGATCCCGCAGCTCGGCTGGGGCCTCGGGACCCGGCGCCAGCGGCACGCGGTCGAGCGCTACCGCGAGGTCCTGCGCTCGCTGTACGTCGCGATCGCCGCCGAGTCCGGCGCCGAGGTCCTGATCGACTCCTCCAAGGACGTCTCCCACGGCTACGCGCTGCGCGGCCTCGGTCACCCCATCGAGCCCTACGTCCTCCACCTCGTGCGCGACAGCCGCGCCGTCGCCTACTCCTGGCAGCGGCGCAAGTTCAACCCCGGCAACGGCGGCGAGATGGACCGCTACAGCCTGCTCCGGACCAGCACCGAGTGGAGCCTGATCAACGCCCTGACGGGGCTGCACCGGCCGACCGGCGCCCGCTACGCCAACCTCCGCTACGCCGACTTCGCCGCCGAGCCGGCGGCGGCGGTGGAGGAGGTGCTGCGCTTCCTCGGCGAGGAGGGGCGGGCAAACCCGGTTTCGGCCGGGCACACGGTCCAGCTCGGCGCCGAGCACACCGCCGCCGGCAACCCCAACCGCTTCCGCCGCGGCGAGGTCCGGATCCGCCCCGACGATGAGTGGCAGCGGGAGATGCCGGCCGGCAGCCGCGCTCTGGTCGGCGCCCTCACCTTCCCCGTCGCCGCATCGCTGGAGCGTTGACGCTGCGATGCCAGGCGAATGCTCCACCGGCGCCCCAGGCTGGCCGCCGCGGGGCGTAAGATGCAATTGACACATAGGGAAGGAGAGGGGATCCCTCGACTTCCTCGCCAGAGGCGCGGCGCGCCGGTGATCCCGGGGCCGCGGCAAAGCCGCCCGGCGGAGGCGATCCCAAAGCCAGGCGTGAACCGAGAGGCGATGAGAGATGAGGCTCAGCGACGCGAGCGCGGTGGGTGATGCCACTGTCGCACTCGACCGCGGGTTGCTGACCCGCGGGGACCGGGTGCAGCTGCTGCGGTTGATGGAGATGATGCGGGCCGCCGAGGAGCGCGGGCTGGCCCTCTACAAGCAGGGCAAGGTGCCCGGATCCTTCTACGACGGCCGCGGCGAGGAGGCGATCTCAGTCGGGGCGGCGTTCGCGCTCGGGCCGCGCGACCGGCTCTGCATCCTGCACCGCGACCTCGGCGCCCACTTCGTCCGGGGCGTCACCCCGGACCGCTACCTCGCCAACTACATGGGGCGGGCCGGCGGGGTGACCGGCGGCAAGGACGGCAACATGCACTTCGGCGACCGTGCCCTGGGCTGCGTCGGGATGGTCTCGATGCTGCCCGACATGGCGCCGGTCGCCAACGGGATCGCGCTCGCCTTCAAGATGCGGGGCGAGCCGCGGGTGGCGCTGACCTTCTTCGGCGAGGGCTCGACCGCCAACGGCCAATGGCACGAGGCGATGAACTTCGCCGGGATCCACCGCCTCCCGGTCGTCTTCGTGCTCGAGAACAACCGCTTCGCCTACTCGACCCCGAACCAGCTCGAGTTCGCGGTCGACCCGGTCGAGCGGGCGTCCGGCTACGGCTTTCCCGGGGTCGGCGTCGACGGCAACGACGTCGAGGCCGTGTTCACGGCGACCGCGGCCGCCGCCGAACGCGCCCGCGAGGGAGGCGGCCCGACCCTGATCGGCTGCGAGACGATGCGGATGCACGGCCACGGCGCCCACGACGACATGAGCTACGTGCCGGCGGCGCTGCGCGAGGAGTGGGAGCGGCGCGACCCGATCGACGGCTACGCCGCGCGGCTGGTCGCCGAGCTGGGGTTCGAGGAGTCCGAGGTGAGCGACGTTCGCGCCGAGGTCCGTTCCTACGTCGCCGAGTGCGCCGAGCGGGCGCTGGCCTCGCCGCCGCCCGAGCCCGAGGTCGCCGGCGAGGGCGTCTTCGCCGAGCGCTGGCAGCCGCTGGGCGACGGCGCCGCGCCCTGGTCGCGCTGGGCCGAGACCGGCGCCGACGGCGCCAGGAGGGCGGCGTGATGGCCGAGCTCACCTACCTCGAGGCGATCTCGGACGCGCTGCGGACCGAGATGCGCCGCGACGACTCGGTCTTCTGCCTCGGCGAGGACATCGGCGCCTTCGGCGGCGCCTTCAAGGTGACCGCCGGCCTCGCCGAGGAGTTCGGGGCCGACCGCGTGCTCGATGCGCCGCTGGCCGAGAACGCGATCATCGGCGCCGCCACCGGCGCCGCGATCGAGGGCATGCGCCCGGTCTGCGAGATGCAGTTCGCCGACTTCGTCGCCTGCGGCTTCGACCAGCTCGTCAACGTCGCCGCCAAGCTCCACTACCGTCAGGGGGTGGCGGTGCCGATGGTCGTGCGGCTGCCCTCGGGCGGCGGCTTCTCCGGCGGCCCCTTCCACTCCCAGAACCCCGAGGCCTGGTTCCTGCAGGCGCCCGGGCTGAAGGTGCTCGCCCCGGCCACCGCGGCGGATGCCAAGGGCCTGCTGGCGAGCGCGATCCGCGACCCCAACCCGGTCTGCTTCCTCGAGCACAAGGGCCTCTACCGCCACGTCCGCGGCGAGGTCCCGGAGGGCGAGTACACGGTGCCGATCGGCAAGGCCCGGGTCGCCCGCGAGGGCGCCGAGCTGACCGTCGTCGCCTACGGCTCCGCCGTCCACCTGGCGCTGGCGGCGGCCGAGCAGCTCGGCGAGGAGATCGAGGTGCTCGACCTCCGCAGCCTCTGCCCGCTCGACCGCGAGGCGATCCTCGCCAGCGCCCGCAAGACCGGCAAGGTGCTGATCGCCCACGAGGCGACCCGCGCCTGCGGCGCCGGCGCCGAGGTCGCGGCGCTGATCGGCGAGGAGGCGTTCGAGGACCTCGATGCGCCGATCCGCCGCCTCACCGCGCCCGACGTCCCGATCCCGTTCAGCCCGCCGCTGGAGCAGGCGGTCCTGCCCCAGCTCGAGCAGATGAAGGAGGCCTGCCGTGAGCTCCTCGCCTACTGAGCGGCCAGCCGAGGCGGCCCTGGTCGAGGTCGCGATGCCGCAGATGGGGATCTCGGTCGCCGAGGGCACGATCGTCGAGTGGCGCAAGCGCCCGGGCGACTGGGTCGAGGCCGACGAGCCGATCTGCGACGTCAGCACCGACAAGGTCGACGTCGAGATCCCGGCCCCGACCGCCGGCCGGCTGGCGCGGATCCTGGTCGAGCCCGGCGAGACGGTGGCGGTCGGCGCGGTCCTGGCCGTGCTCGACGGCGCCGCCCGCCCCGGCCAGGCCCATCCGCAGGAGTCGCCGCCGCCGGTCGCGGCGGAGCCGCCCGCGCCGGAGCTCGACCGCTCCGGCTTCTACTCGCCGGTGGTGCGGCGGATCGCCGCCGAGCACGGGGTCGAGCTCGAGCGGGTCGAGGGGCACGGCGTCGGCGGCCGGGTTCGCAAGGCGGACCTGCTCGCCTTCATCGAGCACCCCGAGCCCGAGCCGACGCCCGAGCGGGAGCCCGCGTTGGAGCCCGCGCCCGAGCGCGCCGCCGCGGCTTCCCCCGCCGCCGAGCCCGCCGAGCTGCTCGGCCCGAGCCACCGCGAGCCGATGTCGCCGATGCGGCGGCAGATCGCCCGCCACATGGTCGCCAGCCGCCGCGGCGCGGCCCACTGCACGACCGTGGTCGAGGTCGACTTCAGCCGCGTCGTCGCCCGGCGGCGGGAGCTGCGCGAGGCGATGGCCCGGCGCGGGGTCAACCTCACCTACCTCGCCTTCGTCGCCGCCGAGACGGTCGCGGCGCTGGCCCGGCACCCGGTCCTCAACGCATCGGTCGAGGGCGAGGAGATCGTCTACCACGAGGACGTCAACCTCGGCATCGCCGTCGCCCTCGAGGACGGGCTGATCGTGCCGGTGATCCGGCAGGCCCAGCGGCTCAGCCTCGAGGGCCTGGCCGCCGCGATCGGCGACCTCGCGACCCGCGCCCGGGAGAAGCGGCTGCACCCCGACGAGGTCCGGGGCGGCACCTTCACTATCACCAACCCCGGCCAGTTCGGGGCGGTGCTGGCGACGCCGATCATCAACCAGCCGCAGGTCGCGATCCTCGACCTCGAGGCGGTGGTCAAGCGCCCCGTGGTCGTCGAGCGCGAGGGCGAGGACTCGATCGCGATCCGGCCGCTGTCCTACCTCTGCATGTCGTGGGACCACCGGGCGCTCGACGGCGCCGAGGCGGCGCGCTTCCTCGGCGGGATCAAGCACGGACTGGAGCAGGCTGACTAGGGAGGTGGCGGTGATGGAGGTGCTGACGATGGCGAAGGCCCCCGGCTACGAGGACCTGCGGGTGGTGACGGGGTCGCGGAGCGGGGTCACGATCGCGATCGCGGTCCACTCGACCGTGCTCGGCCCGGCCCTCGGCGGGGCGCGGATGTGGCACTACGACTCGCCCGAGCTGGGGGTCGCCGACGCCCTGCGGCTGGCCCGTGCGATGACCTTCAAGGCGGCGGCCGGCGGGCTCGACCTCGGCGGCGGCAAGGGGGTGATCTGCGCTCCCAGCCCGGTCCCGCCGGAGGGCGAGCCGCGGCGCCGGATCCTGCTCGACTTCGGCGACGCGGTCGAGTCGCTCGGCGGCGCCTACGTGACCGCCGAGGACGTCGGCACCGGCGCCGCCGACATGGCGGTGATCGCGGAGCGGACCGCCCACGTCGTCGGCCTCCCCGGCGAGCGCGGCGGCAGCGGCGACCCCAGCCCGGTCACCGCCCGCGGGGTGCTGGCGGCGATTCGCGCCTGCCTCGAGCACCGCTTCGGTACCTACTCGCTCTCCGGCGCCCGGGTCTGCGTGGTCGGCGCCGGCCATGTCGGCGGCAGCCTCGCCCGGCTCCTCGCCGAGACCGGCGCCGAGCTGGCGATCTCCGACCTCGACCCTGCCCGCCGCGAGCTCGCCGAGGAACTCGGCGCCGCCTGGCTCGAGCCCGACGAGGCGCTCGCCGCCGAGTGCGAGGTGCTCGCCCCCTGCGCCCTCGGCGGCGCGATCGACGCCCGCACGATCGAGCGGCTGCGCTGCCGGATCATCTGCGGCTCGGCCAACAACGTGCTCGCCGACGAGCGTCTGGCGGCGGAGCTCGACTCCCGCGGGATCCTCTTCGCCCCCGACTTCATCGCCAACGCCGGCGGCCTGATCAACGTCTACGCCGAGCTGCACCGCCTCGACCACGAGGCGGTGCAGCTTCTCGTCGAGGGGATCGGCCCGCACCTGCTGCAGATCCTCGATGCCGCCGAGCGCAAGCGGATCACCCCGCTCGCAGCGGCCCAGGAGCTGGCGCTCGAACGCCTGCGCGGCTCGACGGCTGCGGCTGCCTGACCTTCGCGGCGGCGACCGTGTCGCAGCCGTATTCGAAGGCTTCGCCCTGGGCGCGGACGACTTCGCCTTCGGCGTTGGCGAGTTCCTCCTTCGCCGTCGCTTCGCCGGCGTCGTGGCGGTGCACCCATTCTTCGTAGTCGCCGACAGCGCTTTCCCAGCCGCCGAGCTGTCCGTTGATCCGGGTGCAGGGGCTCTTGCCGCCTTCGGTGAAGTTGCCGTGGGTGAAGATGTGGCCGCCGACGACGATCGTGTGCCACTGCGCCTGCGAGGCCGCGGGTGCCGCCAGCGGCACGGCGACGCAGGCGGTGACGAGGAGCGCGAGGATCGTGGAGCGGAGCTTGGTAGCGGACATTTCGGTGCCTCCTTGAGTGATGGTCACTCGGCGTGGTTGGTCGATACGACCAGCCTCCGCCCCCGGCGCGCCGCCGGGAAGGCACCCCAGGGGTGGTTCAGACCACCCAGGTGTCGCCGTCGCGCAGCAGCTCGTCGACGTCGGCGAGGGAGGCGGCGGCGTGCGCCTCTTCGAGCTTGCCCTGGCGCTCGGAGCCGTAGACCGCACGCTTGACGTCGCGGAAGACCCCGATCGGCGTCGGGCCGTCGGGCCGTTCGGTGAGGCGGGCGAGGGCGGTCGCGTGGCTCGGGTCCGCGACGGTGGCGTCGTGGACGACGAGGCCGCGCTCGCCGGCTTCGGCGACGTCGACGACCTCGAGGCCGCCGCCGCGGGAGGGGACGACGCCCTTCTCGAGGTCGGCGCCGAAGCGGATCGGCTGGCCGTGCTCGAGCCGGATCTGGTTGTGGGCGCCGGCCTTGCCGCGGACGGCGTCGAAGGCGCCGTCGTTGAAGACGTTGCAGTTCTGGTAGATCTCGACGAAGGCGGCGCCGGGGTGTTCGGCGGCCGCCCGCAGGGTGTCGCGGACGTGCTGCTTCTCGACGTCGATCGTGCGGGCGACGAAGGAGGCGTCGGCGCCGAGGGCGAGGGCGAGGGGGTTGAACGGGTGGTCCTCGGAGCCGAAGGGGGTCGACTTGGTGACCTTGCCGGTCTCCGAGGTCGGCGAGTACTGCCCCTTGGTGAGCCCGTAGATCTGGTTGTTGAAGAGCAGGATCTTGATCGGGACGTTGCGGCGCAGGGCGTGGATCAGGTGGTTGCCGCCGATCGAGAGCGAGTCGCCGTCGCCGCTGACGACCCAGACCGAGAGGTCCTCGCGGGCGGTCGCGATCCCGGTGGCCAGCGCCGGGGCGCGGCCGTGGATGCCGTGCATCCCGTAGGTGTCCATGTAGTAGACGAAGCGGCCGGCGCAGCCGATCCCCGAGATGAACACCGTCTTCTCCGGCGGCACCCCGAGTTCGGGCATCACCGTCTGCACCGAGTTGAGGATCGCGTAGTCGCCGCAGCCGGGGCACCAGCGCGTTTCCTGGTCGGACTGGAAGTCCGCCTTGGTCAGGGTCGCGGTGCCGCCGCCGTTTTCGTGGCCGTTTTCGCTCATGACTCCCCCAGGGTGTCGAGGATCGCCTGCTCGAGCTCCTCGGCGAGGATCGGCAGGCCCTCGACTTTGTTGTAGCCGACGGCGTCGACCAGGAACTTGTCGCGGACCAGGCTCAGCAGCTGGCCGGTGTTGACCTCCGGCACCAGCACCTTGTCGAAGCCGCGCACGACCTCGCCGGTGTTGGTCGGCATCGGTTCCACGTGCCGCAGGTGCGCGGTCGCGACCGGGATCCCGCGGCCGCGGACGCGCCGCGCCGCCGCCCCGATCACGCCCGAGGTCGAGCCCCAGCCGAGCACCAGCAGCTTGGCGCCGTCGTCGGCGTCGACCGTCAGCGGCGGCAGCTCCTCGGCCAGCTTCTCGAGCTTCTCCGCCCGCAGCTTGGTCATCAGTGCGTGGTTCTCCGGCGAGTAGGAGACCTTGCCGGAGCCGTGCTCCTTCTCGAGCCCGCCGAGCCGGTGCTGCAGGCCCGGCGTTCCCGGAATCGCCCACGGCCGCGCCCCGTGCTGGTTTCGCAGGTAGGGCATGAACTCGTCGCCGGCGTTGGGCCCGGTCGCGAAGTCGGGGTCGATCTCCGGCAGCTGCTCGATGTCCGGCAGCCGCCAGGGCTCCGAGGAGTTGGCGAGGAAGGTGTCGGAGAGGAGGATCACCGGGGTCCGGTAGCGGACCGCGATCCGCGCCGCCTCGACCGCCGCGTCGAAGCAGTCGGAGGGGGTGGAGGGGGCGATCACCGGCAGCGGCGACTCGCCGTGGCGGCCGTGGATCGCCATCAGCAGGTCGGACTGTTCGGTTTTGGTCGGCAGCCCGGTCGAGGGCCCGGCGCGCTGGACGTCGATGATCACCAGCGGCAGCTCGGTCGCGACCGCGAGCGCGATCGTCTCCGACTTCAGGTCCATCCCGGGGCCGCTGGTCGCGGTCACCCCGAGCTTGCCGCCGAAGGAGGCGCCGAGGGCCATGTTGGCGGCGGCGATCTCGTCCTCGGCCTGGACGGTGCGGACGCCGAAGCGGTTGTGGCGGGCGAGGTGGTGGAGCAGTTCGGAGGCCGGGGTGATCGGATAGGTGGCGAAGAAGAGCTGCAGCCCGGAGCGGACGCTGGCGGCGATCAGCCCCATCGCCAGCGCGTTGGCGCCGTTGATGTTGCGGTACTCGCCGGCGTCGAGCGGGGCCGGCGCGACCTCGACCGGGGTGGCGGCGATCTCGGTCGTGTCGCCGAAGTTGTAGCCGGCTTTGAAGGCGGCGATGTTGCCGGCGAGGATCGCCGGCCGCTTGGCGAATTTCGACTCCAGCCAGCTGATCGTCTCTTTCTTCGGCCGCCCGTACATCCACGAGATCAGCCCCAGGGCGAAGAGGTTCTTGGTCCGCTGCGCCTCGGCCGGTTTCAGCCCCTCGATGCCCTCGGTGGCGCGCGTGGTCAGCGTCGTCATCTTCACCTTGAAGACCTGGTAGTCGTCGACGCTGCCGTCCTCGAGCGGGTTCTCGGCGTAGCCGGCCTTGCGCAGGTTGGCGGCGGTGAAGGCGTCTTCGTTGACGATCAGGGTGCCGCCGGGCT
>JAFDWC010000105.1 GCA_018268655.1 Actinomycetota bacterium
CTCGATCGCGGCGACCTCCTCGCGCTCCCCGAGGGCGGTGAGGAGGCGGGAGAAGTCCCCGCGATCGGTGGCCATCGCGGAGACGATCAGCGGCACCGGCAGCTCCGCCAGCTGCGGCAGGTCCTCGGCGAGGAAGCCGGCCAGGCCCTTGTTCGGAAGCCCGATCGAGTTCAGCATTCCGGCCGGGGTCTCCCAGATCCGCCGTGGCTCGTTGCCGGCCCGGGGCTGCGGGGTGATCGTCTTCGAGACGAAGGCGGCGAAGGGAAAGTCCTCGAGCAGGGCGTCGCCGAAGACCCGCCGGGCGGCGATCGCGTCATAGGTACCCGAGCCGTTCAGAACCGGGTGGGCAAGCTCGATCCCGCAGAGCTCAGGCACGGGCCAGCTCCGCTTCCGGCACGCCGGCGAGCTGCTCGCCGGCGAGGACCGGGCCGTCGACGCAGAGCCGCAGGTAACCGCCGTCCGGCTTTGGCACCGCGCAGCCGAAGCAGGCGCCGTAGCCGCAGGCCATCGGCGACTCGAGCGCGAGCCGGGAGGGCACCGCGGCGGCCGCGCAGAGGGCGCGGACGGCCTCCAGCATGGCCGGCGGCCCGCAGGCGTAGACGACGGCGGAGCCGGCGTCGTCTCCGGCCAGCATCGCCTCGAGCAGGTCGGTGACGTAGCCGCGGTGGCCGGCGTGGCCGTCCTCGCTCGCCAGTCGCACCTCCGGACAGAGTGCCCCGGCGGCGGAGCAGAAGAGGTCGAGGCCGCCGCTGTGCTCCTCGTCGCGGAATCCGAGCAGGACCCGGTAGGGGACCGCGCGCTCGGCGAAGCGGCGCCGCAGCAGGGCCAGCGGGGCGACGCCGACGCCTCCGCCGACCAGGATCGCGCCGGCCGCGGTCCGGCCGGCGACTGCCGTCGGCTCGCCGAAGGTGTTCCCGAGCGGCCCGGTCAGCCACACCTCCTCCCCCTCCGCCAGCTCGCAGAGGCGGCTGGTGCCGGGGCCGACGGCATCGACCAGGAAGTCGAGCCGGACCCCCGCCGCGGCCGGGCCGGCCTCGGCAACCGAGATCGCCCGCGGCAGGTGCGGGCGCCCGCCCCGCTCCAGCCACGAATCGGCGGCGGCGAGCATGTAGAACTGGCCGGGGGCCGGCTCGGGCCCCTCCGGATCGAGCAGCGAGATGACGCGATAGCCACCCGAGGCCCGATTCGCGCTGACCGCGCCGCGGCGCCTACCGAACGGGGCTCTTGGCGGCGTCGTCGGACTCATGGATCTCCTGCAGGGAGCGGACCTCGGCGTCGGCCAGGCTGCCGGCGGCAATCGCCCGGATCGCGGCGGTGGCCCCGGTCATCGTCGTCACGCAGGGGATTCCCTGGCGGACGGCCGCGGTGCGGATCTCGTAGCCGTCGGCGCGGGCCCCGGAGCCGGTCGGGGTGTTGATCACGAGGTCGCAGCGACGCTGGCGGATCAGGTCGACGACGTGCGGCGAGCCCTCGCCGACCTTGTTGATCCGGGTCACCGGCACCCCCATCCGCGAGATCGCCTGGGCGGTGCCGTCGGTCGCGATCACCTCGAAGCCGAGGTCGTGGAAGCGGGCGGCGAGCTGGGTCGCGGCCGGCTTGTCGGAGTCGGTGACGGTGATGAAGACCGAGCCCGACTCGGGCAGGACGACCCCGGCGGCGGCCTGCGCCTTGCCGAACGCGGTCGGGAAGTCGGCTGCTATCCCCATCACCTCGCCAGTGCTCTTCATCTCCGGGCCGAGGACCGAGTCGGCGCCGGCGAAGCGGGCGAACGGCAGCACCGCCTCCTTGACGCTGACGTGGTCGAGCGGCGCGCTCGGCAGCCTCTGGTCGGCCAGCTTCTCTCCCAGCATCAGCCGTGCCGCCACCTTCGCCAGGGGCACCCCGATCGCCTTCGAGACGAAGGGGACGGTGCGCGAGGCGCGCGGGTTGGCCTCGATCACGTAGAGCTCACCGCCGGCGACCGCGTACTGGATGTTGATCAGGCCGATCACCCCGAGCTCGAGGCCGATCCGCTGCGTCGTCGCTCTGATCTCATCGAGCATCTCCTCGCCGAGGCTGAGCGGCGGGATCACGCAGGCGGAGTCGCCGGAGTGGATCCCGGCCTCCTCGACGTGCTGCATGATCCCCGCGACGAAGACCTCGCCGCCGTCGCCGAGCGCGTCGACGTCGACCTCGATCGCGTTCTCGAGGAAGCGGTCGAGCAGCAGCGGGTGCTGCTGGTCTGCCTTGACGTTGGCCTTCAGGTAGCTGGCGAGGTCCTCGCCGGAGTAGCAGATCTCCATCGCCCGGCCGCCGAGCACGTAGGAGGGCCGGACCAGCAGCGGAAAGCCGACCCGCTCCGCCACCTCGAGCGCCTCGGCGGCGGAGAAGGCCGTGCCGTAGGGCGGGTGCTTGACCTCGAGCCTGCGCAGCAGCTCGCCGAAGCGTCCGCGGTCCTCGGCGAGGTCGATCGCGTCGACCGGGGTGCCGAGCAGCCTCACCCCCGCCTCTTCCAGGGTGCGGGCGAGCTTCAGCGGCGTCTGCCCGCCGAACTGGACGATCACCCCCTCCGGCTGCTCCTGGGCGCAGACCGCGAGCACGTCGTCCGCCGTCAACGGCTCGAAGTAGAGGCGGTCGGAGGTGTCGTAGTCGGTCGAGACCGTCTCCGGGTTGCAGTTGATCATCACCGCGTCGCGGCCGAGGTCGCGGGCGGTCATCGCGGCGTGGACGCAGCAGTAGTCGAACTCGATCCCCTGCCCGATCCGGTTCGGGCCGGCGCCGAGGATGACGACCGCCTCGCGGCCGCCCTCGCGGCGGACCTCCGAGGCGGGCGGGCTGCCGTCGGCGCCGGGGCGCTCGTGGCCGGAGTAGTAGTAGGGCGTCGCCGCCTCGAACTCGGCGGCGCAGGTGTCGACCGCCTTGTAGGTGCGGGCGAGGCCCGCGGTCCCGTCCCCTTCGCGGGCCAGCGCCTCGAGCTCGCGCAGGAACCAGCGATCGACCTGACAGCGCTCGTGGACCGCCTCGACGCCGAGGCCGCGGCGGAACGCCTCGAGCACCTGGTCGAAGCGCTCCGCGCTGGGGACCTCGAGCAGCGCCAGCATCTCCTCGTCGGCGGTGGGGAATTCCGGGGTGGAGTCGAGCTCGCGCGAGCGCATCGCCTTAGCGAAGGACTCGCGGAAGGTGCGGCCGATGGCCATAGCCTCGCCGACCGATTGCATGTAGGTCGAGAGACGGCCGGTCGAGCCGGGGAACTTCTCGAAGGCGAAGCGCGGGATCTTGGTGACGACGTAGTCGATCGTCGGCTCGAACGACGCCGGGGTGGCGCGGGTGATGTCGTTGGGGATCTCCTCGAGCGCGTAGCCGACGGCCAGCTTCGCCGCCATCTTCGCGATCGGGAATCCGGTCGCCTTCGAGGCCAGGGCCGAGGAGCGGCTGACCCGCGGGTTCATCTCGATCACCACGATCTCGCCCGACCCGGGGTCGACCGCGAACTGGACGTTGGAGCCGCCGGTCTCGACCCCGATCGCCCGGATCACCCGGATCGCCTGGTCGCGGAGGTCCTGGTAGACGGGGTCGGGGAGCGTCTGGGCGGGGGCGACGGTGACCGAGTCCCCGGTGTGGACCCCCATCGGGTCGACGTTCTCGATCGAGCAGATGATCACCACGTTGTCGTTGCGGTCGCGCATCACCTCGAGCTCGAACTCGCCCCAGCCGATCACCGACTCCTCGACCAGGACCTGGTTGATCGGGCTCGCCGCCAGGCCCTCGGTGACGACCTGGCGCAGCTCGGTCTCGGTCGCGCCGACCCCTCCCCCCTGGCCGCCCATGGTGAAGGCCGGGCGGACGATGGCCGGCAGCGTGATCTGCCCCGCGGCCAGCGCCTCCTCGACCTCGGCCAGGCTCTCGACCGTGATCGACCACGGGATGCGGAGCCCGGCCTCGGTCATCGTCTGGCGGAACTCCTCGCGGTCCTCGGCACGGCGGATCGCCGCCGCGTCGGCGCCGATCAGCTCGACCCCGAACTCCTCCAGGGTGCCGTCCTCGTTCAGCGCCATCGCCAGGTTCAGCGCGGTCTGGCCGCCGAGCGTCGGCAGCAGCGCGTCGGGCCGCTCCTTTTCGATGATCTTCCGCACCGGGCCGGGCAGCAGCGGCTCGATGTAGGTGGCGGTGGCGAACTCGGGGTCGGTCATGATCGTCGCCGGGTTGGAGTTGACGAGGACGACCTCGTAGCCCTCCTCGAGCAGCACCTTGCAGGCCTGGACCCCGGAGTAGTCGAACTCGGCCGCCTGGCCGATCACGATCGGCCCGGAGCCGACCAGGAGGATCTTCTGGATGTCGTCGCGCCGCGGCATCAGGCGGGCTCTCCGACGAGGGAGAGGAAGCGCTCGAAGAGGTGGCGGGCGTCGTGCGGGCCGGGGCCGGCCTCGGGGTGGTACTGGACGGTGGCGCCGGGGACGTCTCTGAGGACCAGGCCCTCGACGGTGCGGTCGTAGAGATTCAGCTGCGAGAGCTCGGCGACGCCGAAGTCGGTGTCCCAGCGGACCGGCTCGTCGGCCTCGATCCGCGGCTCCCCGGCAGGGCCCTGGACCGCGAAGCCGTGGTTCTGGGAGGTGATGTCGATCCGGCCCGTCTCCAGGTCCTTGACCGGGTGGTTGGCGCCGCGGTGGCCGAACGGCAGCTTGTAGGTCTCGAGGCCGACCGCGCGGCAGAGCAATTGGTGGCCGAGGCAGATGCCGACGACCGGGCGCTTGCCGATCAGCTCGCGGACCGTGGTGACCACGTACTCGAGGGCGGCCGGGTCGCCGGGGCCGTTGGCGAGGAAGACCGCGTCCGGATCCTCGGCGAGGACCTCGGCGGCGCTGGCGGTGCAGGGCAGCAGCGTCACCCGGCAGCCGTGCTGACGGAACTGGCGGACGATCGAGAGCTTGATACCGGTGTCGATCCCGACCACGTGCGGGCCCCCTCCCCCCTCCCCGAGGCGGACCGGGCCCGACGGGGTGACGGTGCGGGCGAAGTCGGCGCCGGCCATCGCGGGCTCCGCGTCGACGAGCTCGCGCGCCTCCGATTCGGGCGTCGCCGCCGGGAAGATGCCGCCGCGCATGGCGCCGCGGTCGCGAATGTGGCGGACCAGGGCGCGGGTGTCGAGGCCGCTGATCCCGGGGGTGCCGGTGTCGTCGAGCCAGTCGAGCCAGCCGCCCTCGGCGCTGGCGGCGTCCTCGCGGTTCTTGGCGTCGCGCATGACGACGCCGCGAGCATGGACCGCTTCGGACTCCATCGCCGCCTCGGAGACGCCGTAGTTGCCGATCAGTGGGTAGGTGAAGACGATGATCTGGCCCGCGTAGGAGGGGTCGGTGACCGACTCCTGGTAGCCGGTCATCGCGGTGTTGAAGACAACCTCGCCGGTGACGTGGCCAGCGGCGCCGACGGCATCGCCGTCGAGGCGGGTGCCGTCCTCGAGCAGGAGGTAGGCGGTTGCGGCACTCACGGCGCCACCCCGAGACTGAAGGAGCGCAGGCGGTAGGCGACCTGGCCGGCGGCGACGGTCATCAGCACCCGCCCGGTCAGGGTGCGGCCGGCGCACCAGGAGTTCTGGGAGCGGCTCTCATAGCCCTCTTCGCCGACCGTCCACTCGGCGCCGAGGTCGCAGAGGGCGATGTTGGCCTCCGAGCCGGGGGCCAGGGTCGGCCGCTCGATCCCGAACGGTGCGGCGCCGCCGGCGAGCCTCTCGATCAGCAGCTCGAGCCCGATCACGCCGGGCAGGACCAACTCGGTGTGAAGCGCCGCGAAGGCGGTCTCGAGGCCGGTCACACCCATCGCCGCCTGCTCGAAGGGGACCTCCTTTTCCTCCGCCTGGTGGGGGGCGTGGTCAGTGGCGACGCACTCGATCGTGCCGTCGCGGAGGCCGGCGATAAGCGCCTGGCGGTCGGCCTCCGAGCGCAGCGGTGGGTTCATCTTGAAGCGGACAGGGTCGAGGGTGTGGCGGATCGCCTCTTCGGTCAGGCAGAGGTGGTGCGGGCTGGCCTCGGCGGTGATCTCGACCCCGGCCGCCTTGGCGGCGGCGACCGCCTCGACCGACTCGGCGGCGGAGAGGTGCTGGACGTGGATGCGGGAGTTCTCGTAGCGGGCGAGGGCGGCGTCGCGGGCGACCATGATCGACTCCGAGACGCTCGGGATCCCGGCCAGCCCGACCGCGGCGGAGACCGGACCCTCGTGCATGACGCCGCTGCCGGAGAGGGTCGGCTCCTCCTCGTGCAGGGCGATGTTGCCGCCGCAGAGGTGCTGGTACTGGAGCGCCCGGCGCATCAGGTTGGCGCTGCGGATCGGCAGCCCGTCGTCGGAGAAGCCGATCGCGCCGGCCTCGCGCAGCTCGACCATCTCGGTCAGCTCCTCGCCCTCCATCGCCTTGCTGACGGTGGCGAGAAAGCCGACCGGGACCGAGGCCCCGGCCCGCGCCCGCTCACGCAGGGCGGTGAGGTCGGCCGCGGTCGATACCGGCGGCCTGGTGTTCGCCATCGCGATCACGCCGCAGTAGCCGCCGGCGGCGGCGGCGCGGGTCCCCGTCTCGATGTCCTCCTTGTGCTCCTGGCCGGGGGTGCGGAGGTGGACGTGAGGGTCGAAGAAGGCGGGGAAGGCGTGCAGGCCGTCTGCCTCGACCACCTCGGCCCCGTCCGGCACCGCGGCGGCTCCGGGGGCGGCGAGCTCGGCGACGCGGCCGTTGCGGACGAGGACGTCGTGCTGACCCTCGATCCCGGCGACCGGGTCGAGCACGGTGGCGTTGCGGAGGAGCACTTGCGCGTCCGGGCCCGGGCGCGCGTCGAGCCGGTCTCTGAGGCTCATGCTGGCTGTCCGATCGGGGTCGGGCCGGCGGGGGCGCCGCTGCCGTCGTCGGGAACCGGGGCCGGGCGCTCGGCCCCGGCCAGCAGCTCGTAGAGGATCGCCATCCGCACCACCAGCCCGGCGGCGACCTGCTCGGCGATCAGCGACTGCGGCGAGTCGACCGCCTCGCCGGAGATCTCGACGCCGCGGTTGACCGGCCCGGGGTGCATCAGCAGCTGGCGCGGGTGCAGGCGGCGGCTGTTGATCTGGAAGTTGGCGGCGTACTCGCGCAGCGAGGGGACGAAGCTCTCGCTCATCCGCTCGGTCTGCATCCGCAGGGCGTAGACGACGTCGGCCTCCTCGAGCCGCTCCAGCGAGTGCTCGACCGCGCAGCCGAGCCCCTCGATCCCGCGCGGGATCAGGGTCGGCGGCCCGCAGACGGTTACCTCGGCGCCCATCCGGGTGAATGCGAGGACGTCCGATCGGGCGACGCGGCTGTGGAGGACGTCGCCGACGATCCAGATCCGGCGGCCGTCGAGCGAGTCGAGCCGGCGGCGCAGGGTGTAGACGTCGAGCAGTGCCTGTGAGGGATGCTCGTGCTTGCCGTCGCCGGCGTTGACGACCGCGGCCGCGGTCCAGCCGGCGACCATCTGGGCGGCGCCGGCGTAGGGGTGGCGGATCACGATCGCGGCCGGGTCGTAGGCGCTGAGCGTCGCCACCGTGTCCTTCAGCGACTCGCCCTTGTCGACCGAGGAACCGGCGGCCTTGACCGAGACGAGGTCGGCCGAGAGTCGCTTGGCGGCGAGCTCGAAGGAGCTCGAGGTGCGCGTGCTCGACTCGAAGAAGAGGCTGACCACGGTGCGGCCGCGCAGGGTCGGGACCTTCTTGATGTCGCGGCGGCCGACCTCGGCGAAGCTTTCGGCGCGGTCGAGGATCGCCTCGATCTCCTCGCGGCCGAGGTCCTCGATGCTGAGCAGGTTCCTCATGCGTATGCCTCCACTTGCTGCGGTTCGGAAATCGTCACCTGGTCGACCCCGTCGACCTCCTCGAGGCGGACGTTGACCCGCTCCTCGCGCGAGGTCGGCAGGTTCTTGCCGACGTAGTCGGGCCGGATCGGCAGCTCGCGGTGGCCGCGGTCGCAGAGCACCGCGAGCTGGACCCGCCGCGGCCGCCCGTAGTCGAAGAGCGCCTCGATCGCGGCGCGGACGGTGCGGCCGGTGAAGAGGACGTCGTCGACCAGGACCACGGTGCGCTCGGCGAGGTCGAAGTCGATGTGGGAGGCGTGGACGACAGGCTGCGAGGCGGGCGACTTGGCGCCGACGTCGTCGCGGTAGAAGGAGATGTCCAGGTCGCCCAGCGGCAGCTCGGCTCCCGTCAGCTCGCCGACCAGCGCCTGCAGCCGCTGCGCCAGGCGGGCGCCGCGGGTGTGGATCCCGACGATCGCCAAGCCCCCCGGCTCCGGATTCTTCTCGGCGATCTCGTGGGCGATTCGCCGCAGCGTTCGCCTCAGGTCGTCGTGCTCGAGCACGACCTTCTCGCTCATTCTCGGTGCTTCCTTCCTGGCCTCACGGGACCGGGTTAAAGGACGGCCTCAATGTAGCAGCGGGCAGCGACGGCTCCTACGTCGCGGAATCTCCCTCGTTGCGGGGTTCACGGGCTCCGTTTGGGATCAGCTGAGGCTCGCCGCGCTCCGGCAGCGGGATTACGACCTGGTCGAAGTCGCGCGGCGCGATCGCCGGCTCGAACACCGCCCGGGCCTCCTCCAGGCAGGCGCCGACGTGGTAGCGGGAGGAGATGTGGACGAGCGCGAGCAGCTTCACGTGCGCCTCGGCGGCGACCCCGGCGGCCTGGCGGATCGTCGAGTGACCGGTTTCGGCGGCGCGGGCGCTGTCCTCCTCGATGAAGGCGGCGTCGTGGATCAGGAGCTCGGCGTCGGCGGCGGCGGCGACCGTGGCAGGCGAGGGCGCGGTGTCGCCGGTGAGGACGACGGTACGGCCGGGACGGTCGGGGCCCATCACCTGCTCCGGGGCGACGGTCCCGGCGTTCCCCTCCACCTCCTCGCCGCGCTGCAGCGCGGCGAAGGCGGGTCCTTCCGGGACCCCGGCGGCCTTCGCCGCGGCCGGGTCGAAGCGCCCCGGCCGCTCGTCCTCGACGATCGCGTAGCCGAGCGCGCGCGAGCTCCGGTGCTCGACCGCGAATGCCTCGACCTCGAACCCGTCGTGCTCGCTGTAGTCCTCGGCCCGCAGCTCGATCAGCTCGAGCTCGTAACCGAGCCTGCCGAGCAGCGGTCGGAAGACCCGGAAGAGCTCCTCCAGCCCCGGCGGCCCGTAGATCGCCAGCGGCGCCTCGCGGTCGGTCAGGTCGTAGGTCTTCAGCAGCCCCGGCAGCCCGAGCACGTGGTCGGCGTGGAAGTGGGTGAGGTAGATCTCGTCGACCTGGGTCAGCCCGAGCGAGCGCTGCATCTGCCGCTGGGTCCCTTCGCCGCAGTCGAACAGCATCTTCACCCCGGCCCGGGCCACCAGCACCGCCGCGGTCGAGCGCCGCGCCGAGGGCGCCGAAGCCCCGGTCCCGAGAAAAGTCACCGTCAGGTCCACGCGGGCGAGCCTACGTGAAGCGAGGTTGCCTTTCCTACCGCTATGCGGGACAAACGGCGACCTCGGACGCGGGAGGCACCGCAGGCGCGCCGCGCACTAAGCTGAGCGCTCGAGCGCCCGTAGCTCAGCTGGATAGAGCGCATGCCTCCGGAGCATGAGGTCACAGGTTCGAATCCTGTCGGGCGCGTGGTGGGTCTCTTCAGTCGCAAGGAAAATCCGGAGAAGGAGCTGGCGAAAGCGCTGGCCGTGCGCGGGCGGCAGGGCCGGGCGACGGTGGTCTCGATGCGGGAGACCGGCAACGAGCGCGACGGGATCGCCAAGGAGATCGAGTTCACGCTCGACCTCGAGCTGCCGGAAGCGGGCAGCACCCGCGTCGTCACCAGCCTGTACATGAACCGCTACACGCTGCACAAGCTGGCGCCGGGCGAGCCGGCGCGGGTGAT
Source organism: Actinomycetota bacterium (assembly GCA_018268655.1). Classification (GTDB taxonomy): domain Bacteria; phylum Actinomycetota; class Thermoleophilia; order Solirubrobacterales; family 70-9; genus VAYN01. Next base: position 9,833 of record JAFDWC010000105.1, read on the forward strand.
ATACGACCGCGACGACCCGCAAAAGCTGCTGGTCGAGGGCCACGCCCGTTACCGCACTGAGGTCGTTGCGAGCGAGATCGTCGTCGTGGAGGTCGAGGACGTGGGGCCGGGGGTGCGTGGGGTGTAGCGGTGCTTGGTGGGTTTGGCGGTCCTCCCGGCCCATGGACCATGGCACTCCCCCCGGGAATTCAGTCGCTCGCCCCTTTCAGGGGCTCCGCTCCGATGTTGGAGCGCCCCCTCCGGGGGCGCAGGAATCGGATTGCATTGCCGCCGCCTGCGGCGACACTCGCCTGGAGGACCCCCAGAGCGCCTCCCGACTGCGTAGCCGCCGCGGCCCAGGGTTCGGG
>JAFDWC010000106.1 GCA_018268655.1 Actinomycetota bacterium
ACCGGGGCGGCGGCGAAGCGGTGCGTGTAGGTGCGCTCGTGCGCCTGCTCGAAGCGCTCGCGGGCGGTCTCGATCCAGGCGCCGTCGACCGCCCCGCCGGGCACGGTCACGCGCAGCTCGTACCCCTGGCCGGCGTAGCGGCAGTCGGCGGTGCGGACGAGGCGGACCCGGTCGGCGGCGAGGCCGTCGCTCCGCATCTGCGCCGCGGCCGCCTGCTCGAGCTCCGCGTAGGCCGCGGCGAGCGCCTCCGGGTCGCCGGCGGCGGCGTCGAACCAGACGGTCCTGGCGAACTCGTACTGGAGGTCGCTGGTCAGCAGCCCCATCGCCGCCGAGACGCCGGGGTGCCGCGGCACCACGATCGTCGGCACCTCCAGCTCCTGGGCGATCCGCCAGGCGAAGAGGCCGCCGGCGCCGCCGAGCGGGACCAGCGCGAACTCGCCGGGGTGGTAGCCCTTGCGGATCGACTGCACGCCGATCGCCTCGACCATCGCCTGGCTGAGGATCTCGAACACCCCCATCGCGGCGAACTCGACGCTCGCCCCCAGCGGTCCGCAGAGATCGCGCTCGATCGCCTCGCGGGCGGCGTCGCGGCTGAGCTCGATGCCGCCGGAGCTGAACGACTCGGGGCGGATCCAGCCGAGCGCCACCATCGCGTCGGTCGCGGTCGGCCGGGTGCCGCCCCGGCCGTAGGCCGCGGGCCCGGGCTCGGCGCCGGCGCTCTCGGGCCCGACCCGGAACATGCCGCCGTCGTCGATCCGCGCGATCGAGCCGCCACCGGCGCCGATCGTGTCGACGTCGGCCATCGGGATCATCGCCGCGTAGCCGCCGATCCGGGTGTCGAGCAGGTGCTTGAGCCGGATCTCGCCGTCGGGCGCGACCCCGACGTCGGCCGAGGTGCCGCCGACGTCGAGCGTGATCACGCTGGGATGGCCGGAGGCGCGGCCGATCTCGCAGCCGGCGCGGAGCCCGGCCACGACCCCGCTCATCAGCAGCGTCACCGGCTCGCGGGCGGCGCTGAGGTCGGTTGCCATGCCGCCGGCCGAGGTCATCAGGTGGAAGTGGTCGGCGACGCCCGCCTCCCGCACCATCCCGCCGAGGCGCTCGATGTAGCCCCCCACCTCGGGCCCGACGAAGGCGTTGAGCGCGGTCGTCGAGAAGCGCTCGTACTCGCGGTAGCGCGGGGCGACCGCGTGCGAGGCGGAGACGAAGGCACCGGGCCACTCCTCGGCGACGATCTCGACCGCCCGCCGCTCGTGGACGTCGTTGATGATGCTGAACAGGAAGCAGACCGCGATCGCCTCCACCCCCTCCTCGCGGAAGCGGCGGACGGCGGCGCGAACCGCCTCCTCGTCGAGCGGCAGCTCGACCGTGCCGTCGGCGCGGATCCGCTCGGCGACCGCGATCCGGTCGCGGCGCTGGACCAGCGGGTGCGTCTGCCACGGCAGGTCCTGGTGGCTGGAGAAGTTGAAGGGGCGCTTCTTGCGGCCGATGTGGAGGATGTCGCGGAAGCCCGCGGTGGTGATCAGGCCGACCCGCGCCCCGCGGTGCTCCAGCACGGCGTTGGTCGCCGCGGTGGTGCCGTGGACGAACATCTCCAGCTCCCCGGTGTCGATGCCGGCGGCCGCGCAGGCGACGCGCAGCCCGTTCATCACCCCGGTCGCCTGGTCCTGCGGCAGCGAGGAGACCTTGGCGATCTCCACCGCCGCGGTCTCGTCGTCCCAGTACATGACGTCGGTGAAGGTGCCGCCGACGTCGACCGCGGCCCGCCTCATCGCGCCTCCGCCTCCAGCTCCGTCAGGCGCGGGATCAGGCGCTCGCCGAGCAGCTCGACCAAGCGCTTGGGGTCGGAGCTGACGATGCTCATGAAGACCCCCGCGACGCCGCTGGCGAGCTCGATCTCGTGCAGCCGCTCGGCGACCCGCTCCGGGGTGTCGACGACCGCGAAGCGGTCGAACAGGAACGGTTCGATCTCGCCGTCGCCGGCGCTGGCGAGGAGGCGGGCGTTGGCCGAGGCGCCGGCGCGCGAGTAGTCCTCGAAGCTGAAGCCGGTGTAGAGCTCGCGCAGCGGGGCCTGGAGGTGCTCGGGCACCGCCTTGCCGTCGAAGGTGTGGTCGAGCGCCTGGCGGCTGTAGGAGACGACCGGCGAGCGCACGTCGGCGCGCGCCGCCTCGACCCCGTCGGCGTCCTCGGCGAGCTGGAGGATGAGGAACAGCCAGAGCCGCGGCGGGGCCGACCGGCCGGCCCGCTCGGCCCCTTCGACCGCCGCCGCTCGCAACAGCTCGAGGGCCTCGGGCGCGACTCCCTGGCCGAGGACGACGTGGTCGGCGTAGGCGGCCGCGGCGGCGACGCCCTTCGGCCCGCCCGCGGCGACCATCACCTCGAGCTCGTCGCCGGCGTGGGCGCGGACCCGCTCGACGTACTCGGCGAGGGCGGCGATCCGCGCCGGCTTCAGGCCGACCGAGTGGACGGCGCTGTCGCCGGGGCCGATCCCGAGGAAGGCGCGGGCACCGGCCTCCTCCTGGAGGCCGCGAAAGCCCGCCGCCTGCACGCTCCAGTGGCGGGTGACGGGGTTGGTGACGAAGCTCCCGACCCGCATCCGCCGCGAGGACTGGGCGGCGCGCAGCATCGCCTGGTGGACGTCGACGTAGAGGTAGGGCGAGTCGCACATCCCGAACCAGCCGAGGCCGGCCCGATCGGCGGTCGCCGCCAGCTCGGCGGCGGCGCCCAGGTCCGGCGGCAGCACGCAGAGGCCGAGCTGCATCAGCGACCGCTCCCAGCCGGCGACGCGTCGCCCTCGATCAGGCCCTCGGCGCGGAGCGCGGCGAGCGCCTCCGAGTCGAGCCCGGCCAGCTCGCCGAGGACCTGCTCGGTGTCCTCGCCGTAGGCCGGCGCGCGGCGCAGCGGCGCCGGCTCCTCGCCGACCCGCAGCGGCGTCGCGACGTGGCGCACGGTGCCCCAGGTCTCGTCGGGCAACTCGACGACGCCGCCGCGAGCGATGACCTGGGGGTCGGCCAGCGCCGCGGCGACGTCATTGACCGGGCCGTTCGGCACACCTGCCGCGGTCAGGCGCTCGACCCACTCGGCGGTGCTCGCGGCGGCGAACAGCTCGGCCAGGCGGGCGACCAGCTCCTCGCGATTGCGCTCGCGCGCCGCCATCGTCGCGAAGCGCTCCTCGCTCGCCAGCTCGGGGGTGCCGAGGGCCTCGCAGAGGCGGGCGTAGAACTTCTCCTTGGCGCAGGCGACGACGACGTGGCCGTCGGCGGTGGCGAACAGCTGGAAGGGGACGATCGAGGGGTGGGCCGAGTGCGAGTGGCGGGCCGGGACGTAGTCGGCGGTCGCCACCCAGGTGCCGATGTAGGTGAGCTCGGCGATCGCGGTCTCCAGCAGGCTGATGTCGCAATCGCAGCCGGCCCCGTCCCGCCGCGCCCGCCAGACCGCGGCGACGAGCGCGAGCGCGGCGACGTAGCCGGTCGAGATGTCGACCAGCGAGAGGCCGCTCTTGGCCGGCGGCGCGTCGGGCTCGCCGGTCATGCTCATCCAGCCGGCGAGGCCCTGGATCAGGTAGTCGTAGCCGGGCTGGGCGGCGCGCGGGCCGGTCAGCCCGAAGCCCGAGAGCGAGCAGCAGACGATCTTCGGGTTGACCTCGCGCAGGTCCTCGTAGCGCAGCCCCAGCTTCGCCGCCGCGTCGCCGCGCAGGTTGTAGAAGACCGCGTCCGCCTCCCGCACCAGCGACTCGAACGCCGACCGCCCCGCCGGGGCCGCGATGTCGAGGACGACGCTGCGCTTGTTGCGGTTCAGCGACTGGAAGAACAGCGAGTCGCGCTCGCTCGCGTAGGGCGGGATCGAGCGCCCGACGTCGCCGCCTTCGCGCGGGTTCTCGATCTTGATCACCTCGGCCCCGAGGTCGGCCAGCTGCATCGTGCTGAAGGGGCCGGCGCCGTACTGCTCGACGGCGATCACCCGCAGGTCGGCGAGCGGAGCGTTCACGAGACGACTGACTCCTGGGGCGAGGCCAGGGCGAGCAGGTCGCGCGCCCGCCTCACCACCGGCAGGTCGACCAGCTCGCCGTCGACGCTGACCGCCCCGCTGCCGGCGCTGGTCGCCTCCTCGTAGGCGGAGACGACGCGGCGGGCCCACTCGAGCTGCTCGGCGGTGGGCGCGAAGGCGGCGTTGATCGGGTCGACCTGGGCCGGGTGGATCGCGGCCTTGGCGCCGAAGCCGAGCGCCCGCGCGTAGCCGCACTCGTCCTCGAGGCCAGAGGTATCTCCGACGTCCATGAAGACGGCGTCGATCGGCCGCCGCAGCCCGGCGGCGGCGGAGGCGAGGACGATCGCCGAGCGAACTCCGAGCAGCTGCTGGCGGTCGGGCCGGTCCTCGAGGCCGAGCTCCTGCCCGAGGTCGGCGGCGCCGATCGTCAGCGCCGCCACCGCCTCGGCCGCCGCGATCTCGGCTGCCGCCAGGACGCTGGCGGCTGTCTCGACCGCGGCAATCAGCGGCAGCCCGATCGCCGCCGCCTCCCGCACCGAATCCGGGGTCGCCTTCGGGATCACGACCGCGGCCGGAGGCGCGGCTGCCAGCAGCTCGAGATCGGCGCCGTGCTCGGGGCTGTCCCCGCCGTTGATCCGGACGGCGAGGACAGCCGGCGCCTGGCAAAGCTCTGCGTAGGCGGCGCGATAGCCCTCCCGGGCCGCCTGCTTGCGGTCGGCGGCGACCCCGTCCTCGAGGTCGACGACGACGACGTCGGCGTTCGAGCCCGGGAGCTTGGCGAGCATCCGCTCGGAGGAAGCCGGCGTGAACAGGAACGAGCGCGCGCCGGCGAGCGGCGACGGCCCCGCGGCTGCGGTCATCCCGCCGTCCCCGCGGGTAGCGCGACGACCCGGCGCCCGGACCCGCGGACGTCGAGCTGCGGCCAGATCGCCCGCAGCTGCTCGAGGTCCACCTGCTCGTGGGGAACGGTCCACTCACCGGCGGCGACCAGCTCGAGCATCGCCGCCAGCGCCTTCCCGGCTGCCTCGCGGGAGACGCGGAAGACCGAGAAGCCGAGCAGGTCGATGCCCTTGCCGCGCAGGGCGCCGGAGGTGAGGGTCGCCGACGGCCCGGCCGACTGACCGAGCTGGACGATGCGGGCGTCGGGCGCCGCCACCGCGACCGCGGCTTCCAGCGGCGGCCCGCAGAGCGGGTCGACGATGACGTTGGGCAGCGAGTCGCCACAGGCGGCGCCGAGCGCCGCTTCGATCTCGTAGGCGTCGCCTTCGAGCACCGCGACCGCGTCGGCGCCGGCGGCCTCCGCCGCTGCCAGTGCCTCGGCGTTGCGGCCGGCGGCGACGATCCTCGAGGCGCCGCCGGCGCGGGCCGCCTGGACCGCGGCGAGCCCGACGCCGCCGCTGCCGCCGAGGACCAGGACCGAATCGCCGGCCTGCAGGCGGGCGCGCTCGCGCACCGCCAGCCAGCCGGTGACGGCTGGGATCCCGAGCGCGGCGGCGACCGCCAGGTCGCTCCCGTCGGGGAGCGGGATCGGCGCCTCGTCGGCGACCGCGACCAGCTCGGCAAGGGCTCCCTGGCGGGTCATCCCGAGGCCGGCGCCGTAGAGCCAGACCGGCGTCCCCGCTGCCAACGAGTCGGAGCTGACCACGGTGCCGACGCCCTCGACGCCCGGCACGTAGGGCGGCTCCGGCACCGCCGCGTAGAAGGTTCCGGCGCCGATCGAGATGTCGACCGGGTTGATCGCCGCGGCGGCGACCTCGACCAGGGTCTCGCCAGCCGCCGCGGACGGCCGCGGCACCGTCATCGCCGTCGGGGCACCGCCGAGCCGCTCGATCACCGCCGCCGCCATCGTCATCTGCCCACCCCCACGCTCGGGTCGCGCATCAGCTGGCGCGCGATGATCTGCTGCTGGATCTCATTCGAGCCCTCGCCGGCGGTCAGCGCGATCGCGTCGCGGTAGAGCCGCTCGACGACGAACTCCTTGGTGTAGCCGTAACCGCCGTGGACCTGCATCGCCATCCGGGTCGCGTCGACCGCGGCCTCGGTCGAGAACATCTTCGCCATCCCGGCCTCCACGTCGGCGCGGCCGTTGCGCTCCTTGGCGAGGGCGGCGCTCTGCATCAGCAGCCGCGAGGCCCTCAGGTTGGTCGCCATCAGCGCCAGCTTGGTCTGGATCGCCTGGTGCTCGCCGATCTTCTTGCCGAAGGTCTCGCGCTCGCCGGCGTACTTGAGGCTGGCCTCGAGGGCCGCCGTCATCAGCCCCACCGCGCGCGCGGTCTGGGTGATCCGGCCGTGCTCGATTCCCGCCATGCAGTAGCGGAAGCCCATCCCCAGCCCCTCCGGTCCCCCGAGCAGCTGGCTGGCCGGGATCCGGTAGTCGTCGAAGGCGATCTCGACCGTCTCGATTCCCTTGTAGCCCAGCTTCTGGATCGGCGGCCCGATCGTCATTCCAGGCATCTCGGTCTGGCCCCCCTCCTTCTCGATCAGGAAGACGCTCATCCCCTTGTAGGGCGGGTCGGTGGTCGGGTCCGTCTTCAGCAGGACGGCGACCAGGCCCGAGTAGAGGCCGTTCGTCACCCACATCTTCTGGCCGTTGATCTCGTAGCCGTCACCGGCGGGGCGGGCAACGGTGCGGATCCGCTGCACGTCGGTGCCGGCGTGCGGCTCGCTCATCACGAACGCGGCCCGGATCTCGCCGCGGGCAAGCCGCGGCAGGTAGCGCTGCCGCTGCTCGTCGGTGCCGAACGCTTCGACCAGAAAGGAGGTCATCAGGTGGGTGTTGAGGACCGCCGACATCGCGATCCAGCCGCGGACGAGCTCGACCGTGACCTCGGCGTAGGTGCCGAGGTCGAGCCCCGCCCCACCCCACTCCTCGCCGATCGTGATCCCGAACAGCCCGAGCTCGGCCATCTGTTCGATCAGCTCCAGCGGGTAGGTGTCGTTGCGCTCGAGCTCGGGGGCGACCGGCATCACCTCGCGCTCGACGAAGTCGCGCACGGTTTCGACGATCGCCCGCCGCTCCTCGGGCACGGCCCCGGCCGCGGCGCTGAGGTCGGCGGCGCTCACCGGGCCGCTCCGAGCAACTCGCCCAGCAGGTCTATTGGCGCCTCTCCGCCGAGCCCGGCGATCGCTTCGCCGAGCGCCCGGGCGCGGTCGGCGCCGAGCGTCGGCTCAGCATTGGCCCGGTACTTCGCCTCGACCGCGACCTGGCCATCGAGGGCGGTCAGAGCGGCGGGCTGGCCCTCGAGCTCGGCGCGGAGGAGGCGGCCGTCGTCGAGCTCGAGCTCGACCGCGCCCCGCGGCGCCGAGGACCAGTCGTGCTGCGGGAAGTCCGAGACCTCGACCCGGCGCGCCAGCGCCAGCGTCTCCTCGTCGGCGATCGCAGCCGGAGCGAAGGCGGCGAGGTCGAGCCGGCCGCGGCGCACCAGCGCCGCCAACGAGTACGGAAGGCTGAATTTGGCGTCGTAGCCGTTGCTGGGCGAGTCGGTCCGCTGGCGGGGCTCGACCAGGCGCACCGCGACCTCCACCGGCACCGCCGCGCGCAACCCGACCACCTCGGCGCCGCGCCCGCTCTCATCCCCCAGCGCTCGCTCCGCCGCCGCCAGCCAGGGGTGCATGAAGGCACAGCAGGGGTAGGCCTTGGGCGTCACCTCGAGCGTCCGCCAGCCGCTCCCGAGATCCTCGAAGGCCGCCGCGACGGCCGCTCGGCGGGCGTCGGCGCTCGGCAGCTCGCCGCGCAGGAAGGTGTCGAGGATGCCGTAGCGCCCCTCGATCACCGACGCCGGGCCTTCGATGCCGACAGCGGCGAAGGCCGCCGCCTGGACGCCCGCCTGGGCGGCCCAACCGGCGTGCAGCGGCTTCGTCTCCGTCGCGTCTTCGAGGTAGGCGAAGATCCCGGACGCGAGGCTGCCGGCGATGCCGAGCGCGGCGACGGTCGTGGCCGGGTCGGCGCCGGCGAGCGCCGCGGCGGCCGCGGCGGCGCCGAAGACCCCGGCAACCGAGGTGACGTGGAAGCCGCGCTCGTGCAATCCCGCGGGGACGATCGAGCCGATCCGCGCCACCACCTCGGTCCCCAGCACGATCGCGGCGAGCAGCTCCTCACCGCTGCGATCGTTGGCCTGGGCGGCGGCGAGCGCGGCCGGGATCACGACCGCGCTGGTGTGCGCCGAAGAAGCCGGGTGGATGTCGTCGAAGTCGAGGGCGTGGGCGAGCGATCCGTTGGCCAGCGCCGCGCTCGGCGCCGGCACCATCGGGTCCGATCCGAGCACCCGTGCCTGTGGGGCGCCGCCCTGCTCGATCGCCAGCGCGCGGAGACCGTCGTAGGCGCTCTCCCCGACCGCCGCGAGCGCGCAGCCGACGGTGTCCAGCAACAGCAGCCGCGCGGTGGCGAGCACCTCGGCGGGCAGGGGCTCGGTGGTCAGCTCAGCGGCGAAGCCGGCGATCCGTTCGGCGCTGCTGCCCTGGACCGGCATCGTCTCGATCACACCCGCCACTCCTCGCTGGTGACCGGGGCGGCGCGGTCTTCCTCGCCGTGGCCCTCGCGGTAGACCATCACCGTGCGGCGGAACTCGATCACGACCTCGGCCCGCTGGTTGACGCCGCGGGTGCGGACGCTGACGATGCCGGCGTAGGGACGGGAGTTCGAGGTGCGCATCTCCGTCACCTCGCTCTCCGCCCACAGCGTGTCGCCCGCGAAGACCGGCTTGTCGAGGTGGATGTCGCCCCAGCCGAGGTTGGCGACCGCGTTCTCGCTGACGTCTGCGACCGAGAGGCCGCCGACGATCGCCAGCGTCAGCCCCGAGTTGACCAGCATCTGCTTCCAGGGCGTCTTTTCGGCGTAGGCCTGGTTGAAGTGGAGCTGGTTGGTGTTGTGGGTGAGAAGGGTGAACCAGATGTTGTCGGTGTCGGTGATCGTGCGGCCGACAGCACTGCGGTACACGTCTCCGATCGCGAAATCCTCGTAGTAGCGGGCCATATCTCCGGGTGGGGTCGGGGGTGGTCGGTTGGGGGACGAGCCGGCTCAAGCGCTGACGCCGGCCTCCTGCAAGACGATCCGGGCCCGCTCCGCGGTCGGGCGCTCGACGACCGAGCCGTCGACCTCGACCACTCCCTCGCCGCGGGCGACGGCGCCGTCGTAGGCGGCGACGATGCGGCCGGCGCGCTCGACCGCGTCGGGGTCGGGGGTGAAGAACTCGTTCGCCAGCAGCACCTGGTCCTCGCTCAGGCAGGGCATCCCGGCGAAGCCGAGGGCGCGCCCGCGGGCCGCGGCGCGGAGGTAGCCGTCGCTGTCGTGGAGGTCGGGGAAGATCGCGTCGACCGGCCCCGGCAGGCCCGCCGCGCGACTGGCGATCGCCAGTCGCGAGCGGGTGTAGAGGAGGTCGTGCCCGTCGGCCGCCGCTTCGGTGCGGAGCTCGAGCGCCAGGTCCATCGCGCCGAGCTCGATCAGCTCGACGCCGGGGCAGCGGGCGCTTTCGCCGGCGCGCTCGACGCCCTCCGCCGTCTCGATCAGCGCCACCAGCCGGGCCACGCCGGCCGCGCGGGCGAGCGCCAGGACCTCCGGCGTCGCCTTCGGGACGACGAGCCCGTCGACGCCGGCCTCGGCGAGCACCGCCAGGTCGGCCCGCCCGAGCGAGGTATCGAGAGGGTTGGGCCGGACGAAGAGCGCGCGCCGCTGAGGGTCCTCGGCGCGGGCGGCGATCGTCTCGCGCAACAGCTCCCGCACCTCGTGCTTGCGGCGTCCGGCAACCGTGTCCTCGAGGTCGGCGACGACGAGGTCGGCGGCCGATCCCGCCAGCGCCGCTTCCAGCGGCCCCGCGGCGGTGTCGCCAACCCAGAGCAAAGAGCGGACGCGGCGCGGCGCACGCTCACCGTTCGCCGACCCTGGATCCGAAACCACGTCCCACCTCCTCCGTCGCTTACGACCGAACTGCAACGCTTTTGCAGACTACTACATATGCAAAGGTATTGCATGACGTGGGGGGATCCGGTGGGGCGGATTCGAGGGCGGGGATCGGGGGTCCCTCCCCGGACGGAAACGGCAGCCTTCGGCTGGGGGACGAACCGCCTTCGCTGCGGATTCGAGGGCGGCGCTCGGGGGTCCCTCCCCGGACGGAAACGACAGCCTTCGGC
>JAFDWC010000107.1 GCA_018268655.1 Actinomycetota bacterium
CGGTGATCTACAAGCGCCACCGCCACCGCTACGAGGTCAACATCCAGCTGCGGCGCCGGCTCGAAGACGAGGGCCTGGTCGCCGGGGGCACCTCGCCGGACGAGCGCCTGGTCGAGATGATCGAGCTGCCCGACCACCCGTTCTTCGTTGCCTCCCAGTACCACCCCGAGTTCAACTCGCGGCCGAACCGGCCCGAGCCGCTGTTCCGCGAGTTCGTCGGCGCGGCGGCGACCCACGCCGGCGAAGAGCCGGCGAACGGGGCCGAGCTCGAGTCGGCAGCGGAGCCCGACGTCGGCGCCCCGCAGACCAGCTGAGCGCGGTCGCGGCAGGGTTGGCTAGCCTCCCGCCGATGGAGGCGAGCACCACCGCGGCGGGCGCCAGCTCCCGCCTCTACGAGACCTTCACCAGGCTCTGCGAGATCCGCAGCCCGACCGGTGAGGAGCGCGAGGTCGCGGACACGGTCGCCGCCGAGCTGCGGGCGCTCGGGTTCGAGGTCAGCGAGGACGGGGCGGCCGGGCCGGCCGAAGCCGGGGCCGGCAACCTGCTGGCGCGGCTGCCGGGAAGCGGGGAGGGCTGGGTGATGTTCTGCGCCCATCTCGACACGGTTCCGCATCAGGGCCGGGTCGAGGTGGTGAACGACGAAGGCGTCTTCCGCAGCCGCGGCCAGACGATCCTCGGCGCCGACAACAAGGCCGCGGTGGCGGTCTTCATGGAGCTCGGCGCGCGGCTGGCGGAACGGCGCGGCGAGGTCGGGCTGGAGCTGGTCTTCACCGTGGCCGAGGAGCAGGGGCTGCGCGGCGCCAAGGCCTTCGACGCCTCGAGCCTGCGGGCGAGCGCCGGCTTCGTCCTCGACCACGCCGGCCCGGTCGGCGAGGTCGTCGTCTCGACCCCGACCCAGCAGAAGATCCTCGCCGACTTCCACGGGGTCGAGGCCCACGCCGGGGTCAACCCGGAGGACGGTGCGAGCGCGATCGCCGCGGCTGCCGCCGCGATCTCGCGGATGGAGCTCGGCCGCCTCGACGAAGGCACCACCGCCAACGTCGGCCTGATCCACGGCGGCACCTCCGGCAACGTCGTCCCCGGCCACTGCTTCGTCCACGCCGAGGCGCGCAGCCTCGAGCTCGAGCGGGCCGCCGAGGTTGCGGGGCGGATCGCCGACGCCTGTGCCTGGGGGGCGAGCGAGCACGGCTGCGACGTCGACGTGCGGATCGAGGAGCTCTTCCGGGGCTACCAGCTGCCGAAGGACTCGCCGGCCCTGAGCCTCGCCGAGGCGGGGCTGCGCAGCGCCGGCCTCGAGCCGCGGCGGGTCGCGATCGGCGGCGGCAGCGACGCCAACGCCCTGCGCCGCGCCGGCTTCGACTGCGTCCTGCTCGCCAACGGCACCGACGCCGTCCACACCGAGCACGAGATGGTCCCCGCCCGCAGCCTCGACAAGATGCTCGCGGTCTGCGAGGGCGTGGTCGCGGCGGTGGCTGCCCGGGCCGCTTGACCGGCCGCTCCGGCGTTGATTAGGGTCGCCCTGGGTCTGGGATCACCCGTGCGGTGCGCCGAAGGAGAGGCAGATGAGTGCGACGATTCTGATCGTGGTCTCCAGGCTCGGGCTGGCGGCGCTCTGGGCGCTTGCCGCCCTCGGCAAGCTGAGGTCCTGGCAGCGGTGGCTGCGGACGCTGGAGGGGATCGGGGCGCGGGGCCGCCTGCTCGCGCCGTTAGCGGTCGCGGTGCCGGCGCTGGAGCTGGCGCTCGCGGTCGGCCTCCTCGTCTCGCCCGTCGCCCGCGCGGCGGCGCTCGGCTCGGCTGCGCTCCTCGGCAGCTTTGCGCTGGTGGTCGCGATCTCCCTGCTGTGGGGCCGTGAACCCGAGTGCAACTGCTTCGGCTCCGCCGGCTCCTCGCCGCTGAGCTGGGGCCTGGTGGGCAGGGACCTGGCGCTGGCGACGCTTGCCCTGGCGATCGCCTGGGAACCCCGGTTCGAGATTGCGCCGCTGCTCCTGGTCGGTGCTGCCGCGGTCGCCCTGATCGCCGTCCTCGGCTGGCTCTGCTTCGCCCTGCTGCGCCGCCACGGCCAGGCGCTGGCCCGGATCGACGCGCTCGAGGCGGGCGCCGCCCCGGGCCTGCGCCCGGCGCCGCCGGTCGGTTCGGCCGCTCCCGCCTTCCTCGTCCACGACCTCGCCGGCGACCCCGTTTCCTCGACCGACCTCCTCGCCGGGGCGCGCACCCTGCTGCTCGTCTTCGTCGACCCCGATTGCGGCCCTTGTCGCGTGCTGCTGCCGAAGCTCGCCCGCTGGGGAGCGGAGCCGGGGCGCCCCCGGATCGCGGTGATCGGGTCCGGCGCGGTCGATGCCCTGGCGGCTGCCGCCGCGGAGGCGGGCCTGACCGAGGCGCTGGTGCAGGAGGAGCGCGAGGTAGCCACCGCCTACGGCATCGCGGGCACGCCGGCGGCGGTGCTCGTCAGCGCCAGGGGGATGGTTGCCAGCTCCCTGGCGCTGGGTACGGCCGCGGTCGAAGCATTGGTGGAGTTCAGCGGCGACGGGATCGCGCCGCCGCGCCCGGACGGTGCCAGGCCGCCGACCGCCGCGCCAGCGCTGAGGCCGGCTCCGGTTCTCGCCGCGACGGCGGTGGCCGGCACCGCGGCCGCCGTCGCCGCCACCGGCGCGGCTGCCGCCGCCGGCGACCCCGATCTGGCCGCGATCAAGGCCAGGCTCGAAGCCGCGAAGCCGGTGATCAACGCCGACTTCGCCAGCTTCGAAGCGGCGTTCGCCAAGGTCGCGAGCTCGCGCCGCCGGCAGCCCCCGCTGGCGAAGCTGAGGGCTCCGCTGGCGACGCAGCGGGCGCACGCCGTCGCGCTGCAGGGCGAACTGGCGGCGATCAACGCCAGCAGCCCCGAAGCGCAGGCGGTCCGCGAAGCGGCGGTCCGCAGCGTCGGCTTCGAGATCCAGGCGATCGACGAGTTCGAGCAGCTGCTGACCCTGACCGGAAAAAAAGAGCGAAAGCGCGCCCAGCAGCGGATGCGCGGCTTCTTCGAACAGGCGCGGGTGGCGGGCTACTACGCGAACGTCGGCCTCGGCTGCACCGGGGAGCAGTGCTGATGGCGGCGGGCGGCAAGAAGCGCGGCTGGATCGATCGCCTGGCGCTGCGGGCGGCCGGCGTCGAGCGCGTCGCCGCGGCGGCGCCGGTGACAGTGGAGAACGATGACGGCCTGACCCGCTCGCGACTGCTGAAGGCCGCCGCTGTGGCCGCCGCCGCCGCCTTCATCCCCTGGCAGGCCGGCACCGGTACCGCGCGGGCGCAACGCGACTGCCTCGAACCCTGCCTGGGGCTGCTGGACGCGGGGCGAAACCGGGCGGTGCGGAGGTGCGGGCGGATCTCGCCGCTCTCGTTCTTCCTTGGGGGCTGGGCGAGCGGCGGCTTCTGCGCCTTCTACACGGTCACCGAATGGACCAACGCCCGCAACAAATGCTTCGAGCCCAACTGCGGCGAATACGGCCCGGTCATCCGCAAGGGCGGTCACATCGGCGGGCTGCCGGTGCCCCCGCTCGAAATCCCGCCCGGCCAGGTCTCCCAGTGCGAAATCTGCACCAATGCCGGCGGCTACTGCGGAGTCTGCCCGACCGGGTCGGGCGGGATGCCCGCCACCCAGGGGTTCTTCTGCGGGACGCCGGGGGTGCTGCCCTGCGTCTACTGCAACGGCTGCTGAGCGCCGCTGGGGGTCCCACGCTAGTTTGACGGCGTGCCGGAACCGGAGAGCGATCGCGGACCGGGCGCCGGGAGCGGCCGGCTCGCACTGCGGCGCGGGATCGTCGTCGCGGCTGAGCCGCTCGAAGTCGAGGTGGCGGGGAAGAGGCGACGGGCCTGGGCCGACCGGCAGCTGCTGGGGGAGATGCGGGAGGGGGACGAGGTGGTGGTCAACGTCGCGGCCCTCGACCTCGGGCTCGGGTCGGGCGGCTTCGACGTCGTCCACGTCAACCTGACCCGCGGGCTCGAGGGCGGGGAGCGCGGCGGGGAGCACGTGATCAAGCTCAACTACACCTCGCTCCAGCACGCTGTGACGCCGATCGAGGAGGCGGGGGACCGCCGGTCCGGGAGACCGCGCGCCTTCCGGGTCCTCGTCCTGCCCCTGCACGGTCACCTGGCGCCGGCTGCGTGGGCGGCCGCAGCGGCCAGACCCGGGCTCGAAATCGGCTACGTCCAGACCGGAGGCGGGGCCCTGCCGGGGTCGCTCTCCCGCGACGTCGGCGAGCTGCGCCAGCGCGGCCTGCTTACGGCGCAGATCACCGCCGCCCCCGCCTACGGCGGCGAGCACGACGCGCTCTCGACCCTCGGCGCCCTCGACGCCGGCCGCGACCTCGGTTGGGACGCCGCGATCGTCGGCCCCGGGCCGGGGATCATCGGCTCGGGCACCGAGTACGGCCACGGCGGTATAGCCGCCCTCGAGAGCGCCCACGCAGCCCTCTCCCTGAAGCTCCCGACCCTGGTCTCGCCGCGGCTCTCATGCGCGGACCCGCGCCCGCGCCACCTCCACCTCAGCCACCACACCCACACCCTGCTCGAACTGCTCCTGGCCCCGGTGGAGATCGCCGTCCCGGAGGGGGAGATCGCCGGCGCCGCCGCGGCCCGCGGCTACCTCGAGTCGGCTGCGGCGGCCGGAGGCCATACCCTCGCCAGCGCCGCCGTTGACCTCGACGCCTACGCCGCTACCGGCCTGCCGACGACGACGATGGGCCGCCCCCTCGCCGAGGACCCGCTGTTCTTCGCGGCCCCGTTGGCCGCCGGCGCCCTGCTGGCGCGCCCGGGCTAGGTTCAGCTGATTATCTGGGCGAAGAAGGAGCCGAACATGCCGGCGCCCGGCATCGTCTTCGTGCAGGAGCTGTTTTCGCAGAGGGCTGATGAGAAATCCGGGCCGGCCAGGGCGACCCGGCCGATCCCCGGCATCTCGACCGCGAGATCGCCTTCCCAGGTCGACTTGTGGGGGGAGATGAGGTGGAAGGCGGCGCTGCCTTCGAAAGGTCGCGGCGGCTTCACTTCGGCGGCCTTTGGCGCGCCCGGTTCCGATGTCACGAAATCAGCCGCGCCGCCTCTGGCCTGAACGCTGGTGGAGACGGCCATGCCTTCGCGGATGCGGATCGCGGTGGCGGTGAACACCGGGCCGACGGTGGTGGAGCCGACGTCGAAGCTGCCGGCCGTGAAGTTCAGGACGCCTCCGTTGCCGCCTCCTCCCGCAAGCAGGAATTTGGCGGTGACATGAGTCGCCTTGCCGCCCGTCCCTGCGTCTGAGCAGACCCGGCGGAAGGACTGGGTCACCGTGCCGGGAGCGCTCGTCCTCTCCACCTCGGTGTAGCCCCGTTCGCCGTGCAGCTCGATCGTGCCTCGGAAATAGCCGTATTCGACAACGCTTGGACGAGCCTGGCAGTTGTCGGGCGCCTGGACATGACCGACGTGGACCGGCTCGAAACGGACGGCGATTCGGCCGACATGGGGAAGTCGGACGGAGATCGAGTCGTCGCGGGCGAGCGACCCGCGGACCACGTAGGCAACGGAGGCGGGCCCGCTCTTCGCGATCACGGAAACCCGGCCGCGGCTGGGTTGCCGCGCGGCGGCCGTCTGCACTGAGATCGCGTAGCCGTTGCTGCCGTGCAGCTTGAATTCAGCCGTTCTTTCGGCCGGGGTCACGAAGTGGCCGGGCTTGGCGACGGCGCTCGCCGGGAACGCGGCGACGACGAGCGCGACCACAAACACTCCCCAGTTCTTCATTCGCACAGAATATTCGAGAGAAGTTCGTGTGGTCGGCCGCACGGTCCGTTGCGGGCCAAGGGTTGGCTCCCGACGAAGCGAACAATCGGCCATGGCGATCGCAATCAAGCCGCACAGCCCGGCCGAGCCCGCCGCGCCGGGAGCGGGGGAGCGCTTCGAGGGCCTCGTCCTCGACTTCCTCTCCTACCTGGAGTTGGAGCGGGGCCTCTCGCGCAACACCCTCAACGCGTACCGCACCGACTTGCTCCAGTACGGCGAATACCTCGGCGCCCACGACGTCGATGCGCTGAAGGCGCGGCCGGCGGAGGTCGCCGACTTCCTCGCCGAGCTGGCCACGGGGGAGGGGGAGCGGGCGGCGGTCTCGGCGGCGACGATCCACCGCAAGGCGGCCTGCCTGCGCTCGTTCTACAAGCACCTGCGCCGCGACGAGCTGATCGTCGAGGATCCGACCGCGGCGCTGAGTGCGCCGCGGCGCTCGAAGAAACTGCCGCACGTCCTCAACTACGCCGAGGTGCAGAAGCTGCTGGCGGCACCGCGGGGAAGCGAGCCGACGGCGCTGCGCGACCGCGCTCTGCTGGAGGTGATGTACGCCTGCGGGCTGCGCGCCTCGGAGACGATCGGGCTCGATCTCGCCGACGTCGACCTGAGAGAAGGGCTCCTGCGGGCCCGCGGCAAGGGGTCGAAGGAACGGCTGGTCCCCCTCGGCCGGCAGGCGATCCTGGCGATCAACTCCTACCTGCGGGGCGGGCGGCCGGAGCTGGTCGGACAGGACCGCCACGAGCCGAAGCTGTTCGTCAACTTCCGCGGCGGGCCGCTGACCCGCCAGGGGCTCTACAAGATCGTCCAGCGGCACGCCCGCGAAGCCGGGCTCGACGGCAAGATGAGCCCGCACACCCTGCGGCACAGCTTCGCGACCCATTTGCTGCAGAACGGCTGCGATCTGCGCGCCGTGCAGGAGATGCTCGGCCACGCCGACATCTCGACCACCCAGATGTACACCCACCTCTCCGGCGACCACCTAAAGCAGGTCTACTTCAGCGCCCACCCCCGCGCCAACGAGGACCAGACCGGCGAGGACGGGGCCGGCGAGGACTAGGGCGAAGGGCTAGCGCGACGTTGTCCCCGGTATGCGGGGACAACCGCACGCGGGTTGTGTAGAACTCCGGCATGCCCGAGCTGCCCGAGGTCGAGACCGTCGCCAGGCAGCTCGAGCCCGAGCTCGAAGGGCGCCGGATCGAGCGGCTCGAGGTCTACGACCCGCGCTGGTCGCGGCCGGTCCCGCCCGAGCAGCTCGGCGACGCCGTCTCCGGGGCGACGATCACCGGCCTCGGCCGCCGCGGCAAGTACCTGCTGCTCGGCCTCGACGGCGACCGCACCCTGGTCATGCACCTGCGGATGACCGGCAACCTGGTCCTGGTCGAGGGCGAGGACGTGATCGACCCGGCGGAGGGGCGGACCCTCTACCTCGGCGAGCGCACCAGCTCCGAGCGCCACCTGCGCGCTCGCTTCGTCCTCGACGACGGCCGCGAGCTCTGGTTCACCGACCCGCGCCGCTTCGGCGAGGCCTTCCTGCTCGACGACGCCGACCTGCCGCTGCGCTTCTCCCGGCTCGGGGTCGAGCCGCTCTCCGAGGACTTCACCCCGGAGGAGCTGGGCCGGGTCGCCGCCGGCCGCACGGCGCCGCTGAAGTCGTTCCTGCTTGACCAGTCGGTGATCGCGGGGGTCGGCAACATCTACGCCGACGAGGCGCTCTACCGCGCCCGCCTGCACCCGCTCTCGCCCGCCGGATCGATGAAGCCGGAGCACCTGGCGGCGCTGCGGGACGCAGTCGTGGCCGCACTCGAAGCGGGCATCGACGCCGGTGGCTCGACGATCGACGACTACCGCGACGGCCGCGGCGAGAAGGGGATGATGCAGGAGAAGTTCCTCGTCCACACCCGCGAGGGCAAGCCCTGCCCGTCGGGCGACGGCGAGGTGGTGCGGATCGTCGTCGGCGGTCGCTCGACCTACTTCTGCCCCGAGTGCCAGGTCCGGCTGCGCCGGAAACCGAAACGGAGGCGTCCGGCCCGCAGGGCAAAGTGATCGGGTGTCCGGAACCACGGTCAGGACCGAGGCGATCGTCCTGCGCAGCATCCGCTACGGCGAGGCGGACCGCATCCTCCACCTCTACTCGCGCGACCGCGGCCGGATCGGGGCGATCGCCAAGGGCGCCCGCAAGCCGAAGTCGCGCTTCGGCGGCCGCCTCGAGCCGTTCTTCCGGCTCGACCTGATGCTGCACGAGGGCCGCGGCGACCTGATGACCGTGACCGGGGTCACCACGGTCGACGGCTACCCGCGCCTGCGCTCCAACGGCGCCGCGATCGGCGCCGGCGCCCGCGCCTGCGACGCCGTCCTCCGCCTGCTCGACGCCGCCGAGCCGAACCCACCCGCCTACAACCTGCTCTGCCGCTACCTCGAGCTTCTCGACGCCCCCGCCGCCGACCGTTCGCCGCTTGTAGCCCAGACGGAGACAAGCGGCGAACGCACTTCGAACGCGTCGCTCGAGCGCGCCCTCTCGTTCCGGCTGAAGCTGGCCCTGGCCGCAGGTTTCGCTCCCGAGCTCGCCTCCTGCGCCAGCTGCGGCGAGGCCGAGCACCTGTCCGGCTTCTCGGGCGCCGCCGGCGGCGTCGTATGCGGCAGCTGCGAAGCCGGCTCCTTCCCCTTCAGCGAGGGCGCCCACGCCTTCATGGTCGAGGCGCTGGCACTGCCGCTGAGCGAGGCGCCCGCGGCCGATCCGGCGGCGCTGCGCCAGGTCGAGCGCGCCGTCGGGGAGACCTTGGAGCACCACGCGCACGTGCAACTCCGCGCCGCGGCCTGAGGCGGAGGGGCCGCCCTATGATCGAGCCGTGCCTCTGACCGCATCCTTCGCCGACCGCGTCCGCGCCTGGGAGGATGAGTTTCTCTCGCCGCCCGCGACCCGTTCCTACCCGGCCCGCCGCCGCGAGCAGGAGCCGGACTCGCCGCTGCGGACGCCGTTCCAGCGCGACCGCGACCGGATCGTCCACTCGAAGTCCTTCCGCCGGCTCAAGCACAAGACCCAGGTCTTCGTCGCCCCCGAGGGCGACCACTACCGGACCCGGCTCACCCATACGCTCGAGGCCTGCGGGATCGCCCGCACCGTCGCCCGCGCGCTCGCGGTCAACGAGGATCTGACCGAGGCGATCGGGCTCGGCCACGACCTCGGGCACCCGCCCTTCGGCCACGCCGGCGAGGGTGCCCTCGACGACGCCGTCCGCCGCCACGGCGGCGCCGGCTTCAAGCACAACCAGCACTCGCTGCGGGTGGTCGAGGCGCTCGAGCGCGACGGCCGCGGCCTCAACCTGACCGAGCAGGTCCGCGACGGCATCCTCAACCACACCGGCTCGACCGCCCCGGCGACCCTGGAGGGCCGGATCGTCAAGCTGGTCGACCGGGTCGCCTACATCAACCACGACATCGACGACGCTCTCCGCGCCGGGATCCTCGCCCCCGGCGACCTCCCGGCAGCTGAGATCGAGCTGCTCGGCCCGACCGGCTCGGCCCGCATCGACACCCTCGTGCGAGACATCGTCGACCGCTCCGAGGCGGCCGGGGACATCGTCCAGAGCGAGGAGATCGGCGGCGCGATGCTGCGCCTGCGCAAGTTCATGTTCGACCGCGTCTACCTCGGCCCGCAGGCCCGCCGCGAGCACGACCGGGTCGAGCGCGCGATGCACGGCCTCTTCGACCACTACCTGGCCCACCCCGAGGAGGTGCCGAGCGCCGGTGCCGACGCGACCGACCTGCAGCGGGTGACCGACTACATCGCCGGGATGACCGACCGCTTCTGCATCGCCAAGTTCGCCGAGCTGACGATCCCCGAGGAGGCTCGCTTCTAGTGGTCCATTCGGCAAATTCCGACACCCATCTGGTGGCTGCAAACCGTCGCCCGCATTTGTCCTCGGTAGGCCGAATAGTCGCCACTATTCGGCCTACCTGCGTCCGCGGCGCGCTCGGTTTTCGCTCGCCATGTGGGTCCCGGACTTACCGAATGGACCACTAGTGGCGCGGATCTCCGACGAGAGCGTCGAGCGGGTCAAGCAGACGGCCGACATCGTCGAGGTGATCTCCGCCCATACCGACCTCCGCCGCCAGGGCGCGCGGATGGTCGGGCTCTGCCCGTTCCACGACGAGCGCACGCCCTCCTTCTCGGTCGACCCCCAGGACAAGCTCTACTACTGCTTCGGCTGCGGGGTCGGCGGCGACGTGATCAAGTTCGTCGAGGAGAAGGACGGGCTCGGCTTCGTCGAGGCGGTCGAGATGCTCGCCGACCGCTACGGGGTCGAGCTCGAGCGCGACCGC
>JAFDWC010000108.1 GCA_018268655.1 Actinomycetota bacterium
GACTTCGTCGCGGAGGCTCTTGACCCGGCCGACTACCGAGTCGTCGTAGCTCTGGATCCGGTTCAGGTATTCGGCCTGCGCTTCCAGCTGCGACCAGTCCTTGGATTCGAGGATCGCGTTGATCGCGTCCGGTGAGCCCGCCTCGTACATCGAGACCAGCCGTTCGCGCAGCACGCCCAGCGCCCGCTGGAGCCGTTCACGGACGACTTCGAGGTGCGCCTGTTCCTTTTCGAGCGCCGCGGTCGCGGCGGCGAGCTTGGTTTCGGCGACGCCGAGCTGCTGCTCGACGGCCGCCTGTTCGCGGCGCAGCGCCGAGACTTCGCCGATCATCGTGTCGATCGCCCTGTTCTGTTCGGCGATCGTCGCGGCCAGTTCGCTGCTGCGGCCGCGCACCCCTTCGAGCTTGTTCCGCGTTTCCTGGAGTTCTTCCCGCGGCGTCGCCGCCGGCGCCGAGCCGGCGTCGAGCAGGGCGACGAAGACGGTCGAAGCGGCGACGAGGAGCGCCATCAGGAACAGCGCCCGGCGTCGGTTCGCGCCCGCGTGAATGTTGGTGAGAGAAGCCCGCATCGAGTTCGCTGCCCTTTCCCCAACAGCGGGTCGGGCATCGAGTCGCGCAGGCTAGCGAACCAACTGCATGAGTATTAGTGGTTGCTAATAACTTGCAATTCGCCTTGCAAATCGCGCATTTTGCGGGAACCGTAAAGGACTCTCCGCGGCCACGCCGACGGCCATAAAAGCCCTGCTCAGGCGCCGAAACCGCGAGTACGGCGGGTGCCGGTGAAGCGGCGACGGGCCGTCGCACCCCCGATGCCTCGACGATCGCGGCGCGCCCTGCCGCGATCGTCCTTCGGCCCACGATCCGAGCCGAAGGACGACCACGGTCGGGAGCCGACCTAGGCCAGGAGTTTGGCCTTCGCCTGCTGGAACTCCTCGTCGCTGAGGGCGCCCTTTTCCCTCAGATCGTTGAGCTTGTGCAGTTCGTCAGCGGGGGTCGAGTTGGCCTGCTCGCGGACGTATTCGTCGAAGTGCTTTTTCGCGTCGGCCTGGGCTTTGATCGACCGGTCCCGCATCCCGGAGCCGCGGGCGATCAGGTAGATGAGCGCGGTCAGGAACGGGATGAAAACGAGGAACAGCACCCACACGGCCTTTGCCCAACCGGAAGTCTCGTGGTCGCGGAAGAGGTCGGTGAGGATCGTGATCAGGATCCAGATCCAGATCACGAAGAAGAAGATCTCGAGCGCTACGAGGAGGATTTCCCCGAAGCTGATGTCAGCGAGCAGCAAGGGCAAGGCGCTTCCTTTCGGTGGGTGCGGTCCGCACGCGCGGACCTCTACTTGTTGTCGGCAACCTAACGCGCCGGCTGCAGCCACGCACGAGGTTTCCTAACCAACTCTATGCCGGGGCCGCACCGAGCCGCATCGCGAAGAGGACGACGGCGACCGAGGTCGCCAGGTTGAGGCTGGAGACACCTGCGCGCATCGGGATCGCGACCCGGGCCTCGGCACGCTCGAGGAGCGCGGCGGAGACGCCGTCGCGCTCGGTCCCGAAGGCGAGAAGCGCCCGCGGCGGCAGCTCGCCCGGTGCCAGCGGCTCACCCGCGGGGTCGATCGCCAGCAGCGGCCGCTCGGCGGCCGCGCCGAGGACGAGCTCCTCCGCGACGGCGGCCACCGGCAGGGCGAACTGGAGGCCGGCGCCGCCGCGAACCGCGTCGGGAAACCAGGGGTCGTTCTCGCCGGTGCTGAGCAGGGCGGCGGCCCCGGCCGCGGCGGCGACCCGCACGCAGGCGCCGATGTTGCCCATGTTGCGCGGCTGCTCGAGCAGCACGACCGGGGCCGGAGCGGGGTCGGCGAGCGCCGCTGCCAGGTCCAGCGCTGGCCGCCGCGCGATCGCCACCACCCCGGTCCGCGGCACCAGCGGCACCAATTCGGCCAGGGTCGCCGCGTCGACGGTCTCGACCAGTGGCGCGAAGCGACCGGCGAGGTCGGGCGCGAGCTCCGCCGCCAACGCCTCCAGCGCCGCCGGGTCGACCGCGACCGCCTCGAGGATCTCGGCCCCGAACCGGAGCCCGTGCTTGAGCGCGTGGAAGCCCTCGACGACCGTCAGCGCCGGGTCGCGGCGGGCGCTGCGGAAGCGGACCGTGCGTTCGTGCTCGGCTCTGCCCATGCCGGGATCATGCCGGGAGCGGCGCCGGCGAGATCCCCCAGCTCAGGCGTGGACGACCTGGAACTGACCCATCAGGCCGTGGTCCTCGTGGTCGAGCATGTGGCAGTGGATGACGAATTTCCCGGTGTAGTCGGAGAAATGGCCGGCGAGGAGGATCTTTTCGTTGGGGTAGACGAAGAAGGTCTCCTTGAGGCAGTCTTCCCACGGCGGCGGCGGCTTGCCGTCGCGCTGCAACAGATACCAGTCGGTGTGGTGGAGGTGCATCACGTGGGCGACCGTGGTGCGGTTGACGATCTCCCAGACCGCGGTCTTGTTCAGGTGCGGGAAGGCCTGCACGTGGGCCGGGTCGAAGGTGCGCCCGTTCAGCAGCCACTTGGTGCTGAAGCCGCCGCCGAGCGTGATCTCCCAGCGCTGGTCGGGCTTGCGGACCTTGGCGCCCTGCGCCCACTTCGGCAGCGGCCGCAGCTTCCGCGGGATCCGGGTGTGGTCGGGCAGGCGCTCGCTGCGGACCCGGAACTGCATCAACGCCCCCTCGTAGCTGCGGGCGCCGGCGGTGTTGCGGCCCGGGTGGCGGTGGCTGCTGCGCAGTTCGACGCTCTCGCCCGCGACGGCGGCGAAGTCGACGATCACCTCGGCCCGTTCGGCCGGCCCGAGCAGGATCGATTCGCGGCGGATCGGCTTCGGCATCAGGCCGCTTTCGGTGGCGATCTGGACCATCGAGAGGCCGTGGCTGAGGCGGACGTTGTAGCTGCGGAACGCGGAGACGTTGAGGATCCGCAGCCGGTAGCGGCGCGGCCCGACCGGGTGGTGAGGCATGAAGGCGCCGTTGACGAGGATCTTGGCCCCGTTGATCCCGTCGGCGGGCGGCCGCAGCTGCTCGCTGAACGGGTCGGTGAGCTGGTTGTCGCGGTCGAAGCTGCGGTCGGCGATCATCAGCGGCAGATCGCGGTTGCCGCGCGGCAGTGGCAGCGCTTCCTCGAAGGCGTCGTCGACGATCCACATCCCCGCCAGCCCGTGCCAGGTGTGCCGGGCGGTGCGGTCGAGGCGGTGGTCGTGGTACCACTGGAAGGCGGCGCGTTCGGTCAGGTCGTAGACGTAGGTTTTGCTGGCCCCGGGGGACAGCAGCAGGTCGTTGCCCGACTGCCGCGGGGTGAGGGCCCGCGAGATGTCGCAGTAGAGCGAGCGCGGCTGGTCCTTGGTCAGGCCGCCGGGATAGCCGTCGAACTGCGAGCGGTTGTGGCCGCCGTGGAGGTGGATGCTGAGCTCGCCGACGCCCTTCGGCAGCTGGTGCTCGAAGGTGACCCGGGTGCGATGGCCGGCGCGGCGGCGCACGGTCGGCCCGGGAAAGCTGCCGCCGAAGGTCCAGAGCTTGGTCTTGGCGCCGGGCAGGATCTGCTGTTCGGCCGCGACGATCGGGATCCGGATCCGGTCGCCGGTGAGGGTCGGCGGCAGCGGCAGCGGCACCCGGAAGGGGACCGCAGCCAGCGCCCGCTCGGGCTCGGAGACGAGCGGCAGCGGCCCGCCGCCGCGCAGCGGCAGCAGGACCGACAGAGCCCCGCCGCCGAGGGCGCCGAGGAAGGCTCGGCGCCCCAGGCGGGGCTGAGATGAGGACCGGGGGTCCGTCTGCCTAGCTCGCCGGCTTCGGCAGCACCTTGATCGACCCCTGCATCCAGGGGTGAACGGCGCAGACGAAGTAGAGCGTGGTGCCGGCCTTCGCGGTCACCGGCTCGCTGATGCGCGTGCCCTTCTTGGTTTCACCGGTGAACCAGGAGTCGCCCTTCTTGCCCTTGTTGTTGCCGGCCGTGCTCCAGCCTGCCGGGCCGGCTTCGACCGGGTTGACGGTGATCTTTTTCGTCTTCGGGTTGAAGCCGTGCCACTTGGCGATCGACATGCAGATGTGACCGGGGGTGAAGCACGACTTTTCCGCCTGCTTGGTCTTCGGCAGCAGACCCTTTTCGACCAACGAGAAGGTGTGCGGCCCGACCTGGCGCGGGTTGGTCTCGTTGACGACTTCGAGTTCTTCGCCTTCGTAGACGGTTTCGGGGCCTTCGAAGGCCATCTTCTTGCCCTTGAGGACCATCTTCTCGACGACCTTGCCGGGGACCGGCGCGGGGGTTTCGGCGGCGCCGGCGGAGCCGGTCGCCAGCAGGGCGGGGACGAGAGCGGCCACCGGGACCGCCGCAAGCAGGGCTCGGAGCCTTCCCGAGCGTGGGAGCATGATGCGCACGTGTTGCCTTTCTGATGCCTGGATTACGAGACGACTGATACTGCGTGCGAGCGCTAGGCCGGAAACCTAACCTGCGACTCGGCCTCGATCAATACCCAATACCGCTGTAAATCGGCCGCTTTGAGCTCACACTCATAGGTCTTTAAGGAGGAGCGAACAGCGATGACGAACTTCATCCACACCTGCTACCGAATCGGCGATATCGAGCGCTCGGTCTCCTTCTACGAGAAGCTCGGCTTCGTCGAGTCGGGGCGAATGGCGATCGGCGAGGAGGCGGTCAACGTCTTCATGGCCCTTCCCGGCGAAGAGGAAGCCCGGCTCGAGCTCACCCACAACTTTGGCGTCGACTCCTACGACCTCGGCACCGGCTACAACCACATCGCGCTCGCGATCGACGACATCGACGCCACCCTCGCCCGCCTCGCCGAGGACGGGATCGAGCCCGAGAAGCCCCCCTACCGCCCCGGCGGCCGCACCACCGGCTCCCTGATCGCGTTCGTCCGCGACCCCGACGGCTACCGGATCGAGCTGATCGAGCGCGCTGGGGGCGGTTACTAGGCCCGCATCGGCGGGGCGGCCCTGCGAGAGACGAAGTGGGTAGGTTTTCTCAGGTGCTCGTCCCCGCTCGCAACTCTCGGATAGGCCGGATCCGGCGCACCGTGGGGCTCGCCCTTGCTCTCGGCGTATCGACCACCCTGGTGCTCCCGGCGCTCGCGGCGGCCCAGGCCTTCACCGTCAACAGCACCGGCGATGGCGCGAAGACCGCGGCAGGCGCGACCTGTGAAGCCGGCAGCCCCGGCGTCTGTACCCTGCGCGCCGCGATCGAAGCAGTGAACGCCGACACGGAAAAGGACGCGATCAACTTCGACGCCTCGGTCTTCAACGGCGAAGCCGGTAGCGCGATCACGCCCGGCTCGCTGCTGCCGGAAGTGAGCGCGGGTCACCCGGTCGCGATCGACGGCGGCGTCTGCGCGACCAGCTCCGGCAGCGAGCCCTGCGTCACGCTGAACAGCTTTGCCGGCGGCGCCGGGATCTCCGTCCGGGCCGAAGAATCGGTGGTCGAGCACCTGGCGCTGAACGTCGGCGGCTCGGTCGGCATCAGGGCCCTCGGCTCCACCTCGGCCAAGCCCGCCGTAGAAATCCTCGACAACGTCATCTCCTTCCCCGGCACTGGCGCGGCGATCGAACTCCTGGGAGCGGTCGGCGGAACCGGCAACCTCGTCGCGGGCAACCAGATCCAAATCGCCTTCGGCTTCGGCGTGGGCATTGCGGTCCGCAACGGCCCAAACCGGATCTTCGGCAACGCGATCGAAGGCCATGGCTGCTGCGGCGTAGGTGTCAAGTTCGAAGAAGTTCCCCCCGGCAGCGAAGCCGTCAGCGGCAACCAGGTCGGCGGCGACACCCCGGCCTCCGAAAACGTGATCAGCGGCTTCCAGGCGGGCGCGATCTGGCTCAACCTGGGGACCAACACCCACAACGAAGTCCGCCGCAACCGGGGTTCGAACGGCGAACAGTTCATCCGCTTCGGCTCAGGGACCAACGGTGGGATTCAGCCGCCGGCGATCGCTACCGCGCTGCAATCGAGCGCCACCGGCACGGCCGAGACCGGCGCTGTCGTTCGCCTCTTCGGCAAGGCGACGGAATCGAGTGGCGAGCTGCACAGCTTCCTCGGCGAAACGGTCGCCGTCGCCGGCAGCTGGAAAGTGAGCTTCGCGAGCGTGCCCGCGGGCACCTTCGTCACCGCCACGCAGACGCTCAACGGCGGCACCTCGCAGCTGGCCGAAGCTGCCACCGTCGCCGCCGAACCCTCGCCCGGCGGCGGCGGGAGCGACGGTGGAGGCGGGACAAGTGGGGGAAGCCAGAGCGGCGGCGGGCAACCGAGCACGCCGCCGCCGGCGCCTGTGCCGCCGCCCAAGGCAAAGATCACGGCCGGACCGCCGGCGAAGTCCGCGGCAACCACCGCGAAGTTCAGGTTCACCAGCACGGTCGCCGGTTCGCGCTTCCAGTGCCGCCTCGACGGCGCAAAGTTCGCCGGCTGCCGCTCCCCGAAGGCCTACAAGCACCTGAAGCCGGGCAAGCACGTCTTCCGGGTCCGCGCGGTCGACCCGGCCGGCGTCACCGGGGCGGCGGCGAAGCGCTCGTTCACGGTTTCCTAAGTCAACCGGCCCAGAACCCGGTGTCGCCCGTGGTCCTCATCGGCCATACCTCGGCGCCACGACGGTCGAGCAATCGGAGACTCGAGGGCGGGGATGCACCGGCCTTCGTGATCGGGACGGTGGCAGGCCTGGCCATCTCGGTCGGTTTCATTTGGGTGCATCGCGCCGACGTCGCGCGTGCATGGAACGAACGGTGGACGGAGCTCTTCGGTCCCGCCCAATCCTCGGCAAGAGGATCGCGCCGTTCCGCGGTCAGCCTGCCATCCTCGGGCGACGATCGCCGTGACGGCGGCGGCGCTGCTGGCAACCGGCGCCGTAGGCGATATCGACGCGATGATCTCCTACGAGTCGTCCTACTTGTGAGCTGTGGCCTTCTCGCCGTCGCTCTGGCAGTACTCCTGAATCAGCGATCCGGCGGGGGCCACTAGCGTCCACCCCGCTCGCCGAGGTTGCCGAAAGCGTCGAATAGCGACCCTTTCGGCAACCTCGCGCGCTCAGGTCGACACCGGGCCGGACGCCCGGGCCGGCACTACGCTGTCGCGATGGCCGAGCTGCCCGAGCACGTCGTCGCCAACCGCGCCTACTGGAACGGGCTCGCGGCCGAGTACGCGATCGACGGGGCCGAGAAGTGGGCGGCGGCGGAGCCGAGCTGGGGGATCTTCGGCATCCCCGAGTCGCAGGTCGGGATGCTGCCGGCCGAGCTCGACGGGATCGAGGCGATCGAGCTCGGCTGCGGGACCGGCTACGTCTCCGCCTGGCTCGCGCGCCGCGGCGCCCGCCCGACCGGGATCGACAGCTCCGAAGGGCAGCTGGCGACCGCGCGTGAGCTGCAGGGCCGCTTCGGGATCGAGTTCCCGCTGCTGCACGGCAACGCCGAGCAGGTGCCGCTCCCCAACGCCGGCTTCGACCTCGCGATCTCCGAGTACGGGGCCAGCATCTGGTGCGACCCCTACGCCTGGATCCCCGAGGCGGCGCGGCTGCTGCGCCCCGGGGGCGAGCTGATCTTCCTCGTCAACGGCATCCTGGCGATGCTCTGCGACCCCGACGAAGGCGAGGTGCCGGCCGGCGAGCGCCTGGCGCGGCCGCTGTTCGGGATGCACCGGATGACCTGGTCGGAGGACACGCCCTCGGTCGAATTCCACCTCCCCCACGGCGAGATGATCGCCCTGCTGCGGCGCAGCGGCTTCGAGGTCGAGGGGCTGCTCGAGCTTCAACCGCCCGCCGGCGCCAGCACCCGCTACCCGCACGTCACCCTCGAGTGGGCGCGACAGTGGCCCTGCGAGGAGGTCTGGAAGGCGCGGAAGCGCGGTCCCCGGGAGGCCTGATCAGCCGGGGCTGATGCCGCCGCCGGTCGGCCCGCCGCCGCCGGTGCTCGGCGGCGCCGGTTCGTGTTCGGCGCCAGCTTCTTCTTCTTCGGATTCGGCTTCTTCTTCCGCTTCTTTTTCTTTTTCTTCTTCTTCGCCGGGTTCGGTTTCGGATTCTTCTTCTTCCGAGGGCGATTTGGCCGACGCGCCGCTGACCGTGTGGCCACCGGTGAACGGCGAGAGTTCGGGCAGGCTCGCGGGCACTTCGAATTCGGGACAGTTGGCGCCCTGCGCCGCCGACATGTAGTTCTGCCAGATCGGCCCGGCGGTGGGGCCGCCGAAGCCGGTGTATTCGCGCGACTTCGGGTGGCCGACCCAGACCGCGGTCGAGTAGAGCGGCGTGTAGCCGACGAACCAGGCGTCCGACTCTTCCTCCGAGGTTCCGGTCTTGCCGGCCTCCGAGGAGCAGCCCATGTAGGTGAAGCCCGCGCCGGTGCCCTGGGTGATCACGCCTTCGAGGATCCGCGTGACTTCGTAGGCCTGGCCCGGGGTGAGGACGCGTTCGCCGGCGTCGCTCCCCGGTTCGTCGACCTTGCCGTTGGGGAAGACGACTTTGCTGATCGCGGTCGGTTTGTGGTGGATGCCGCCGTTGGCGAGGGTCGCGTAGGCGTCGGCCATTTCCAGCGGGGTGACGCCTTCGGAGAGACCGCCGATCGCCTCCGCGGGAACCGATTGCAGTTCGGATTCGATCCCCATCTGTTCGGCGGTTTCGGTCACCGCTTCGGGGGTGACGTCGAGGTCGAGCTGGGCGTAGACGACGTTGGTCGAGGCCCAGGTCGCTGCTTCCAGCGACTCGACGCCGCCGCTGGGCTCGGCGTTGTGGACGGTCCAGTAGCCGCCGCCGGGAAGCGCGAGGGTGATCGGCGAGGTGCCGTCGTAATAGGTCGAAGCCGGGTCGATCCCCTGCTTGATCGCGGTGGTCAGGACGAAGGTCTTGAACGAGGAGCCGGGCTGGCGGCGCGCCTGCCACGCGTAGTTGAACTGGCTTTCGTCAGCTTCGGTTTCGCTCGAGGCGAGGGCGACGATCGCGCCGTTTTTCGGGTTGACCGAGGCCAGCCCGGAGACCGGTCCGCCGACGTAGCAGACGTAACAGGATTCCGCGACCGCCGTTTCCGCCTTCGCCTGCAGTTCGGGGTTGATCGTGGTGAAGGCCTTGAGGCCGCCGTTGCGGACCGTGTTGATCCCGTACTTTTCGATCAGTTCGTTCTGCACCAGGTCGAACAGGAACGGGTCCTTGATCTGGGTGTACTTGTGGCCGGCCTTGAGCTCGAGGCCATGGGTGCGGGCGACGCGGTATTCCTCGCTGCTGATGTAGCCCTGTTCCCACATCGCCTTCAGCACCTCGCCGCGGCGCTTGATCGCCGCTTCGGGGTCGAAGAACGGGTTGTATTCGGAGGGCGCCTGCGGCAGGCCGGCGAGCAGCGCCGCCTCCGTCAGGTTGAGGTCTTCGACCGGTTTCGAGAAGTAGCTCTGCGCGGCCGCTTCCGCCCCGACCGCGGTCTGCCCTTCGTTCGTCCCGTAGGGCGCCGTGTTCAGGTACTGGGTGAGGATCCATTCGCGGTTGTGCTTTTCGAAGAGTTCGTTGGCCAGCCGCGCTTCGACCAGCTTGCGCTTGAGCGTGTCTTCGGGGTTGTGGATGTAGAGGTTGCGGACCAGCTGCTGGGTGATCGTCGAGGCGCCCTGGACCGGCTTGCCGCCGGCCTTGAGGTCCTCCCAGGCGGCGCGGGCGATGCCTTCGGGGTCGAGCGCCCCGTGCTGGTAGAAGTTCTTGTCCTCGATCGCGATCGTCGCGTCTTTGAGGACCTGCGGAAGCTGGCTGGCCTTGACCGGCTGGCGGATGTTGCTGGAGGGGATGAACCCGATCAGCGAGCCGTCGGCCGCGTAGATCGCCGACGATTCTCCCTTCTGGATCGGCTTCAGTTCGCTCAGCTCGGGGCCGGAGTTGTACTGCTTCAGCGCCCAGGCGACGCCGATGCCGCCGGCGACGGCGATCGCGGCCACCACGAACAGGATGGGGATCACGATCTTGTGCCAGACGGGATGATGCGGCTTCCGTCGCCGCCTGCGAAGTCGCGTGGCCATCGAGCCGCGCATTGTAGAGAGGCAGTCTTACCGGGCCTTAAGCCGCTGGCGGGGCGCAATTGCGCTTGCTTTTGCGGGTTTGCGGCGGGACTGGCAAGAGATCAGACGGTGC
>JAFDWC010000109.1 GCA_018268655.1 Actinomycetota bacterium
GCTCCAACATCGGAGCGGAGCCCCTGAAAGGGGCGAGCGACGAAATTCACGGGGAGGAGTGCCGAGTGCCCCGCCCCGCCAAACCCTGGTCCCTCGGCGTCCCTCGCAACGGGCCCCTCGCTACTCACCCCCGTCCGGCCGCTCCAACACCGACCGCCGCTCACGGTACTCCTCGCTCGAGATCTCGCCCGCCGCAAAGCGCCGTTCCAACAGCTCGGCGGCGCTCTCGCGGCGCCCGTGGTGTCCCGGCCCGCCGTAGTAGCGCGGCCCACCCCAGCGCCAACGGCGCAGGAGGAAGACGATCGCGATGATGATGACGATCCAGAAGAACGGGGCGAAGAACCACCATCCAGGGCCGTCGTGGTGCCAGTCGGCGAGGGGAACCATGCCGAGGGCGCCATTGAGGAGGATGTCCATGGTCATGCTCCTTTCGGGTTGCTCATTGGGAGCACGCTAGGACCGGGGCGACGGCGCCGAAACGCCCTCGGGGATGAGCTTCGGCCTCCTGCCGGCGGGGGAGGCGGCTACCTCCGACGGGGGTTTTCGGCGCGCCGGCGCGCCCCTACCCTTTGGTCGTGTCCGCCTTGGTGCAACGGCACCGCTGCGCCCTGATCGACCTCGCGGTCACCGCGGTGGCGCTCTGGCTCACGCTCGCCCAGTACGGCAGCCGCGGCTTCGGCGAGTACCACGAAACCGCAACCGCGCCGGACGCCCTCGGCTTCCTCCTGGTGCTGGCGACGGCGCTGCCGCTGCTCGTCCGTCGCCGCCACCCCTGGCCGGTCTTCGCGGCGACGCTGGCCGGGAGCGTGGCGCTGCTGGGCTTCGGATACGGGGTCCACGCCCCGGTCGCGGTCGTTTTCTCGCTCTTCACCCTGGCCCGCGACCCGAACCGCGCTGAGCGCAGCTGGTGGACGGTCCTCGCCGCTGCGCTCGGCGCTTTCGCCGCGATCGTCGTCGCCGAGTCGCTGGCGCTCTCGGCCAACCCGGGCAACTACGTCTTCCTCGCCCTGATCCTGGCCGCGGCCCTGTTCGTCGGCGACAAAGCGCGGACCCGTCGCCAGCGCCGGACGGAGGCGCGGGACCGGCGGCGTCGCGAGCAGCAGCTGGCGATCGCCGACGAGCGCACCCGGCTCGCCCGCGAGCTGCACGACTCGGCCGGGCACGCGATCAACACGATCCTGGTCCAGGCAGGCGCCGCCCGGGTCCTGCGCGATAGCGACCCCGAGCGCTCGCGGGCGGCGGTCGACGCGATCGAGAGCCTTGCCCGGGAGACGATCGACGACATCGACCGGATCGTCGGGGCGCTGCGCGAGGACGGTCCGGCGGCGCGGTCGCCGACGCCGGGGGTCGAGCGGATCGGCGACCTGGTCGCGACCCAGCGGCTGGCCGGGGTCGAGGTGACCCTGCGCGAGAGCGGCGAGGGCGAGCCGCCGGCGGCGATCGGCCGCGCCGCCTACCGGATCGCCCAGGAGGCCCTCACCAACGCTGCCCGCCATGGCGCCGGACCGGTCGAGATCGTGCTCGAGCGGGGGCCTGAGGCGGTGCTGCTGACCGTCGTCAACCCGGTCGGGGCGAACGGCGGCACCCGCCCCGGGGGTGGGCTCGGGATCGTCGGCATGCGCGAGCGCGCGACCCTCGCCGGCGGCTCGCTCGAAGCCGCCCGCGAGGGCGACCGCTTCCGCCTCCGCGCCGTCCTTCCCTACGATCGGGAGCCGTGAGCGCGGTCATGGACGGCGGCGACGCGAAGGTCCGGGTGATGCTCGTCGACGACGAAGAGCTGATGCGGACGGGGCTGCGGGCGGTCCTCTCCAGCGACCCCTCGATCGAGGTCGTGGCCGAGGCCGGCGACGGCGGCCAGGCAGTTCGGCGCGCCCCTTCCGCGCGCCCCGACGTCGTCCTCATGGACGTGCGGATGCCTGACCTCGACGGGATCGCCGCCACCGCCGAGCTGCTCGCCGCGGTCCCGGAGGCCAAGGTCGTGATCCTCACCACCTTCGAGGAGGACGACTACATCGACGGCGCCCTTCGCGCCGGCGCCAGCGGCTTCCTGCTCAAGCGCACCCCGCCGGAGGAGCTGATCGCCGCAGTCCACCGCGCCGCCGACGGCGAGGCCCTGCTCTCGCCCTCGGTCACCCGGCGGGTGATCGACCGGATGGTCGCGCAGCCGCGGCTGGCCCGCGGCGCGGACCCCCGGCTCGAGGACCTGACGCCGCGCGAGCGCGAGGTGCTGGAGCTGATCGCCCGCGGCCTCTCCAACCGCGAGATCGCCGCCGAGCTGGTGATCGAGGAGTCGACGGTGAAGACTCACGTGAAGCGGGTGCTGACCAAGCTCGACGCCCGCGACCGCGTCCACGCCGTGATCTTCGCCTACGAAACCGGCGTCGCCCGTCCCGTGTAATCGACAAGGCCGGGGCGGAGGCGAGGTGCCGGGCCGGCGGGGCGGCTCTAGGGTCGGCTCGATGCCTCCTCCGGTCGGTTTCGTCGATGCGCCGCACGATCTTCACTGACGAGCACGAGCTGTTCCGCGAGTCGGCGGCGGAGTTCTGCCGCCGCCATGTCGTTCCGAACCTGGACCGCTGGCGCCAGGAGCACTGGATCGGGCGCGAGGTCTGGCTCGAGGCCGGGCGCCAGGACTTCATCGGGCTGGCGATGCCGTCCGAGTACGGCGGCGCCGGGCTCGCCGACTTCCGCTTCAACCAGGTGCTCGGGGAGGAGCTGGCGGCCGCCTCGCTGGCGGTCAACTCGGCCCTCTGCCTCGGCGTCGACGTGATCGCCCCCTACCTGCTGGAGCTGACCAGCGAGGAGCAGAAGCAGCGCTACCTGCCGGACTTCTGCGCCGGCCGCCTGATCACCGCGATCGGGATGACCGAGCCACAGGCGGGCTCCGACCTGGCCGGGCTACGGACCCGCGCCGTCCGCGACGGCGACGGCTGGATCCTCAACGGCGCCAAGACCTTCATCACCAACGGCACCAACGCCGACCTCGTGGTCGTCGCCGCGCGCACCGGCGAGGGCCGCAAGGACGTCAGCGTCTTCCTTCTCGAGGGGAGCGCCGAGGGTTTCAGCCGCGGCCGCAAGCTGGAGAAGGTGGGGCAGCACGAGGCCGACACCGGCGAGCTGTTCTTCGACGACGTGCGGCTGCCGTCCTGGAGCCTGCTGGGCGAGGAAGACCGCGGCTTCGCGTACATGCTGGAGCGGCTGCCGCAGGAGCGGCTCAGCGTCGCCGTCGCCAACGTCGCCCACGCCGCGGCGGCGCTGGGGGAGACGATCGCCTACGCCGGCCAGCGCCACGCCTTCGGCCAGGCGATCGGCGGCTTCCAGCACAACCGCTTCCTGCTCGCCGAACGCCAGACCGAAATCGACGCGACCCGCGCCTTCGTCGACCAATGCGTCGCCGCCCACGTTCGCGGCGAGCTCTCGGCGGTAGACGCGGCCAAGGCGAAGTGGTGGAGCGCCGAGGTCCAGAACCGCGTCCTCGACAGCTGCGTGCAGCTCCACGGCGGCTACGGCTACATGGACGAGTACCCCGTCGCCCGCGCCTGGGCCGATGGCCGGGTGAGCAAGATCTGGGGCGGGACGAACGAGATCATGAAGGACCTGATCGGCCGCTCTCTCGGCCTCGGCTGAGATCGCCGGCGTGCGTTCGCCGCTTGTCGCCCTCTGGGCTACAAGGGGCGAACGGTGGCGATTGGAGTTCCCACAGCCGCGCCGTCCAGGGCCGCGCTGCAGGTGCGCGCCCGGCGAATAGGTTCGGGCCGAGATGTCCACCGGCTTCCACTGGAACGAGCTCTACGCCTGGCACGACACCGGCACCGGCTCGGCCTACCTCAGCACCGGCGGCCTGGTCGAGCCCGAGCAGCACGGCGAGAGCCCGGCGACGAAGCGGCGGCTGCGGAACCTGCTCGACGTCACCGGCCTGCTCGACCGCACGGTCCCGATCAGCGGTGGCAGCGCCGACGAGAAGCAGCTGCGGCGCGTCCACGCCCCGGAGTACGTGGCGCGCGTCAAGCGCGAAAGCGAAGAAGGCGGCGGCGACGGCGGCGAGCTGGCGCCATTCGGGCCCGGCGGCTTCGAGATCGCCCTGCTCTCGACCGGTGGCGCGATCAGCACCCTGGAGGCGGTCTGGAGCGGCGAGGTCGACAACGCCTACGCCCTGACCCGCCCGCCAGGTCACCATGCCGAGGCGGACGAAGGCCGCGGCTTCTGCGTCTTCGCCAACATCGCGGTGGCGACCCGCCACGCGCAGGAGGAGCTCGGGGTGGGGCGGGTGGCGATCGTCGACTGGGACGTCCACCACGGCAACGGCACCGAGCACGCCTTCTACGACGACCCTGGCGTGCTGACGATCTCGCTCCACCAGGACGGGCTCTACCCGGCCGAATCGGGGTTGGTCGAGCACACCGGCGAGGGCGACGGCGAGGGCTTCAACATCAATGTGCCGCTGCCGCCCGGGTCGGGAAACGGCGCCTACGTCGCGGCGCTCGAGCAGGTCGTGGTGCCGGCGGTCGGCAACTACGCCCCCGACATCCTCATCATCGCCTCCGGCCTCGACGCCAGCATGATGGACCCGCTGGCGATGATGTGCGTGACCAGCGAGGGGTACCGGCGGATGACCGACGTGATGATGGACCTGGCAGATTCCGCCTGTGACGGCAAGCTGGTCGCGATCCACGAGGGCGGCTACTCGACCTCATACGTCCCCTTCTGCGGGGCGGCGGTGGTCGAGGGCCTGCTGCGCTCCGAGGACTCGATCGAGGATCCCTACATCGCCGCCTTCCGCGGGATGGGCTACATGGACGTGCAGCCGCACCAGCAGGCGGTCATCGACGCCGCCGCGAAGCACGCCGCAGCACTGGGCTGAACGGCGCGCTCGGGCGGGCGGGGCGAAGAGGGGTCAGGCGGCGAGCGGAAGCTCGTGGACCGAGGCCTCGCTCGGCACCAGTACCGGCTCGCTTTCGCCGTACATCGCGCGGCGGATCGCCATCACGGCCTCGATGTGGGTGAGGCCGGTCTGAACCTCGCCGATCTCTCCATCGTCGCGGATCTCGGTGATCGTCCAGGTCTTCTGCGGGTGCATCTAGCTCACTGCTCCTAGTTCTTGGGTTTCGCCTCTTCAGGGTGCCGCAGATGCGAACGAACGTTTGTGAACGGGCTCACACTGTGAGCGATCTCACTCGGGGGCCGGCGGATGCGCGTCCGCCGGGCCGCTCAGGGCTCGAGGACGACCTTGCCCTGGAGCTCGCCGGCGGCCATCGCGCCGAGGCCCGAGCGGGCCTCGGCAAGCGGGATCGCGCGGTCGATCAGGGGGCGGGCGCCGGTGGTGTCGAGGAAGGCGACGAGGCGCTCGAGCTCGCCCCGGGTGCCCATCGTCGAGCCGATCACCGAGACCTCGCGGAAGAAGAGGCGGGGGAGGTCGGCGCCGGGGTTGGGGCCGCTGGTCGAGCCGGCGACGACGATGCGGCCGCCGTTGCGGACCGAGCGCAGCGAGTGGCCCCAGGTCGCCTCGCCGACGGTCTCGATCACGGCGTCGACTCGGTCGGGCAGGCGAGCGCCGTCCGCGAAGGCGGCATCGGCGCCGAGGCGGAGGGCGAGCTCGCGCTTCTCCTCGCTGCGGCTGGTCGCCCAGACGCGGGTGCCGGCGGCGCTGGCGAGGATGATCGCGGCGGTGGCGACGCCGCCGCCAGCGCCCTGGACGAGGACGGTCTCGCCGGGGCGCAGGGCGGCCCGGGTGAAGAGCATGCGGTAGGCGGTGAGGTAGGCCGTCGGCAGGCAGGCGGCCTCGGCGAAGGAGAGGCTCGGCGGCTTGGGGATCAGGTTGCGGCGCGGAACCGAGACCCGCTCGGCGAGGGTGCCGGGGTGGCGTTCGGAGAGGATCGAGCGCCGCGGGTCGTCGGTTTCCTCGCCGGGCCAGGCGGGGTCGCCGACGAGGGCGTGGACGATCACCTCCTCGCCGTCGGGGCCGACGCCGGCGGCGTCGCAGCCGAGGATCATCGGCAGCTGCTCGGCGCTGAGGCCAAAGCCTTTCAGCGCCCATAGGTCGTGGTGATTGAGCGCGGTGGCGCGGACCTCGACCGTCGCCCATTCGGCGGGCGGCGACGGCGTCTCGATCTCGCCGACCTCGAAGCCGGCGAGAGGGTCCTCCGGGGTTATCGCGGTTGCGTAGCCGGCGAGCACGGGGACCACTCTGGCGAAACCGCGGCTGGAGCGTCGGCCGCTCGCGCCGCCGCTTGGGGATTCGACGAAGGGCGGCGGCGAAAGCCGCGGGTCCCGGCGCCCGGCCCTGGTTGGCTGGAGGGGGCAGCAACACCACGGAGGGAGATGCAGTGGCCTACAAGCTCTACGCGTACTGGTCGGCGCCGAAGCCCGAGGACGTCGAGGCCTTCGAGGAGTACTACGCGAACACGCACGTGCCGCGGGCGGCGGCGGTGCCGAACCTGAAGGCGATCGTCACCACCCGAACCGCCGACGGGTTCGAGGGCGGCGCGACCGACCATTACCGGGTCGCCGAGATGGTCTTCGCCAGCGCCGAGGCGCTGGCCGAGTCGGCGGAGTCGGAGGAGTGGGCGACGATGCGCGCCTGCTCCGGCGACATCATCGAGCGGTTTGGGGTCGAACTGCGGGTCGAGATGGGCGAGGTCGACTGAGGAGACCGGCGGGTCGACCTAGGCATCGGCCCCCGTTGCCTGGAGATGGACGGCGTTGCGGTGGGAGGGGGTCGGGGGACCCTCCTCTCTCGGCCTGTCGGCTGGGGAGTATTCGGCTGACGCCCCGGTCGAGCTCCCGGCCTCAGCCGCAAAACGTTCGGAGGATCCCCCGACCCCCTCCCGAGCAAAGTCGGTCCAGCTTCCCGGCCCCGAAGCACGGAAGCTCAAGCAAACCCGGGGGGCGCCCCCAGCTCCTTTCGTGAGCTTCAGGAGGTAGCGAGTTCCGCAGCCGTTTCGTGGGGAGCGGTGGTGTGCCCCTCCCGAAAACACTCCAGCGGAGCCGCAGGCGGAGCGTTTTCGGGAGGGGTGCGCCGGCGCTCCCCCGCCAAACCCTGATCCCTGGCTCCGTATCGCCGGAAACCCGCGCGTGAATTGGCACGCAGGTCACCCACCCGTGCGCCCTCGCTCGGCAGGCTCGGAGTGTGGATCGGGAGCGGGGACAGGGGACGGTGGAGATGGTCGGGCTGCTAGGCGTGGTGACTCTGGCGCTGCTCGGGATGCTGGCCGCGGGCGCGGCGGTGCCGGGTGGGGCGCTGGCGCGGGAGATCGCCGGGCGGATCGTCTGCGCGGCGGCGCTCGCCGACGGCTGCGGCGACGAGCCGCTGCTGATCGCCACCTACGGCGACGAGATCGGGCGGCTGCTGCGGCGCCACGCGCCGACCCTTGCCTTCGAGCAGGGGTCGCGGGCGCTGCCGGTCGACTGGCGCCGCTGCCGCCTGACCGAATGCGGCGACGGGCCCGAGGCGGGCAACGTCCACCGCAGCGACCAGCGGCTGCCGGTGACCGCCTTCGTCCACGTCGTCGATTGCCGGGCGGAGGCGCGGGAGGAGAGCGAAGCGGCGCGGTTCGACTGCTCGGGCCCGCGCGCTGGCTTCCTCTACCTCCAGTACTGGCTGTACTACGCGAACTCGACCACCGGCCAGATCCCGGTGGTGGGACCGCTCGACCAGCACGACGACGACTGGGAAAGCGTCCAGCTGCGGATCGGGCCCGACGGCCGGGTGCAGCAGCGCGCATCGTCCCACCACGGCTACAACTACGAACGGAGCGCCTTCAATGCCGGCTCCGATGCCGGCCTCGAAGTCGTCCGCGAAGTCAGCGAAGACGTCGGCCTGCGAGAGGAAAGAGGTTGGGGCGCCGAGACCGGCCTGGTCGAGGTCTCGGGCGGCTCGCACGCCGGCAACGTCGGCCACGACCCCGGTAGCCGCTTCATCCCGGGCCGGCGCCTCCACCTCGTCCCGCTCGAGCCGATCGCCGCCCACAGTCACTCGACCTTTGCCGTCGTCCCGCCCTGGCTGAAGGAGGTCTGGCGCAACCCCGAGGCGACGGGGACCGAGTAGTGGCCGCGCTCGGGCTACTTCGGCGGCATCCGCAGGGCGCCGTCGAGGCGGATGGTCTCGCCGTTCAGCATCGGGTTGGCGACGATCTGGCCGACCAGGTTGGCGTACTCCTCGGGCCGGCCGAGCCGGGACGGGAAGGGGATGCCGGCGCCGAGCGCCTCGCGGGCCGGCTCGGGGAGGGCGGCGAGGAGCGGGGTGTCGAAGAGCCCGGGCGCAATCGTCACCACCCGGACCCCCTTCGAGGCGACGTCACGGGCCGCGGGCAGGGTCATGCCGACGATGCCGCCCTTCGAGGCGGCGTAGGCGACCTGGCCGATCTGGCCGTCGAAGGCGGCGATCGAGGCGGTGTTGACGCAGACGCCGCGCTCGCCGTCTTCGGTCGGCTCGTTGGCGAGCATCGCGTGGGCGGCGAGGCGGAGCACGTTGAAGGTGCCGATCAGGTTGACCTTGACGACGTTGGCGAAGTGGTCGAGCTCGTGGGGGCCGCGGGCGCGAGCCAGGCGCTCGGCCCAGCCGATCCCGGCGCAGCAGACGGAGATCCGCAGGCCGCCGTTGGCCGCTGCCGCCGTCGCGACCGCGGCTTCCACCGCGGCGGCGTCGGTGACGTCGGCACGGACGAAGCCGCCGCCGATCTCCGTGGCCACCGCCTCGCCGCGCTCGGGGTCGAGGTCGGCGATCGTCACCCGGGCGCCGGCCGCCGCCAGCCCGCGCGCGGTCGCCGCGCCCAGCCCCGAGGCCCCGCCGGCCACCAACGCTCCCGCTCCTCGCACCTCCATCGCGCTCCAACCCTAGATCAACGCTTGCCAACCTTCCTGGTTCACAAGCTGGTAATGGGACTGCGCTACGGTCGTCGTATCGCGACCGATGTGTCCTCAGCGTCGAAGGCAGCGATCGCGGATCTCTTGGAGGGGGCCCGCCAGCGCACGCTTGCCCTGGTGACGCCGCTCGACGACGAGCAGCTCAACGCCGTCTACTCGCCTCTGCTCAGCCCGCTGGCCTGGGACCTCGGCCACATCGCCAACTTCGAGGAGCTCTGGCTGGTCCAGCGGATCGGCGGTCGGGAGCCGCTGCGCGGTGAGCTCGGCCGCTTCTACGACGCGATCGAGAGCCCGCGCAAGGTCCGTGGCGAGCTGCCGATCCTCCGCGGCAAGGAGCTCCGCGCCTACATGTGCGACGTCCGCGAGCGCACCCTCGAGGTGCTCGCTGAGGTCGATGTCGCCGCCGAGGCCGAGGACCGTCTGCTGCGCGGAGGGTTCGTCTACGAGATGTTGATCGCACACGAGCTCCAGCACGAGGAGACGATGCTGCAGCTGCTGCAGCTCCTCGACGGCTACGAGCTGCCGCTGGCGCTCGGGACGGAGCCGGTTCCCGGCGGTGGCCCGGAGGCCGTGGTCATCGCCGCCGGGGAGCACGTGATCGGCGCCCCCGGTCAC
The DNA here is from genome assembly GCA_018268655.1 of Actinomycetota bacterium. Classification (GTDB taxonomy): domain Bacteria; phylum Actinomycetota; class Thermoleophilia; order Solirubrobacterales; family 70-9; genus VAYN01. The sequence goes on from JAFDWC010000109.1 coordinate 9,478, forward strand.
GGCTTCGCCTACGACAACGAGCGTCCCCGCCACGCGTTCGAGCTCGGGAGCTTCGCGATCGATCGAACCCCTGTCACCAATGCCACGTACACCAGGTTCATGGAGGACACCGGCGCCGAGCCGCCGATGTACTGGGAGCGCGACGGCGCGGGTGGGTGGGTAGACACCGCTCGCGGGCGGCGCCAGCCGGTCGCCCCCGACCATCCCGTCGTCCACATCTCCTGGCACGAGGCCGACGCCCTCGCCCGCTGGGCCGGCAAGCGACTGCCGACCGAGTTCGAGTGGGAGGCCGCCAGCGAGCACCTCGACGCGGTCGGGCACACCTGGGAATGGACCAGCTCCGAGTTCCGTCCGTACCCCGGCTTCGAGGCCTTCCCCTACCCGGAGTACTCCGAGGTCTTCTTCGGCGGTGAGTACAGGGTGCTGCGCGGCTCCTCCTGGGCGACCCACCCGCGGGTGGCGCGGTCGAGCTTCCGCAACTGGGACCTGCCGCAGCGCCGCCAGATCTTCGCCGGCGTCCGGCTCGCGGAGGACGCATGACGATCGCGATCGACGTCCACCTCGACGCCGACACCACGGCGACGATGGCGCGCGACGTCCGCGCC
>JAFDWC010000010.1 GCA_018268655.1 Actinomycetota bacterium
CGGCCTCGCCGTCCTCGCCGAGCCGGACCATGAGGTCGTCGCCGATCACCCCGCAGCACATGTTGCCGGCAAGCATGAAGGCGACGCCGCCGAACATCCGCCGCTCGCTCAGCTCGGGCCGAGCGGCGAGGACGTCGCGAACGCGGTCGGCGAGAGCTTCGTCGAAGGCCATCGCTCAGTGGAAGACGGCGGAGCTGTCGCCGGGGGTTCGGCGGGCGTGCTCCAGGCTGACGTGGACGGCAGGGCCGGCGATCGGGAACCCGAAGTTTCCGGGAAAGTCGACGGTGAGGTCCCCACTCCAGAGCGGTGACACCGCGTCGGGACTGCGGCGAGTCGAGGCGGTGCCGGCAAAGGGAGCAGGCGGTGCCAGGGTGACCTTTCGCAGGCGCCTGCCGAAACGAAAGGCGCCGGGCGCCGCCACTCCTCGCACTTCGCGGAAGATGCTGAGGCCGCCGCGCCTTTCCTTCAGCGTCGCCCGGAATAGCGTCCGCGCTCGGGGACGGTTCTTGTTGAACTGGAAGAGGAGGATCCGGCCACCCGCGTAGGAGACGCCTTTCAGGCGCGCGCCTGGCAGCCCCGGGCTGAACAATTCGCTGTTGCCGGAGCATGCACCGAAGGGACGGTCGCCGAAGAACGACGCCTCGGGGACCAATGGGGCGCGAGAGGCCGCCACAGCGGTGAAGCCGCCCTCCCCCTGGAAATCGATCGATCCTTCGACCACGCCGGGTTCGAAGGTCTCGGTGTACGGGCCGCAGGCGTGGACCTTGACCCGCTCGGTCCGCCCCGAGGGCTTGACGATCGCGTCGATCCGCCCCAGCGATCCGAAGTCGGCACGGATGGAGGTCGTCGTCACGGTGCCGTCAGCGGTGTAGTAGGCGAAGGCGCCAGGACGGCGGACACTCACCGTCACCGCCCCGCGACCGCCGGCCGCTTCGGCGGCCGCGGCGATCGTGATCGTGTAGCCGTTCGTGCCCGCCAGACGCAGCGCGTAGGAGACCGGTTCGAAGCTCGGGACCGCCGCTCGAGCCGGGGCGAGCGCCGTCAGCGCCACCAGCGCGCCCAAAACCCCGGTCAATGCCAGCTGGATCCTCCACCCCACCGCCATCGTGCAGCCAACCCTACGCCAGCGGCTGCAGGCGCGATCTGATTCGATAGCCGGCGCTATGGCGGTCAGCGCTCAGTACAGCGTCACCATCCGGGTCGAGCTCGACGCGCGGCAGGAGCCGCTGGGGAAGCTGACGGCGGCGATCGCCGAGGCCGGCGGTCAGCTGCAGGGTGTCGACCTCGTGCCGGGCGCCGGCGGCGAGGGGAAGCGGGTGCGGGAGTTCACGATCGACGCCGCCGACCGGGACCACTGGGAGCGGATCCTGCGGGCGATCGGCTCGACGCGGGGCGCCCGGGTTCTCGATTACGTCGACCGGACCATGCAGATGCACCGGGGCGGCAAGATCGAGCAGCACAACAAGTACCCGCTGAAGACGCGCGACGACCTCTCGATGGCCTACACGCCGGGGGTCGCCCGGGTCTGCATGGACATCCATGCCGACCGCAGCAAAGCCTTCGAGTACACGATCAAGAAGAACACCGTCGCGGTCGTCTCCGACGGCAGCGCCGTGCTCGGGCTCGGCAACATCGGCCCCGAGGCGGCGATGCCGGTGATGGAGGGCAAGTGCATGCTGTTCAAGGAGTTCGCCGGCGTCGACGCCTTCCCGATCTGCCTCGATACCCAGGACGCCGACGAGATCGTCCGCGCGGTGGAGCTGATGGCCCCGACCTTCGGCGGGGTCAACCTCGAGGACATCTCCGCCCCGCGCTGCTTCGAGATCGAAGACCGGCTCAAGGAGTCGCTCGACATCCCCGTCTTCCACGACGACCAGCACGGCACCGCGGTCGTCACCATGGCCGCCCTCTTCAACGCGCTGAAGATCGTCGGCAAGCCGATCGGGGAGCTGCGGGCGCTGGTCGCCGGCCTCGGCGCCGCCGGGGTCGCGGTGACGAAAATGATGCTCGAAGCGGGCGTCACCGACATCGTCGGCTGCGACCGCACCGGCGCCGTCTCGACCGAGCGCGCGGACTACCAGTCGGGCGAGATGAACGCGGCCAAGCGCTGGTACGCCGAGCACACCAACCCCGGCAAGGTCGGCGGCAGCCCGGCCGAGGCGCTCGACGGGATGGACATCTTCATCGGCCTCTCCGGCCCCGGCATCATCGTCGGCGACGACCTCGAGAAGATGAACGACGACGCGATCGTCTTCGCGATGGCCAACCCGACCCCCGAGGTGATGCCCGAGGAAGCCGCCCCGCACGTGCGGATCATGGCCACCGGCCGCTCCGACTACCCGAACCAGATCAACAACGTGCTCTGCTTCCCGGGGATCTTCCGCGGCGCCCTCGATGCCGGCGCTCAGCAGATCACCGAGGAGATGAAGCTCGCCGCGGCCAAGGGGATCGCCGCGGTGGTCACCGACGACGACCTCGCCGAGGACTACATCATCCCCAGCGTCTTCAACCGCGAGGTGGCGCCGCGGGTCGCCGAAACCGTGGTCGCGGAGGCCAAGCGGGGCGGTGTCGCCCGCCTCAACGAGGAGACAGGGACCTTCCAAGCAGTGGTCGACCCGGGCGGGTGAGCGCGGCGCCGTGAAGGTGCTCGTCACCGGCGCCAGCGGGATGATCGGGCGCAGCCTGTCCGACGCCCTGTTCGCCCGCGGCGACGAGGTGATCGGGTTGAGCCGCGACCCGGGCCGGGCGCGGGCGGCGAACCCGCGGGTCGAGTGGGTGCGCTGGGAGCCGACCCTGGAACGGCCGCCGGCGGCTGCCTTCGCCGGGGTCGAAGGGGTCGTCAACCTCGCCGGTGAGTCGATCGCCCAGCGCTGGAGCGCCGACGCCAAGCGCAGGATCCTGGAGTCACGGCGGACCGGGACGCGAAACCTCGTGCAGGCGATCGAGGGGCTCGAGCGCAGGCCGGCGGTGCTGGTCAGCCAGTCGGCGATCGGCTTCTACGGCAACCGCGGCGAGGAGGCCCTCGACGAGGGCAGCGCCGCCGGCACCGGCTTCGACTCCGAGGTCGTCCGCGAGTGGGAGCAGGCGGCGCGCCCGGTCGAGTCGGCCGGAGTGCGGCTGGTGATCGTCCGCACCGGCCACGTGCTCGACCCCCGCGGCGGCTTCCTCGGCGAGCTGCTGCCGCCGTTCAGGCTCGGCCTCGGAGGGCCGCTCGCCGGCGGCGCCCAGTACGTCTCCTGGATCCACCGCGACGACGAGGTCGGGATCCTGCTCTGGGCCCTCGACACCGACGCGGTGACCGGCGTCGTCAACGCGACGGCGCCGGAGCCGGCCACCAACCGGGAGCTCTCGAAGCAGCTCGGGAGAGCGCTGGGACGGCCGGCGGTGGTGCCGGTCCCAGGGTTCGTCCTCGACCTCAGGTTCGGCCCCGAGTTCGGCCGCGTCGCCCGCGGCGGCCAGCGGGTGCTGCCGCGCCGGACCCAGGAGCTCGGATACCGGTTCGCGCACCCGCGGCTAGACGAGGCGCTGGGGGACCTGCTCTAGGACGCTAGCCGAGCGCTTCCAGCACCTGCTTGCGCAGCGAGCCCGAGCCGGCGGCGGCGATCGCCTTCAGCACCCGTTCCATCGCCGCCTCGCCGGAGGTGGCTTCGACGAAGGCGATCCCGGCCGCGGCGACGATCGGCTTCGCGAACCGGGCCGGCTTGCCCTTCGCTTCGACGAAGGCGACCGTGGTCGAGTCCTGACTGGCGCGGCGGGCGTTGGCGCCCTGGGCCGCGAGGTCGATCCTGCCGCCGCCGACGACCGGCGCCAGGCACAGCGCCCGTACCTCGACCTCCCCCACCCTGCCCTCGTCCCGGCTCAGCGCCTCGCGCGCCCCCGGGCAGAGGCGGGCGGCGACGTAGACGTTGACGCTCGCCCCGGCGGCCACCCCTTCGCTCCCCCCACAGCCGGCCACCGCCGCCAGCGCCAGCAGCGCCGAGGCAACCGCCACCGCCCTACCCAAAGAAGACCTCGGCCTCCTCGTAGAGCCGCGGCGGCACCGTCTTCAGCTCGGCGGTCGCCGCGGTCAGCTCGACCAGCTCGATCTCGGTCCCCCGCAGCGCCGTCATCGAGCCCCACCTGCCGGCCTCGGCGGCGTCGACCGCGTGCAGGCCGAAACGGGTCGCCAGGACCCGGTCGAAGGCGGTCGGAGTGCCGCCGCGCTGGACGTGGCCGAGCACCGTCGCGCGAGCCTCTTTGCCGGTGCGGCGCTCGATCTCGCCCTCCAGCCAGTGGCCGACCCCACCCAGCCGCACGTGACCGAAGGCGTCCCGCGGCCCCGCCTCGGGGACCGGCATCCCGCCCACCGGCTCCGCCCCCTCGGCGACGACGACGATCGGCGCGAAGCGGCTGGCGAAGCGCCGCCCGACCAGTTCGCAGACCTGCTGGACGTCGAACCGCCGCTCCGGAATCAGGATCACGTTGGCGCCGCCGGAGAGCCCGGCGTGGAAGGCGATCCAGCCGGCGTGGCGGCCCATCACCTCGACGATCAGCACCCGGTGGTGGCTGTCGGCGGTGGTGTGGAGGCGGTCGATCGCCTCCATCGCGATGTTGACAGCGGTGTCGAAGCCGAAGGTGTAGTCGGTCGCGGCGAGGTCGTTGTCGATCGTCTTCGGGACGCCGATCACGGCGACGCCATGCTCGCCGTGCAGCCGCGAGGCGGCGCCGAGCGTGTCCTCGCCGCCGATCGCGATCAGCCCGTCGACTCCCGCCTCGCGCAGGTTGGCGAGGATCCGCTCGGGGCCGCCGTCGACCGCGAACGGGTTGGTCCGGGAGGAGCCGAGGATGGTGCCGCCGCGGGGCAGGATCCCCCGCACCTCGGGCACCCCGAGCGGCATCGTGTCGTCCTCGAGCGGGCCGCGCCAGCCGTCGCGGTAGCCGACGAACTCGTGACCGTGGACACCGGCGCCCTTGCGGACAACGGCACGGATCACCGCGTTCAGCCCTGGGCAGTCGCCACCGCCGGTGAGGACACCGATCCGCATCGTGATCAAGGGTAGGGAAGGCCTCGCGCCCACGACGCGGTCGCGGTAGGTTCGGAGGCAACGCGACCGAGGGGGAGAGATGAACGACGCACCGGACTTCGAGGCGGCCACCCGCCGCCAGCAGGCAACCTGGTCGCAGGGCGACTTCTCGATGGTGGGAGCCCACATCACGATCTCCGCCGAGCGGCTGGCCGAGGCGCTGCAGGTGATCCCCGGCGAGCGGGTGCTCGACGTCGCCTGCGGCAGCGGCAACGGCGCGATCGCCGCCGCCCGGCGCAGTTGGGTGCCGGCGGTCGGGCTCGATTTCGTCCCGGCGCTGCTCGAGCGCGGCCGCGAACGCGCCGCCGCCGAGCGGCTCGAGGTCGAGTTCGTCGAGGGCGACGCCCAGGCGCTGCCGTTCGAGGACGGCGCCTTCGACGTGACGATGTCGATCTACGGGGCGATGTTCGCCCCCGACCAGGAGCGGACCGCAGCCGAGCTGCTGCGGGTGACCAAACCCGGCGGGCGGATCGGGATGGCCAACTGGACGCCGGACGGCGGCGTCGGGCAGATGTTCATGGCGGTCGCCAAGCACACCGGCGGCCCGCCGCCCGGAGTGCTGCCGCCGATCCTCTGGGGGACCGAGGAGCGGCTGCGAGACCTCTTCGGCGAGGGCATCTCGGAGCTGCGCATCGATCGGCTCAAGTCACGCCAGGCGTTCCGCTCGGCCGACCACTACATCGACTTCTTCCGCACCTACTTCGGCCCGGTCAAGAGCGCCTACGAGGCGGTCGGGCCGGCCGGCGAGGCGGCGCTGACCTCGGACCTCCGTGCCTTCCTCGAGGCGGCCAACACCGCCGGCGAGCGGGCGCTGGTGCTCGAGCCGGAATACCTGCAGGTGGTCGCGACGCGGGCCGGCTAGGAGCTGGAGCTGGCCGAGCTGGCGCGCTTGATGATGACGCCGAGCAGGAGGATCCCGAAGAGGATCAGCCCCGAGACCGGACCGCCCTGGCCGAGCCAGGCGTAGACGATGACCATCGTGGCCACCGCGAGGAAGAGCGTTACGACCATGCCCATGACGTCGAGAAGATTAGACGATCGATCCCCCGACTCGCGCGCACCCGGATGGCGCGCCTGGCGCGTCGCATCCCGGCGTCCTCGGTCTTGCCGTTGCCAACCGGCAAAGGCTGCGCCCTGCGTCCTTGGCCTGCTCGGCCAAGTCGCGCCCCCGGTCACACCGACCCGGGGGATTGACCGTCATCTGGCGAGGCCGACGCGCGTCTCGCTGAGGAACTCGCCGACCGCGTCGGCGGCCGCCTGCGGTGAGCCGGCCTCGCCGGCGGCGCGGACGAGGCGGCTGCCGACGATGACCCCGTCGGCGATCCGGCCGACCTCGGCCGCCTGCCCGGGGGTCGAGATCCCGAACCCAACCGCGACCGGGGTCGAGCCGGCGTCGGCCCGGGTCGCCGCCGCCAGCTCGGCGAGGCCGGCCGGGACCGCGGCCCGCTCGCCGGTGGTGCCGGTGGTCGAGACGAGGTAGATGAAGCCCTCGGCGGGCTCGCAGATCGCCTTGCGCCGGGCCGGCGTCGTCGTCGGCGCGACCAGCGGCACCAGCGCCAGCCCCGCGGCGGCGAGGGCGGCGGCGAGCTCCTCGTTCTCGCCGAGCGGCAGGTCGGGGACGATCGCGCCGGCGGCGCCGGAGGCGGCCAGGATCGCCGCGAACTCCTCGGCTCCGCCGTGGGCGAGGATCATGTTGGCGTAGACCATCAGCACCACCGGGACCCGGGCCGAGATCGAGCGGCAGGCCTCCAGCGCGGTCGCCAGGGTGGCGCCCGCCTCGAGCGCGGCGGTGGCCGCGGCGTGGATCGTCGGCCCGTCGGCGAGCGGGTCGGAGAACGGGACCCCGAGCTCGACCAGGTCGGCTCCGGACTCCGCGTAGGCCTCGGCGACCGCGAGCGAGGTCGCGCGATCGGGGAAGCCGGCCATCATGTAAGGCATCAGGGCGGCCCGCCCCTCCCCCCGCGCGAGCTCGAAGGCGGCGGCGATCCGCTCGACCCCGGTCGCGGCCTCAGTCGCCATCGAGCGCTCCCACCTCGGCCATGTCCTTGTCGCCGCGCCCCGACAGGCAGACGACGTCGAAGCCCTCGGCGGACCCCCCCTCAGCCAGCAGCCAGGCGATCGCGTGGGAGGACTCGAGCGCCGGGATGATCCCCTCGAGCCGGGCCAGCTCGCGAAAGGCGGCCAGCGCCTGGCCGTCGGTGACCGCGACGTACCGGGCCCGGCCGCTGTCCCGCAGGTGGGCGTGCTCGGGCCCGACCCCGGGGTAGTCGAGGCCGGCGGAGACCGAGTGGGCCTCCTGGATCTGGCCCTCCTCGTCGGCGATCACCGAGGAGAGCGAGCCGTGGAGGACGCCGGTGACGCCGCCCTGCAGGGAGGCGCCGTGGCGGCCGGTGTCCAGCCCCTCTCCCGCCGCCTCGACTCCGACCAGCCCGACCTCGGCGTCGTCGAGGAAGGGGTGGAAGATGCCGATCGCGTTAGAGCCGCCGCCGACGCAGGCGATCACCCGGGTCGGCAGCGCGCCCTCGGCGTCGAGCGCCTGTGCCCGCGCCTCTTCGCCGATCACCCGCTGCAGGTCGCGGACCAGCGCCGGGAACGGGGCCGGGCCGACCGCCGAGCCGATCACGTAGTGGGTCGTCTCGACCTCGGCCACCCAGTCGCGGATCGCCGCGCTGACCGCCTCCTTCAGGGTCCGCGCGCCGGCCTCGACCGGTGCCACCTCCGCCCCCAGCAGCCGCATCCGCTCGACGTTCGGGGCCTGGCGGCGGATGTCTTCGGTCCCCATGTAGACGACGCACTCGAGCCCGAGCAGGGCGCAGGCGGTCGCCGTCGCCACCCCGTGCTGGCCGGCACCGGTCTCGGCGATGATCCGGCGCTTGCCCATCCGCTGCGCCAGCAGGGTCTGGCCGATCGCGTTGTTGATCTTGTGGGCGCCGGTGTGGGCGAGGTCCTCGCGCTTCAGGTAGACGCGGCCGCCGACCCGCGCCGAGAGCCGCTCGGCCAGGTAGAGCGGCGTCGGACGGCCGATGAAGTCGCGCCGCAGCAGCTCCAGGCGGGCGACGAACTCGGGGTCCTCGCGTGCCGCTTCCCAGGCCGCGGTCAGCTCGTCGAGCGCCGCGATCAGCGACTCGGGCACGTAGCGGCCCCCGTACGGGCCGAAGCGCTCCTCGACCGCCGTCATTCGACTCCGACGCCCGCCGGGTTGACCGCCTCGAAGAAGGCCGCCATCGCCGCGTGGTCCTTGCGCCCCGGCTCGCTCTCGACGCCGCTGGCGACATCGACCGCGTGGGGATGGACGACCGCGGCCGCCGCCGCGACGTTGTCCGGGGTGAGGCCGCCGGCGAGGATCGCCGGCACCTCGGAGCGGTGGTCGCGCAGCAGCTCCCAGTCGAAGCTCCTGCCGCTGCCGCCCCAGAGCCCGTCGGCGCGGCGGTCGAAGAGGTGGAAGTCGGTGCGGTAGGCCTCGGCGCCGTGGACGTCGGCGGCGCTGGCGACGTGGATCGCCTTGATCACCTTCAGCCCCGTGCGGCGCGCCGCCTCGGCGCAGAAGGAGGCGCCCTCCCTGCCGTTGAGCTGCACCATCGTCAGCTGCTCGTCCTCGACCGCCCGCGCCACCTCCTCCAGGGTCGGGTTGACGAAGACGCCGACCACCTCGCACTTGCGGCGGTAGGCGGCGGCGATCTCGGCTGCCATCGCGGGCTCGACCGCGCGCGGCGAGGGCTCGTAGTGGATCAGCCCGATCGCCCAGGCGCCGAGCCGCACCGCCTCGGCGGCATCGTCCAGATTGGTTATCCCGCAGAACTTGACGCGCACCGGCCCAGCGTACGCGACGGACGGTGCCCGGGCCCGCCGCACCCTGGCGACGGGCCCCACCGGGCTCTATTTGCCCGATTCGCCGACTTTGCTGGGCCGGGTGCCGAGGGTCACCGTCACCTTCTTTTCCTGGCCGTCGCGGAGCAGGGTGATTTCGAATTCTTCACCGGGCTTGGCCTGTTCGACCATGGTCACGACTTCTTCCATGCTCTTGATCTTCTTGCCGTTGATCGCGGTGATGATGTCGCCGCCGACCGGGACTTCGACGCCTTCGATCGTGGCTTTTTTGGTCGAGCCGTGGATCCCGGCCTTGTCCGAGGGGCCGCCCTTGACGACTTCCTGGACGATCACGCCTTCCTTCACCGGCAGGTTGAAGTCCTGGGCGAGTTCGGCGGTGATGTCACCGCCGCTGATGCCGAGGTAGGCGTGTTCGACTTCGCCGTTCTTGATCAGGCTCTGGATCTCCGCCTTGGCGGTGTTGATCGGGATCGCGAAGCCGATCCCGACGTTGCCGTTGGAGCCGTTGCCGCCGGTCTCGATCTGCGAGTTGATCCCGATCACTTCGCCCTCGGCATTGATCAGCGGGCCACCGGAGTTGCCGGGGTTGATCGCCGCGTCGGTCTGGATCACGTTCGAGATCGAGAACCCGTCGGGGGCCTTGATCTGACGCTGCAGCGCCGAGACGATGCCGCTGGTGACGGTGCGATCGAGGCCGAACGGGTTGCCGATCGCGACCACCGGGTCGCCGACTTCGATCTTCGAGGAGTCGCCGAGGGTGAGCGGGTGGAGTTCGCTCGCCGGCGCGTTCACCTTCAGCAGCGCAAGGTCGTTGCTGGGGTCGGTGCCGACGACTTCGGCGGTGTGGGTGGTGTCCGATTCGCCCAGTTTGACCGTGATCTTGGTCGCGTTTTCGATCACGTGGTTGTTGGTGAGGATGTGGCCTTCGCCGTCGATCACGATGCCGGAGCCGGTCGCGGTGCCGCCGCCCGAGGACCCTTCGCCGAACGGGTTGAAGGGCGAGACTTCGGTTTCTTCCGGCGCCAGCTGCGATTCGACGAAGGCGACCCCGTTGCCGTCCGCCTTGTAGATCTGGTTGACGGTGTTGCCGGCGCCTTCGCCTTCGCCCGACTTGGAGACGACGGGGGCGCTGAGCTGGGCTTCGACGGTGGTGGTCGAGCCGCCGGAGCTGACGAGACCGGTGGCGATCGCGACCAGCCCCACCACGGCGACGATCGCCCCGCCGAGCAGGGCGGACACGAAGGGATTGCGGAAGAGACTCTTGCGTTCAGGTGGGTTCATGAGCCGAGGATCGCGGCCGACGATGACCTGACCTTAAATGCTCTTCAAAAGTTTTTTAAAGACCGGGTGACAACGAGGGGCCGGCGGACCGGCGGAAGCTATCCGAGCACGATCACGGGGCCGCCTGGAGCGACCAGAGCGTGTCGCGCGGGGCGACGCCGATCAGCTCCCCGTAGCGCTTGATCGCCTCCCCCGCCTCGGCGATGAAGGAGTGGTAGTCGGCCTCGGAGGCGAACTCGTCGAGGTCCATCACCTGGCCCGCCCGCACGGTGCGCCGGTGGGCGACCATGTACTTGCGGGCGGCGCCGCCGATCACCGCCATCAGCTCGGGGTTGTCGCGCTCGACCCGCTCGACCTCGGCGACGTCGGAATCGATGTTGACGGTGACGACGATCGGCATTGCTTCTCTCCTTAGCTCGGGTTGGGTGGTGCGGAGGCGGCGACGAACTCGGCGATCGCCGCCGCCACCGCAGCCGGCTCCTGGGCCAGCAGGCCGTGGGCGGTCGGTTCCTCGCCGCCGGCGACGACCTCGAGGCGGCCCTGCGGCAGCAGCTCGGCGTAGCGCTCGGCGTGCGGGCGCGGGACGACGCGATCCTCCTCGGCCGCAAGCACCAGCGCCGGACAGCGCACCGCCGCCAGGCGGCGGTCGAGCTTGCGGTCGTAGCGCGGGTTCCAGGCCAGCAGCGCCTCGGCCCGGGAGGCGGCGTAGGAGCGGAAGAAGGTCTCCTGCTCGTCGCCCTCGCTGAGGTAGTCCTGGTAGCGCCCGGCGGCGCCGTTGAAGATCAGCTCGGCGCGGGCGGCGTGGGAGACGAGGAAGAGGTCTGCCCGCGGCACCCCGGGGACGCGCAGGCCCTGCGGCGCGACCAGGGTCAGCGAGCGCAGCCGCCGGGGGTAGAAGACCGCGAGCTCGGCCGCGATCCAGCCGCCGAGCGAGTAGCCGACCAGGTGCACGTCGGCGAGCCCGAAGGCGTCGAGGACGTCGCGGTAGAAGAGGACGAGGTCGTCGTGGCCGTCGAGCCACGGCGGCGCCTCGGTCTCGCCGAAGCCGGGGCCCTCGGGGACGATCAGCTCGACCGCTCCCGCCAGCTCGGCGAAGAACGGGAGCCAGCGCCGGGTGAACTCGGCGCCGCCGAGGAAGAGGACCGGCTCGCCGCTGCCGCCGCGCCGGTAGCGAAGCTCGACCCCGTCGACGGCGATCGTCTCCGGCGGCGTGTGGAAGGCGGGCTCGGCGCTCACAGCAGCGGTGGCCTCGTCGGCTGCTCGGGCAGGTGCGCGGTGCGGACGTCGACCTCGCTGCCGTCGGCCATCACCGCCGTCGGCCGACCGCTCGGCTGCGGTCTGCGGGCGGCGAGCTCGGCCTTGGTCGAGTGCCCGGGCGGGCGCTGACGCTGCCAGACCGCAAGCCCGTCCGGCGCCCGGAAGGCGGGGATCACCTCCTGCGCGAACAGGGTCAGCGCCTTCAGCTGCATCCAGCGCGGCATCGAGCCCTGGATCGAGGTGATGACGCGGCCGGCGCCCATCGCCTCGGTCAGCTCCGCCAGCTCCTCGATCACCGTCTGCGGCGAGCCGGCGATCAGCAGGCCGCGCTGGCGGATCTCGTCGTAGGACATCCCGCCGGGGTCGTTGCCGGGGCTGCGGTAGCCGCCGGCCATCATCGCCCGCAGCGAGCGGTCGGAGACGTGCCCGGGCGGGAAGGAGAGGTGGAAGGGGAAGCGGAAGACGTTCTGGAAGCGCCAGGTCAGGTGCGGCTCGAGCTCGCGCCGAGCCTGCTCGTCGGTCTCGGCGACGTGGACGGGGACGACGCAGGCGATCTGCTTGCGGTCGGCCTCGTAGCCCTGCTCGGCGCAGAGCTGGCGGAAGGTCTCGCAGTTCTTCAGCAGGACTGGCCGCGGGGTCAGGGTCGCCTGGTAGGTGAAGCGGAAGCGCGCCGCCATCTCCAGCGTCTCCCGCGAGCCGGCGGCGGGGAGGAAGATCGGCGGGTGCGGCTGCTGCAGCGGCCGCGGCCAGAGGTTGACGTGCGGGATGTCGAAGAAGTCGCCTTCCCAGGCGAAGGGGCCGGGCTCGGTCATCGCCTTGATCAGCAGCTCGGTCGCCTCGTAGTGCCGGGCCCGGGCGGTGGCCGGGTTCATCACCCCGAGCGCGTGGTACTGGGTGCCGATCCCAAGCGGCAGCCCCAGGGTCAGCCGGCCGCCGGAGATGTTGTCGACGAGGGCGACCTCCTCGGCCAGCCGGATCGGCGTCGCGTAGGCGTTGATCAGCGGCCCGATCGCGCAGATCCGGATCCCGTCGGTGATCGAGGCGAGCCAGCCGGCCCCCAGCATCGAGTTGCCGATCAACCCGACCGGATGCCCGTGCTGCTCGAAGATCAGGGCTCCGTCGAAGCCGAGCTGCTCGAGCCAGCGGGCGTTCTCGCCGACCTCGTCGATCGTCAGCTGGCCTAGGTCGCGGTCGTAGTGAGTGGTCGGCAGGTCGACCCCCAGCGACTCCCGCTCCTCGAGCTGCGGGGGCAGGTAGACGTAGGGGTTGTCGATCGTGCAGATGAACTCGAGCTCGGCCATGGATCTCCGCTTATCGGACGACGGCGTCCGTTATTTAACCACAGCGGACCGGAGCGACCCGGCGGTCTCGCTCAGGCAGAGGGCCGCGAGGACGAGGACGACCGCGGCCAGCGAGACCAGTGCGGCGGCGGCGCTGGTCACCAGGACCGCGACGACGACCGCCGCGATCGCCGCCACCCGCTTGCGCGAGAAGCTGCCGATCATCCGCAGCCGGAAGCCGACGTGCCCGAGTAGGTAGAGGACAGGCCCCGCCGCGAGGACGATCAGCCCGGCGCTGCCGAGCGGCTCCCGCGGGTCGGCGATCACCAGCTCGAGGGCGACGGCGGCGGCGATGATCCCGGCGATGATCGGGAGGTGGAGGTAGGTGAAGGCGTCGCGGCCGAGGCGGCCGCGCTCGTCCGCGGCCGCCTCGAAGTCGGCGGCCGAGCGCCCGGCGACCTCGTCGAAGTAGAGCCACCAGAGCGCCGCGCTGAGCGCGAACCCGAGCCCGAGCGCGAGCCAGCTGGCGGCCGTCAGCTGCTGATCGGAGACGCTGGCGCCGGTCAGCACGATCGACTCGCCGAGGGCGATGATCACGAACAGCTGGAAGCGCTCGGCGAAGTGGGCGTGCTCGAGCTCCCAGTCGGTGGTCGCGGTGCGGCCGAGGCCCGGCGTCCAGTAGCCGGCGAACGGCCCCGCGTAGTCGCAGACCAGCGCCAGGATCCAGACCAGCGTCCTCGCCTCCCCTTCGAGCAGGGCGCCGACGATCCAGATCACCCCGGTCCAGGCGCTCCAGGCGAGGATCCGGCGGAAGGAGACGTGGAGCGGCGACTCCGGCCTGGTGGCGAGAACGATGAAGGCGTTGCGGATCAGCTGCAGGGCGACGTAGCCGCCGGCGAAGGCGAGCGCGCGGTCGCCGAAGGCGCCGGGGATCGCGATCGCCATCACCAGGCTCGCCAGCATCCCCGCCAGCAGCACCACCCGCACCGGGACCGAGTCGGGATCGAACCAGTTGGTCATCCAGGTCGTGTAGATCCAGGCCCACCAGACCACCAGGAGCAGCAGCAGGGTCTGGGCGGCCCCCTTCACCGTCAGGTGTCCGAGCAGGTAGTGCGAGAGCTGGGTGACCGCGAAGACGAAGACCAGGTCGAAGAACAGCTCCATGTATGTGACCGGCTGCTCGGAGCCGGATGCCGCGCGCAGGACCCGCATTCAGACTCGGATCCCGGCGCTCACCTGGCGGCGGCCGACAGCTCCGGGGCGGAGCCCTCGAGCGATGCCGCCGCCTCCTCGACTGTGGCGAGGAAGGCCTCGACGGTCGGCCGTTCGTCGCCGCGGCGCCAGGCGACGGCGATCTGGCTCGGGGCGACACCGGAGACCGGCACGTAGCTGACCCCCGGGCGCGGGTAGAAGGCGGCGATCGACTCGGGCGTGAGGCTGACGCAGCCGCCGGCGGTGGTGGCGGCGAGCTGCTCCTCGATCGTCCGCACCTCCGGCCCGAGCAATGGCTCGGCGCCGCCGCGGTGCTCGCGGGCGAGCCAGAAATCGCGCCAGACCCCGTCGCCGGCCGGCATCTGCAGCCAACGCTCGCCGAGCAGCTCGGCGATCTCGACCCGCTCGCGCCCGGCCAGGGGGTGGGAGTTCGGCAGCATCGCCACCCGCGGCTCGCTCATCAGCGTCCTCGTCTCCAGCTCCGGGGCGCTGATCGGCAGCCGCACGAAGGCGGCGTCGACGGCGCCGTCGGCGAGACCGGCGGTGGGGTCGGAGAAGTCGGACTGGCTCGTCTGCACCCGCAGCTTCGAGCTCTCGGCTGCGAACGCCCCCAGCGAGAGGTCGATCACGTTGCAGGCGCCATAGGCGAGGAACCCGACCCGGACCGTCCCCGTCTCGGCGGCGGCCGCACCCTGGGCGACGTTGACGGCCTGCCTGGCCGCGGCGAGCGTCGCCCGCGCCGCCGGCAGCAGCTCTTCGCCGGCCGGGGTCAGCTCGACCCGGCGGCTGGTCCGCTGCAGCAGCTCGACCCCGAGGTTGGATTCCAGCGCCCGGATCGCCTGGCTCAGCGGCGACTGCGAGATGTGCAGCCGCTTCGCGGCGCGGCTGAAGTGGAGCTCCTCGGCGACGGCGACGAAGTAGGCGAGCTGCGCGAGCGTCACGTTCGGCGGCAGTTCGGCCATCTCGCCGCAGGATAGTCACCCGCCGCGGGGGCGCCGGCGGCGGATCAAGACGCTCTGCGAATGGATCGGCGCGGGATCGATCTTGGACTCGGCGCCGCCGGCGTCGTAGGGTCACCACCATGCGCAAGCTCCAGAGCCAGGCCGTCCACCACGTCACCCTCGTCGGCGCCGACCGGCAGACCTCGATCGACTTCTGGGAGGGGGTGCTGGGGATGCCGTTCGTGTTCGAGCAGCCGAACCTCGACCGCCCCGAGGAGAGCCACCTCTACTTCGATCCCGGCGACGGCCGCCTGATCACGATCTTCACCAACGAGGAGCGCCAGCCCGACCCGGCGCGGACGCCGACCGACCCCGGCTGCGTCCACCACCTCGCCCTCTCGCTCTCCCAGGCCACCTTCAAGCAGGCGGTCGAGCGCCTCGACGAGCGCGGGATCGACCACAGCGGCGTCAAGGACCGCGGCTTCATGGACTCGATCTACTTCACCGACCCGCTCGGGCTGCTGATCGAGCTCGCCTCCTACCGCTTCGAGCCTCCGGCCGGGCACACCCACGCCGACGTGCTCTTCGCCGCCCACCGGATCCGCACCGAGCGCGGCGACCACAACATCACCGAGATCCACCTCGCCGACGCGATCGAGCAGCTCGTCGCGGCGTCCCGCCCGACCCTCTCCTCCGACCGCTCCGCCAAAGACCCCTACCGGTGAGCGAGGGCTTTCGCCACGTCGACTCGACGCGGACGATCGTCTTCGGCCCCGCCGCGCTGGCGGAAGCCGAGGAGCTGCTCGGCGACGGCTACACCCTGCTGACGACCGCGCGGGCCCAGGCCAGCGCGCCGGAGGTGGCGGCGCGCGCCGCGAGCGTCGTCGAGGTGCCGCCTGGCCTGGTCGAGGAGGTCGCCGCCGAGCTGCGGGATCAGGTCCGCGGCGAGCGCCTCGTCGCCCTCGGCGGCGGCCTGGTGATCGACGTCGCCAAGGCGCTGGCCGCCGCCGACCCGCCGCGCACGGTCGCGGCGATCCCGACCTCGCTCTCCGGCGCCGAGATGACCGGCCACCACCGCCACGCCCGCGGGGTGCCGGCGAGCCAGCCGCGGGTGCGCCCGGCGCTGGTCGTCAACACCCCGGCGCTTAGCGCCTCCCAGCCCCTCGCCGGCCTCGCCGCCAGCTCCGCGAACGCGCTCGGCCACGCGCTCGTCGGCCTGACCAGCGAGCGGGCGACGCCGATCTCCGCCGCGGTCGCCCGGGAAGCAGCGGCGACGCTGGCGGCCGCCTGGACCGGCGAGGCCGAGCCGGACCGGCCGCGGTTGGCGCTCGGCGCCCTGCTCGCCGGCTGGGCGATCGATCGCAGCGGGCTCGGCCCGCACCACGCCCTCGCCCAGACCGCGGCGCGGACGGCGGGCCTACCGCACGGCGAGGCCAACGCCTCGCTGCTGCCAGAGACCCTGCGCTCGGTGCGGCGGCGCCGGCCCGAGCAGCTGGAGGCGCTCGACGCGCTGGTCGGGGTCGAGCTCGAGCTGCTGGCCGAACGGCTGCGGCGGATCTCCCGCGGCGACGACGGCGGGCCCGGTGCGGTCGCCGACGAGGCGCTGCTCGAGCGGCTGGTCGAGGCGGCGGCCGTGCGGCCGGAGCTCGGCCGCACGCCCCCCGCCCCCGACCGGGCCGAGATCCGCCAGATCTTCGCCGCCGCCGGCATCCGCGCCGACTCCCCCACCCACCCTGACAACGGAGGACCGCAATGAAGCTCGACGGCATGCACCACCTGACGATGATCACCGCCGACGCCCGAGCCAACGTCGAGTTCTACGCCGACCTGCTGGGGCTGCGCCTGGTCAAGAAGACGGTCAACTTCGACGCGCCCGACGCCTACCACCTCTACTTCGGCGACGAGCAGGGGTCGCCGGGGTCGATCCTGACCTGGTTCGAGTTCACCGGCGCCGCCCGCGGCCATGCCGGCGCCGGGATGATCCACACGATCCAGCTCGGGGTCGACAGCGAGGCCTCGCTCGACTTCTGGGAGGAGCGCCTCGCCGCGGCCGGCCAGCCGCCGCAGCGCGGCCCCGGCTCGCTGCGCTTCGCCGACTACGACGGCCTCGGCCTCGAGCTGGTCGTCGCCGACCCGGAGAACTCGCAGCTGCGCGCCGAGCATCCCGAGATCCCGCCCGAGCACGCGCTGACCGGGGTCGAGGGCGCCCGCGCCTTCGCCGGCGCCGAGCTCGGCGCCGACGCCGACCTGCTCACCCGCACCCTCGGCTTCAGCGCGACCGCTGAGGGGGACGGCGAGGCCGAGTACCTGCTCGCCGACGAGCGTCGCTTCCGCTGGGGCTACGACCCGCCGAGCCAGCGCGGGGTCCAGGGCGCCGGCACCGTCCACCACATCGCCTGGCACTCGCGCGACGAGGACCACGAGGCCTGGCGCCGGCGGGTCGCGGAGGCCGGCATGCACGTCACCCCGGTGATCGACCGCGACTATTTCCTCTCGATCTACTTCCGCCAGCCACAGGGGGTCCTGTTCGAGATCGCCACCACCTCGCCGGGCTTTGCCGTCGACGAGGACCCCGACCACCTCGGCGAGGAGCTGAGGCTGCCGCGCCAGCACGAGCACCTGCGCCCGCAGCTCGAGCGCCTGCTGACCCCGCTCGAGAACCCCCGCGCCGGTTCGGGGGCGGGCCGGTGAGCGCGCTCGCCTTCCGCCAGCGTCCGGCCGATGGAGAGGCCGGCGGCCTGCTCGTCCTCCACCACGGCCGCGGCGCCGACGAGCGCGATCTGCTCGGCCTCGCCGACGAGCTCGACCCCGAGCGGCGCCTCCATGTCTTCACCCCGCGCGGACCGCTGACGATCCCGGACTTCCCGGGGAGCCACTGGTACCTCGTCCCCCGTGTCGGCTACCCCGACCCCGACACCTTCGGCCGCGCCTACGAGGCGCTCGCCGCCTTCCACGACGAGCTCTGGCGGGAGACCGGGATCGGGCCGGAGGACACCGTCCTCGGCGGCTTCTCGATGGGATCGGTGATGAGCTACTCGCTCGGCCTCCCCGGCGAGCGGCCAGCGGTGGCCGGGATCCTCGCCTTCTCCGGCTTCGTCCCCACGGTCGAGGGCTGGGCACCGGACCTCGCGAGCCGGCAGGCGACCCGCGCCTTCATCGCCCACGGCCGCCGCGACCCGGTGATCGGGGTCGAGTTCGCCCGCCGCGCCCGCGAGCTGCTCGAGGCCGGCGGCCTCGACGTCTCCTTCCACGAATCCGACCTCGGCCACCAGATCGATCCCGCCGACCTGGTCGCCGCCCGAGCCTGGCTGGCGCAGACGCTGGGCGGACGATGAGCGGCGGCTCCGACCGTGCCCCGGTGCTGGTCACCGGCGCCACCGGCCCCCACGGCGGCGCCGTCATCGCCGGCCTGCTCGAGGCCGGGACGGCGGTCCGGGCGCTCACCCGCGACCCCTCGAGCGAGCGGGCGCGGGCGCTGTCGTCACACGGCGCCGAAGCTGTCGCCGGCGACATGGGCGACGCCGCCTCGCTGGTCGCGGCGATGGCGGGCGTCGGCGCCGTCTACGCGGTCACCACACCGTTCGGGGCCGGCACCGAGAACGAGGAAATGCAGGGAGAGCAGCTGATCGCCGCCGCCGAGCAGGCCGGGGTTCCCTGGCTGATCCTGGCCTCGGTGGCGAGCGCCGAGCAGCCCACCGGCGTGCCCCACTTCGAAAGCAAGCGCCGGATCGAGGAACGGCTCCGCGCCTCGAGCCTGCCGCACACCGTCGTTGCCCCGACCTACTTCTACGAGAACCTCGGCGACCCGCGGGAGCTGATCGCCGGCGGCGAGCTGTCGCTGCCCCTACCTCCCTCCCAGCCTCTGCAGCAGGTCGCGCTCGCCGACCTCGGCCGCCTCGTCGCCGCCCTCCTCCACCGCCGCGAGGAGTTCCTCGGGCGGCGGATCGAGGTGGCCGGGGACGACCCGACGCCGGCCGCGATGGCAAGCGCGCTTGCGGCTGCCGCCGGCACGCCCGTCGCCTACCGCCGCCGCGACCTCGAGGAGGTCGCCGCCCGCAGCGCCGATCTGGCCGCGATGTTCGGGTTCCTCGCCGAGGTCGGCTACCGGGTCGACCTCGCGGGCCTCCGGGCGTCCTTCCCCGAGCTCGGCTTCACGCCGTTCGAAGCCTGGGCACGCCGCCAACTCTCAGGTTGAGCGATTTCCGGCCGGATCGGATTCGCACTTTGTTACGCATAGCGCAACGAAGTGCGAATCCGGGGCTGCGCGCTACGCGGCAGCGGGTGCGGCGGCGCCAGCCGACTCGGTCGCCGCCCGCATCCGCGGCATGATGTCGCGCGCGAACAGCTCCTGGTTCTTGATCGCCTGCCAGCGATCCATGCCGCCGTAATGGGGAACGATCAGCAGCTCCTCGAAGCGGAACTCGTCCCACAGCTCGAGCAGCTGGTCGCCGACCTTCTCGGGGGTGCCGACGAAGACGATCCCGTACTCGATCAGCTCCTCGAAGGTCAGGTTCTCGGTCGAGGCGAAGTCGTCGGCGGCATAGAACGCGTAGCCGGCGTCGATCAGCCGCTGCTTCTCCTCCGGGGTCTCGCGCGCCAGCGAGTGCAGCGGCGAGACGTTGAACTTGATGAAGTTCAGCACCGACTCGCGCGCCTCCTCCATCGCCTTGTCTTCGTCCTCGTCGAGGTAGATCGCCTTGATCCAGCCCAGGTACGGGTCGGTGCCGGCCTCGGCGCAGAGCTGCCGGTAGAGCTTCGCCGGCTCGCGGAAGACCGCGGTCGGGGCGGGGCCGCCGAGGACGACGCCGTAGGCGTTGTCGGCGGCGCGCTGGAACCACTTGGCGCTGGTTCCGACCTGGAAGATCTTCGGGCCGCCAGCCTTGGTCGGGCGCGGGACCACGCTGAGGTCGTTGGCCTTGTAGTACTTGCCGTCGTAGGAGAAGCGCTCGTTGCTCCAGGCCAGCTCGATGATGTCGAGGCACTCGGCGTAGCGTTCGACGTTCTCGTCGAGGACGATGTTGGCCGGCTCCTGCAGCCAGGCATGGCCGCGGCCGACGCCTACCTCGAACCGGCCGTTGAGGAGGATGTCAGCGGTAGCCAGCTCGCCGGCCAGCACGAACGGGTTGTGCAGGGGCAGCGTGTGGCACATCGCGCGGAAGGTCAGCCGCGAGGTCCGCTGGGCGAGCGTGGTGAACAGCGGCAGCGGCGCCGGCATGACCGCGAACTGCTCGAACCAGTCGTGCTCGAGGCAGGTCCAGACGTCGAACCCGGCCTGATCGGCGTGGTCTCCGAGCGAGACGACGTCCCAGATCAGGCTGCTGTGATCGCGCCCCGGAGGGCACTGGAACTCGACGTAGGTGCCAAAGCGCAATTGATTCTCCACGACGACCTCGCTCCTTCTATCGATAGCCCGGGGAAAGCGGACTGCACGTTAGCGCAGCATGGTGTGCCCCGCGAGGCGGATTTCACGTTCGCGGTACAGGACCACGGCGGTCGCGACCAGCACCGCTGCGCCGCACCACACGTAGGCGTTGGCGGCCACTGTGCCGCCGAGCCCGAGCGGCCCCCAGGTCGAGGGCAACGCCGCGGCGGCGGAGAAGACGCCGGCGGTGAGGACCGCCGCCAGGGCGCACCAGCGCGAGCGCCGGCGCCAGGCGACCACGGTGAGCAGCACCAGCAGCGGCACCGCCCAGACCCAGTGGTGGGTCCAGGAGATCGGCGAGACGAGGAGACCGGTGATCCCGCAGCAGACGGCGCCGGCGAGCCGGTGGCCGCGGCGGTGCGCCCAGACCGCCACCGCGAAGCCGGCGACCGCGGTGAGCACGGCCGCCCCGTACCACCACCCCACCCCCTGAGCCGGACCGCCGGCGAGGCGCGCGACCGTCCCCGCCAGCGACTGATCGTCGAGGTTGATCGGGTTCCCGACCCGCCGCGCCTGGAGGAAGACGCCGTCCAGCCAGAAGGTCCGCGAGTCCGCGGGCAGCAACAGGAATCCGGCGAGGAGGGTGGCGGCGAAGGTGACCATGGCGACGGCCGCCGCCCGGGCGCGCCGAGTCGCCAGCAGGTAGGCGACGAAGATCAGCGGGGTCAGCTTGATCGCCGCCGCCAGCCCCACCCCCACCCCCTGCCAGCGGCCGCCGTCACGTCGCCGCAGGACGTCGGTGGCGACCAGCGCCGCGACGATCAGGTCGGTCTCGCCGAGGTGGAGGGTGTCGACGACCGGCACGGTCAGCAACGCCAGCGCCGCCGCCGCGAAGACCAGCTCGGGGCGGCGGGGCACTCCGGCGGCGCCGAGCGAGAGCGCGCAGAGGACGACCAGGGCGCAGACGCTGGCGGCGCTGATCGCCAGCTTCAGGTAGATCGCCGGCGCTTCGCCGCCGAGCCCGAAGAGGGCCGCGTCGAACGGCGGGTAGGTGAAGTGGTACGGCGCCGAGCCCGCGTAGAGGGCGGCACCGTGCGCCACCTGGGCGCCGGCCCAGTGGTAGACGTTGACGTCCCAGAGCGGCCAGTGGGCGGCGGGTTCGAGCAGCCGCAACCGCAGGTAGAGGACCAGCGCCACGGTGCCGGCGAGGACCGCGCCCGCGCGGCTCCAGCTCCCGGCTCTAGCCTCGACTCGGCCGTGCTGCCAGCTCACACCGGCAGTCGAGCGGAGTCGGGTTAAGGCACGGTGAGGCGGGGTGGAGACCGGCCCGGTCAGCCGGCGAGTCGGGCGATCGCCTCGCGGGCGGCGCGGGCGCCGGTCTCGAGCGCGCCGTCGATCCAGCCGATCCAGCGCACGGCGACGTCGGCGCCGGCGAAGCTGAGCCGGCCCTCGGCGCGACCGAGGGCGGAGTGGTAGCCGCTGAGGACGCCGGGGGGCGGCACGTACCAGGTGCCGCGGGCGAACGGGTCGGTGGCCCAGTCCTCGAGATCGGTGGCGAGCACGCGGCCCTCGGGCGCGAGCTGGCGGACCGCCCGCGTCACCGCCTCGAGGTCGTGGGGGTCGAGGTCGCTGGGCGGCGCGCACATGCCGAGGGTGACCAGCCCGTCGCGGTCGGCCCCCTCCGGGAACATCTGGACGAACTCGGTCCCCCAGCCGGACGCGTAGAGGTTGTCGGGGATGCCCTCGACGATCATCCAGGTCTTCTTCATCCGCCCGGGATGGCCGCGGCGCGCCGGCTCCAGCTTGTCGGCGGGCAGCGCCGGCGCGAACTCGATCTCCGGCCAGAGGGCGATCGGGACAGCGACGACGGCGGTGGGCGCGGACCAGCTGCGACCGTCCTCGGCGCTGACCACGACGCGGTCCCCGTCCTGCTCGATCCGGGCGACCGGGGTCGAGAGCTCGATCCGGGCACCGGAGTCGGCGGCCACCGTCTCGACCACCTGGCTGATCCCGTGCTCGAAGGCGTCGGTCACGGCGCCGTACCAGCCGTAGACGCTGTTGTCCATCGCGGCGATCAGCGAGAGGGCGGTCAGCATCGACCACTCCGACGGCAGCGCGCCCGAGCCCAGGCCGGCCCACATGTAGAGGAATTCGCGCACCCGGATGCCGGGATCGAGGGCGTCGACGAAATCCGCGACCGAGATGTCGAGGTCGGCCAGGTCCTGCTCGTCGCGGGGGACGTCGACGTCGATCCGGTGCGAGGCCCGGATCACCTCGAACAGGGCGCGCTCGAGCTCGTAGAGCTCGCCGCGCTCGAGCGGGAAGCCGTGCACGAGCTCACCGCCGAGGCTCCAGCGGGTGCTGACCTCGCCGGCGTGGCTGACCCGCAGCGCGAAGCCGTAGCGCTCGACCTCCTCGGCGGTGAACGGATGGACGTCGGTGGAGATCCAGGTGCCGCCGGCCTCGATCGGGGTCTCGCGGCCGGCGAAGGGCCGCGTCCAGACCCGGCCCCCGAGCCGGTCTCGAGCCTCGATCAGCAGCACCGACCTGCCGGCGTCGCCGAGATCGCGGGCGGCGCGGACGCCGGCGAAGCCGCCGCCGACGACGATCGCGTCGAAGGCCTCCGGGGCGGTCGGCGAGGGTGGCGTGGAATCGGGGACGGACATCTCGCGCTCCTCCCAGGGGCCCAGCTCAGCCGCCCGCCGCGAAGCGGCGCATCACGTTGGCGGTGATCGTGGAGACACTGTTGCGGCACTCGTCGTGGGTGAGGCTGGTGCCCCAGCAAACGGAGCCGGTGCTGAACACCGCGCCCCCGTTCGGATACTCGAGGTAGGTCATGTCGGCGCGCACGGCCGGGTTGGTGCTCGCCTTCGCTTCGCTGCCCTCCATCAGGACGTTCTCGACGACGCCGTTGTAGCTGTCCGAGAAGCCGTCCTTCGCCGTGGCCAGCAGAACGGTCCCCGGGGGCGAGCCCTGGTCGAAGTCGAGGCTGTCGATCTCGAATCCGCCGGCGCCGCCCATCGCGGCGCCGAAGTCGCCGATCGGCTCGTCCTCGCCGACCCCGTCGAAGATCCAGGCGAACCTCTCCTCGAAGCTCTGCGGGGTGCGCTCATAGGGGATCGCGTGGTCGTAGCCGTGGGCGGCCATCCCGACCCCGAAGGCCGCGTGCGGCGGCCGCCCCCGGAACCTCCAGAGCCCGCTCTGCTTGCCGGTCGTCTGCTGGAAGCACTCACCCGGCTCCGATTGCCAGGCGCGGGTGCCGGCGTGGGTGCGACGGACCTCGACGACGTGCGGTCGCTCGGGGTGCGGGTCGGTGACCCAGTACATGCCGTTGCCGCCGAGGTACATGAAGCCGCCGCCGGCCTCGATCCACTCGGCGGCGGCGTCGAGCATCTGTTCGCTCCAGTACTCCGGGTGGGTGCCGGTGAGGACCGCCCGGTAGGGACGCAGCGCCTCGATCCCGCCGCGGTGGAGGTCCTCGTCGGTGATCACCTCGAACGGCTCGCCGCTGCTGCGCAGCCAGTCGATCACGTGGAGGTCGGCGCCGAGCTGGTGCGGCGCCGAGATCGGCGGCGAGATGTAGTCCGGGCGCATGTTCGGCAGCGGCCGCAGCCGCGAGACGAAGCAGACGCCGCTGCCGTCGTTGTGGTGGTCGTAGAGGCTGCGCAGCTCCTTCTCGGCCGAGTAGTGGTCCGCCGCGGAGAGCTCCGCCTCCTTGCGGGCGCGCTCCGCCTCGCTGATCGCCGGCGAGGTCTTGGTTCCCGAGGTCTCGCACGAGTAGGCGAGGTAGCTGAAGGTCGGCGCCAGGAAGGCGACCCTCGCCGGCTCGGCGCCGGGCGCGGCCCGGACGAAGAACGGGATCTGGTCCTCTTCGCCGCCGGCTTGGAGGCGGATCGCGTAGAGGCCGCTCGGCAGGTCGGCGGGGACGTCGAGCGCAAAGTCGGTCTCCCAGCCGGCGTCCTCGAGGTCGTCGCTGTGGAAGTGGATCGCCCCGTACTGCTGCGGCGCCCGGTTGTAGTCGACGTGGTCGCCGTTCCAGCTCCACCCGGTCATGCCCCGCGCCGGCATGTTGACGACCTCGCCGTGGAGGGCTCCGGGGCCGGTGTCGTGGACGCGGGTCGTCTGGATCCCGATCGAGAAGTCCCAGGCGGCGACGCCCTCGATCCGCGGCGACTCGATCTTGCCCTCGAAGCCGCGGCCGATCCAGAACTCGGCGGAGCCGGGGTTGGGCGCGAGGTCGCCGCGGACGTGGTCCTCGCCGGCCCAGCGCAGCGGCACCTGCGAGAGCGCGGCGCCGGCGGCGCCGAGGCTGGCGCCGACCCGGTACCACTCGCGGGCCCGCAGCGGCGCGGATGCGGTCAGCGCCGCGCCGCCGGAGCGCAGCTCGAGCCGCCCCTCGCCGGTGACGAAGAGGCCGTCGCCGTCGGCCCAGCTCAGCAGCGCCTGCTCGTCGCGGCCCGGCGCCGTCGGCTGGATCCAGAGCTCGAGCCGCAGCTCAGCGGGCCGCGGAACCGGCCGCTCGAAGCGCACGTGGGAGCCGTTGGGGAGGGCCTGCTCGCGACCGTCGTGCCGCCCGTTGAGGGGGGCGTCGAGCTCGCGACGCAGCCCCTCCAGGTGCGATGGCTGGATCAGCTGCGCCTGATAGCTCGACTCCTCGCAACTGACCTTGAACTCGATCCGCCCGCCAGCCGCGACGCTCAGCTGGTCTCCGTAGCCGACTACCTTCATCGTTCCTCCACCGTCTCGAGAAAGCTTCCCGGTCTTTCCTGCTCAAATGAGCAGGAAAGAGATATCAGATGGACGGCTGCGAGCCCGGGAGCCTGATGGTGATTCACGACCAGGCCCCTGGATGACGCACCCGGCAAGCGTTTGGGGCGCCTTTTCCATCCATGGGATGAATAAGGCGCCCCAAACGCACTTCGCATCACTTCGTCCTCGTCGTTGCCTTTGCCGACCAGCAAAGGCGGCGGCCGACGTCCTCGATCTGCTCGGCCGGGCGCGCCCCCAGTCACACCTCACCGGGAACCGATCGTCTAGCGGCGGTCGAGGCGTCGAGCCGCCTGAGCCGCGGCGCGGGCGCCGCTCTCGAGGGCGCCGTCGAACCAGCCGATCCAGCGCACCGCGGTATCCGAGCCGGCGAAGAAGACGCGCCCCTCCGGCTCCTGCAGAGCGCCGTGGAGGCGCGAGAGCTGGCCCGGCCGGTGGACCTGCCAGCCGCCGCGCGAGAACGGGTCGGCGCTCCAGTCGTGGCCGTCGACGGCGATCACCCGCGCCTCGGGGAAGTGCTCGGCGACGGCGGCGCTGACCGCCTCGGCGTCGGTCGGGTCGAGCAGCCGCGGCGGAGCGCTGAAGCCGACCCCGATAACGGCCCCGTCGATTTCGTACTGGGGAGCCGCGAAGAGCAGCGGCGAGTCGGGCCCGAACGCCAGCTCCTCGGGCATCGCCTCGGCCGCGAACCAGACCTTGCTCATCCGGTTGCGATGGGGATGGGCGGCGTACTCGGCCTTGCCGCCGCTCAGCGCCGGCGAGAACTCGATCGCGCCCCAGATGCTGAGGGGGACGGCGAGGATCACCGCGCCGGCTTCGATGCGCTCGCCGGCCGCGGTGGTGACGGTGGCGCTCTCCCCGTCCTGGGCGATCGCGACGACCTCGGTCCCGAGCCGGAGCCGCGGCCGGGCGTCCTCGAGCAGTGCCTCGACGAGAGCCGCGGTGCCGCCCTCGATCCTGCCGCCGACACCGGCGAACCAGGCATAGGCGCTGCCGTCGAAGGCGGCGACCAGCGAGAGTGCCGAGAGCGCGGACCACTCCTCCCCGGCGGCGCCGCCGCTGAGGGCGGCGAAGCGCTCGAGGAACGCGTAGGTGCGCGGGCTCGGCTCATCGGCGGCGAGGAACTCGGCGACCGAGACGTCGAGGTCGGCGAGGTCCTGCCGGTCGCGCGGAACCGAGGGGTCGATTCGCCTGCTCGCCTCGATCACCCGGTAGAGGCCCCGCTCCAGCTCGTACAGCTCCGGCCCGGCGAGCGGGAACTCGTTCGACGAGCGGCCGCCGAAGCGCCAGCGGAAGCGGGCGACCAGGTCCTCCGGAGCGAGCTCGAGGCCGTAGCGTCGCATCTCCGCGGTGGCGAAGTCGTGCTTCTCGCGGTTGATCCAGGCGCCGCCGAGCTCGATCGGCTTCCCGACCCCGGCCATCGGTCGGGTCCAGGCGCGACCGCCGGCGCGGTCGCGTGCCTCCAGCAGCAGGACCTCGCAGCCCGCGTCGCGGAGGTCGCGGGCCGCGCTCAGACCGGCGAGCCCGGCGCCGACGACGATCGCGTCGGCCGAGGCGGCCGAAGCAGGACGGCGGCTTGCCCCGGCTGGGTCCGGCACGACCGGTGATGCTAGACGGGCAGTTTCAAATCGCGCACGTGAAAGGCTCAGAAGATCGCCAATGGGTTGATCGGCGACGCCGTCGCCCCGGTCAGCGGCAACGACGGCGCCGCCAGCATGAACTCCCAGCGCTGCAGGCGCTCGCACGCTTCCGCCAGCACGTCGAGATGGAAGTTCTCGCCGAAGAGCATCCCCATGTGGGTGATGCCGACGGCGTGCAGCGGCAGCCAGATCCGCTCGCTCTCGCTCGGCGTCACCTCGAAGGCCCAGGTATCCGTCGCGGCGCCGGCGATGTCTTCGCGGTGGAACCAGGCCAGCGCCTCGAAGCCGGGCCCGGGCTCGTCGGCGTAGGTGTAGCCGTCCCAGTCCCCGTCCCGCCGGGCGCGCTTCATGTTCCCGGTCCTCAGCAGCACGATGTCGCCGGCCCGCACCTCCGCCCGCTGCTGCTCCAGCGTTCGCTCGATCTCGGCCACGGTGATCCGGTGCGCCTGGTCGAGCCACTCGAGGCCGAGGGCCCGCGGCAGGTCGAGCAGGACGGCGCGGGTGACGATCCTGTCGGACAGCCGCGAGATCGAGTTGCGGTGGGCGCCGGCGGCGTCGACCAGCGTGCAGGGGCGATCGTTGTACATCCGGTAGTCCCAGAAGGCGTGCGCCAGCGAGTCCCAGTGGGTGGCGCCGTGGGCCGCCATGCAGAACATGTCGTCGGCGTAGCCCCAGCCGTCGACCGAGAGCTCCTGGACGCCCGCCCGGAGGTCGGTTCCGGTCTGCAGCATCGTGTGCTGCGGGTTCAGCCGCCGGTCCCGATGCGGCTGCGGGCCGTCGCGATCGAAGGGGATCGCGAGCGAGTAGGTCTCCCCCGTCACCACCAGCTCGGCGGCCTCCCGGCGCTTGCCCGGGGTGATCAGGTTGACGGTGCCGATCTCGTCCTCGGCTCCCCATCGGCCCCAGTTGGAGAGACGGCGAATCGCGGCTTCGATCAGCGGATCGCTCATCAGGTGGCCGGCAGGCTACTGCACCCCAAGACATCTGTACGAGTTATCCGTACAGATGTCAGAGACAGCCGCGCCGCGGCCGAGCCGCCGCGGCCGGGAGCGGGCCGCCCTGCCGCCGCGCACGACCCTATTGTTGCCCGCCCTTTGTACGACGCCTCTCAGCACCTGATCGGCGGCGGGGCGCGTACCCGCTCGCTTCCGGATTGGCCCGACGCCCGGCCCCTCCGCTCGTGGCAGGAGGAGGCGACCGAAGCGGTGCGGGCGCACGCCGCCAACAGCTTCCTGGCCTCGGCGACGCCGGCGGCCGGCAAGACCACCTTCGGCCTCCACATCGCCCACCGGATGCTGAGCGCGGGCTTCGTCTCCCGCGTCGTCGTCGCCGGCCCGACCACCCACATCTGCCGCCAGTGGGCCGCCGACGCGAGTCGCTACGGCATCGACCTCGAGCCGAACCGGCCCAACTCCGACGGGCCGGAGTCGACCGACTTCCACGGCGTCGCCGTCACCTACCAGACGATCGCCGCCGGGCCCGAGACCCACCGGCTGGCCGCCGAGCGGAGGCCGACCCTGCTGATCGCCGACGAGCCGCACCACATGGGCGATCAGGCGGCCTGGGGCCTGCAGACGCGCAGGGCCTTCGACGGCGCCCGCTTCCGGCTGCTGCTCTCGGGGACGCCGTTTCGCTCCGACAACTCGGCGATCCCCTGGGTCAGCTACGACGAGGACGGCCTCAGCCAGGCCGACTACGTCTACGGCTATCCGCAGGCGCTGGTCGAGCGGGTCTGCCGGCCGATCACCTTCCTCCCCTACGACGGCGAGATGGAGTGGGTCTCCGACGGGCGCCTGCGCAGCGCCGACTTCGAGCTCGTCCTGCCGGCGGCGGAGGCGGCCCGGCGCCTGCGGACTGCGCTCAGCCCGGAGGGCGAGTGGATGGGCGAGGTGCTGCGCGACGGCGACGCCAGGCTGAGCGAGGTCCGCGCCGACGGCCATCCCGAGGCAGGCGGCCTGGTGATCGCCTCCGACCAGGACCACGCGCGGGAGATCGCGGCGCGGCTCGGGCCGATCGCCGGCGAGCAGCCGGAGCTGGTGATGAGCGACGAGCCCGGCGCCAGCCGCCGCATCGCCGAGTTCGCCGCCTCCGACCGCCGCTGGCTGGTCTCGGTCCTGATGGTCTCCGAGGGCGTCGACATCCCCCGCCTGCGGGTCGGCGTCTACGCGACGGCGGCCCGGACCGAGCTCTTCTTCCGCCAGGTGGTCGGCCGCTTCATCCGCACCACCCCGCGCCCGCGCCGCCAGATGAGCTACCTGCTGATGCCGGCGGACTCGCGGCTGAAGGCGCTCGCCCACGAGATCGAGGCCGAGCGCCGCCACGCGCTCGACCTCTCGCCCGGCGCCGAGGAGGACGAGGAGATCGACGACTCCGCCCCGGAGCGGCGCGAGCCCGGCAACGGCTTCGCCGCCCTCAGCTCCGGCGACGCCGAGCTGGCAGGGGCGATCATGAGCGAGACCACCCTCCAGCTGTTCCCGACCGAAGACCCAGCGCCGGCCGCGAGGAAAGCGGCCCCCGCCAGGTCCACGGCCGCCCCGGAGGACCGCGAGCCCGAGCGGGAGTCGGCCTACGCCGCGCGGGAGCGCATGCGGGCCGAGCGCGCCCGCCTGGTCGCGGACGTCGCCCGTCGCAGCGGCAGGTCGCACCGCGAGATCCAGGCCCGGATCAACCGCGAGACCCGGGTCCGCTCGGTCGCCAAGGCCACGATCGAGCAGCTCGAGCGCGGCAACGAGCTGCTGCGCCGCGAGCTGTGGGGTTGAGCCGACGTCGCCGGCCGGACGGCGTGCCTTGGCCGCACCGGACGCGCCGCTACCCCCGCCGCAGGACCAGCCGGGTGATCTGGTCGAGCTCGGCGATCCGCAGCAGGCGGGCCACCGCCAGGTAGGCCACGGCACCGGCTGCGAGGCCGCCGCCGAGCGAGGCGATCTGGCCGCCGAGGTCACGGCCGAGGGCCTGGTCGATCAGGTCCCAGACGGCCCATGAGACCGCCGCCAGCGCGGCCGCGGCGAGGGTGATCTGGGCCCCGGTCAGCAGCAGCCGGCGCAGCTCGAGCCCGTGGAACTCGCGCCGCAGCAATAGAGCCTGGGCGACGACCGCGGCGGTGGTACCGATCCCGGTCCCGGCGACGACCCCGCCGATCCCGAACGGCTTGTAGAGGACGAGCGCGGCGAGGGCGGAGACGACGAGGTCGATCACCGCCAGCGTCGTCGCCCGCCAGGGCCGCTGGATGCTGAAGAAGGTCCGCGTCTGCAGCAGGTAGAGACCGTTGGTCGGCAACGAGAAGGCGAACCAGAAGAGGGCCGTCGCGACCAGCGTCGTTTCCGCCGGTTCGAATTCGCCGCGCTGGTAGACGAGCCGGATCATCGGTTCGGAGAGGACGAGGATCGCCGCCGCGGCCGGGACCAGGACGAAGAGGATCTGGCGCATGCCGTTGGCCAGCGTCGCCCGCAGGTTGTCGAGCTCGCCGGCGTTGGCGAACCGCGCCAGCGCCGGGAAGAGGACGGTCGCGACGGCAACCGAGAAGATCCCCTGCGGCAGCTGGTAGAGGCGGAAGGCTTTGTCGATCGCCGCCGGCCCTTCTTCGCTGATCAGCCCGCCGAAGAAGCTGTTGATCAGGGCGTTGAAGTTGATCAGGCCGAGGCTGATCGTCACCGGCAGCATCAGCAGCAGCACCCGCCGCACCCCCGGGTGGCGCCAATCGAGGCTGAAGCTGAAGCGGAACGGGGTGTGGCGCAGGTCCCAGGTCGGGATCGCCAGTTGCACCGCCGTGCCGACGAGGATGCCGATCGCGTAGGCGTAGATCCTGTCCTGACCGTGGAAGAGGGGCTCGACCGCGATCAGCACGACGATGATCGTGAGGTTCCAGAACAGCGGCGCGATCGCGAAGGCGCCGAAGCGGTCGTAGCTGTTGAGGATGCCGACGACGACGCCGCTGATGCCGAGCAGGATCAGGATCGGGAAGAGGATCTGCGAGAGGGTGATCGTCAGGTCGATCACGGCCTGGCTTTTGAAGTCCGGGATGAAGAGCGGCATGATCACCGGCGCCAGGAGGACGAAGAGGGCGGTGAGCGCGCCCAGCACCATCGTCGCCAGCAGCAGCAGCGTCGAGGCCAGGCGGAACGCCTCGCGGTAGCGCTTCTCCCCGAGCAGTTCGGTGAAGACCGGGACGAACGCCGGCTGCAGCGCCGCGTCGGCGAACAGGGCGCGGACCAGGTTCGGCACCTGGAAGGCGATCGTGAAGGCCGACATCGGCCCCTTCGTCCCGTAGTAGGCGGCGGCAACCACTTCGCGGGCGAGGCCGGCGATGCGCGAGGCCCCGGTCGCGATCGAGAAGAACGCGGTCGAGCGGGCGATCCTCCCCGCCTGCCGGCCCGGGGCCGGCTCGCCGCTCGGTTCCTCGCCGGGGTCGAACGCCTCGGCGCGCCGCAGGGCGACGTCCTCGGCCAGCGGAACGTCGGCGTTGATCGGCCGCTTGTCGAATTCGCGGCTGCTTGGGGACCCGGGCGTCGCCATTCTCCCGTCAGGTTCGGGAGCGCCCGTCGAACTCCTCAGCCGGCAGAGCGGATCCCAGAGGTCGGGCGGCGGCCCGGATCGACCGGGCCGCCGCAACCTGGACCCCGAGCAGCTCAGCTGCTCGGGGTCATCGCCACCGTCTGCAGGTTGAGGAAGGCGCGCATCCCGATTTCTCCGCCGAGCTCGCGCCCGACGCCGCTGCGCTTGACGCCGCCGAAGGGGATGCGGGGGTCCGAGGCGGTCATCGCGTTGACGAAGACCATCCCCGACTCGATATCGGCGCTGAGCGCCTCGGCGCGGTCGAGGTCGGTGGTCCAGAGGCTGCAGCCGAGGCCGAACTCGGATTCGTTGGCGATCGCGATCGCGGCCGCCTCGTCGGCGGCGCGGGCGACGGCGGCCACCGGGCCGAAGGTCTCTTCGCGCAGCACCGGCGCCTCCGAGGAGGCATCGGCGCTGACCACGGTCGGCTCGTACCAGGCTCCGTTCTCGGCCGGGGCCGAGCCGCCGGTGAGGACCCGGGCACCGGCGGCGACGGAGGCCTCGACCTGTCCCGCCAGCTCGTCGCGCAGGTCCTCGCGGGCCATCGGGCCGAGCTGGGTCTCGGGGTCGCTCGGCGCCCCCCGCCGCAGCGAGGAGGCCCCCTCGGCGAAGCGGGCTTCGAACTCCTCGGCGACGGCCTCGACGACGATGAAGCGCTTGGCGGCGATGCAGCTCTGGCCGGTGTTCTGGAAGCGAGCGGTGACAGCGGTCTGCACCGCCCGCTCGAGGTCGGCGTCGGCGAGGACGATGAACGGGTCGGAGCCGCCGAGCTCGAGCACGACCGGCTTGATCGCCCGGCCGGCCGCCTCGCCGACGGCGACGCCGGCGGCGTCGGAGCCGGTCAGAGTGACCGCGGCGATCCGGCGGTCGGCGATCATCGCCGCCGTCTTCGAGCCGGGGACGATCACCGTGGTGAAGATGCCGGCGGCGGCGCCGGCGCGGGCGAAGACGCGCTCGATCGCCAGGCCCGAGCCGGTCACGTTGGAGGCGTGCTTGAGGACCATGGTGTTGCCGGCGGCGAGGATCGGCGCCGCCGCCCGCATCACCTGCCAGAGCGGGTAGTTCCAGGGCATGATCGCGAGGACGGGCCCGAGCGCCCGCTTGTGGACGGCGACGCGGCGGCCGTCACCGGTCTCGACCGCTTCCGGCGCCAACAGCGCCTCGCCGTGCTCGGCGTAGTAATCCGCGGCCCAGGCGCACTTCTCGACTTCGGCCCGAGCTTCGGTGATCGGCTTCCCCATCTCGCGGCTGACCGTCGTCGCCAGCTCATCGGCGCCGGCGCGGAGCTCGCGGGCGACCGCGCTCAGCAGCTCGGCCCGCGCGCTCCAGGGGCTGCGCCGCCACTCGCCGAACGCGGCCCGGGCGCCGTCGAGGGCACCGTCGATCTGCCCCTCCGAGAAGACCTCGAACGTCTCGAAAACCTCGCCGCTGGCCGGGTCGATCGACTCGACCACCGCGGCACCCACACCTGCGCTCATCCAAATCCTCCGATCGATGTAGCGGAACGATCCCGGGAGCCGTTCGCCGTTTGTCAACCACAGGTTGACAAACGGCGAACGGTGGCCTCTCTCAGGCGCTCCGAATCAACTTCTTGTTGACGAACTCGTCGGCCCCGTAGCGGCCGAGCTCGCGGCCGAAGCCCGAGCGCTTGAAGCCGCCGAAGGGCAGCTCGACGCCGTCGGCTCCGACCACGTTCACGTAGACCATCCCGGCTTCGATCCGGTCGGAGACCCGCTTCGCCTGCTCCTCGTCGTCGGTCATCAGGTAGGACCCGAGACCAAACGGGGTCTGGTTGGCAAGCGCGATCGCCTCCTCCTCGGAGTCGACCTTGTAGACCTGCGCGACCGGGCCGAAGAACTCTTCCTGGGAGGCCTCGTCACCGGGCTTGATCCCGGTCAGGATCGTCGGCTCGAAGAAGTTGCCGTCGCGGTTGCCTCCGAGCAACACCTCGGCGCCGTTCGCCACCGCCCGCTTGACCTGGTCCTCGAGCCGGTCGGCCGCGGTCGCCGAGGAGAGCGGGCCGACGGCCGTGTCATCGGAGGTCGGATCGCCCGTCTTCGCCGCCGCCATCCGCTCGCGGAAGCCGGCGAGGAAGTCGTCGTAGAGGTCGGCCGTGACGATGAAGCGCTTGGCCGCATTGCAGGACTGGCCGGCGTTCTCGATGCGCGCTTCGAAGGCCTTCTCGGCGACCGCGCCGATGTCCTCGGCGCCGAGCACGATGAACGGGTCGGAGCCGCCGAGCTCGAGCACGACCTTCTTCAGGTTGCGGCCGGCGATCGCGGCGACCGCGGAGCCGGCGCGCTCCGAGCCCGTGACCGAGACCCCGTGGACGCGCGGGTCGGCGATCACCCACTCGATCTGCTCGTTGGTCGCGTAGATGTTCTCGTAGGCACCCTCTGGGAACCCGGCGTCGTCGAAGATCTGCTGCATCGCCGCCGCCGATTCCGGGCACTGGGGCGCGTGCTTGAGCAGGATCGTGTTGCCGATGACGAGGTTCGGGCCGGCGAAACGGGCCACCTGGTAGTAGGGGAAGTTCCAGGGCATGATCCCGAGCAGGAGGCCATAGGGGCTGCGGCGGACCACGGCGGTGCCGTCGCCGGCGAGCAGCTCGAGCGGTTCGTCGGCCAGCAGAGACTCGGCGTTGTCGGCGTAGAAGGCATAGATTTCGGCCGCGAAGTCGACCTCCATCAGCGCCTGCTCGATCGGCTTGCCCATCTCGCGGACGATGATCGCCGCGAGGTCCTGCCGGCGCTCGGCATGGAGCTCGCCGACCTTGCGGATCAGCGCCGCGCGCTCGGCCACGGTCGAGGCCGCGGGCCAGCTTTTGGCGGTCGCGTCGGCCCGCTCGATCGCCGCCCGCAAATCGGCGTCGGAGATCTCCGGGTACTCCTTCACCGTCTCGCCGGTGGCTGGGTTGACTACCGCGTAAGTGCTCATTGCTGGCCTTTCTTCGCTCGTGGTTTCGTTGCTAGCGGGATCATGCCGAGGCTCACCAGCCACCGATCATTCCGTGCAGGACCCCGTAGGGCTCGTCGGCGGGATCGGCGCTGCGTCCACGCAGGAAATCAAAGTCGCACCCTTCGTCGGCCTGGGTGACGTGGTCGAGGAAGAGCGCCCCGTAGCCGCGCTCGAAGCGCCGCGGCGGCGGCGTCCACCCAGCGAGCCTGGTCTCGATCTCCGCCGCCGGGACCTCGAGGTCGAGCCGGCGGTTGGGGACGTCGAGGCTGATCAGGTCGCCACTGCGGACCGCCGCCAGCGGCCCGGCGAGGACGCCCTCCGGGGCGACGTGGAGGGCGACGGCGCCGTAGGCGGTCCCGCTCATCCGCGCGTCGGAGACCCGGACCATGTCGCGGACCCCCTGCTCGAGCAGCTTCTGCGGGATCGGCACCGCCCCCCACTCCGGCATCCCGGGCGCCCCGACCGGGCCGCAGCCTCGCAGGACCAGGACCGAGTCGGCGCTGACCTCGAGCTCGGGGTCGTCGATGCGGGCGATGACGTCGTCGATGCCGTCGAAGACGACCGCGGGGCCGCGGTGGACGAGCAGGTCCGGGTCGGCCGCGGAGGCCTTGATCACGGCGCCCCCGGGCGCCAGCGAGCCGCGCACGACCACCAGCCCCTCGGGCGGCTTCACCGGCTGCTCCAGGGTCGCGATCACCGAGCGATCGCTGCTTCGCTGCACATCCGCCAGGTTCCCCCCCACCGTCTTCCCGGTAACCGTCAGCGCCTCGCGCTCGAGCAGCGGCTCGAGCTCCTTCATCAGCGCCGGCACGCCGCCGGCGTGGAACAGCTGCTCGACCAGGTGCTGCCCCGAGGGCCGCACGTCGGCCAGCAGCGGCACCCGCCGCGAGAGCTGGTCGAAGCGGTCGAGGTCGAGCTCGACCCCGCAGCGCCCGGCCAGGGCCAGCAGGTGGATCACCGCGTTGGTCGAGCCACCCGCCGCGAGCAGGACCGCGATCGCGTTGTCGAAGGCGGCCGGCGTCAGGATCTGAGAGGGCCGCACCACCTCGCTCGCCAGCTCGACCGCGCGGCGGCCGACCGCGGCGGCGACCTGATAGCGGCGGGCATCGACCGCCGGCGCCGCGGCAGCGCCGGGCAGGGTCATACCCAGCCCCTCGACCACCGCCGCCATCGTCGAGGCGGTCCCCATCTCCGGGCAGTGGCCCGCCGAGGGCCCGGAGGCGGCCTCGAGCTGGTCGTACTCCTCGCGGCTCATCCGCCCCGCCCGGAGGTCGTCGGTGTACTCCCAGAGGTCCGTGCCCACCCCGATCTCGCGGCCACGGAAGACCCCCGGGGTCGCCGGGCCGCCGGTCAGCATGATCGCCGGCACGTCGGCCGAGGCGGCCCCGAGCAGCTGCGCCGGGACCGTCTTGTCGCAGCCGGCGACGAGGACCACCGCGTCGAGCGGATAGGAGCGGATCGACTCCTCGACGTCCATCGCCATCAGGTTGCGATAGAGCATCGTCGTCGGCTTCATCAGCTGCTCGCCGAGCGCCATCGTCGGGAACTCCAGCGGCAGCCCGCCCGCCTGCAGGACGCCGCGCCTGACCGAGTTGGCGAGGGCGCGGAAGTGGACGTTGCAGTTGATCAGCTCCGACCACGAGTTGCAGATGCCGACCACCGGCCGGCCCTCGAAATCGGCGGTGGCGAAACCCTCCGCCCGCAGCGCCGTGCGGTGGACGAAGGCCGGGACGTCGTCGCCCTCGAACCAGCGGGCGCTCTTCAGCGCCCCTCCTCCCGACCCGTCCCTGCCCATCGCCGGCGCCACTCAGTAGGTCGAGGCGGTGAGGCCGCCGTCGACGATGATGAATTCGCCGTTGACGAACGAGGCGTCGTCGGAGGCGAGGAAGAGGACCGCGTTGGCGACCTCGCGCGGGTCGGCGATCCGCTTGCCGGGGTATGCCGCCTCCATCTCCGCCCGCGCCGCCGCCGGGTCGTCGGTGGCGTTGAAGTATTTCTCGATCATCGGCGTTTCCATGTCGCCGGGCGAGACGCAGTTGGCGCGGATGCCCTCCGCCGCGTAGTCGACCGCGATCGCCCGGGTCAGCCCGAGGACGCCGGTCTTGGTCGCCGTGTAGGCGGGCAGGAACGGGTCGCCGGTGTGGGCGAGGATCGAGGCGGTGTTGACGATCGCGCCGCCGCCGGTCTCCCGCATCGCCCGCACGGCTTCACGGCAGCCGAGGAAGACGCCCTTGAGGTTGACGCCGTTGACCCAGTCCCAGTCCTCCTCGGTGGTGTCGTGCAGCCGTTTCTCGAGCTGGACGCCGGCGTTGTTGTGGATGATGTCGAAGCCTCCGAGCTCGGAGCGGGCGCGATCGATCGCCGCGGCGATGTCGGCGGCGACGGTGACGTCGCCCTGGTGGACGACGGCGCTGCCGCCGGCGTCGACGATCTCGGCGGCCGTCGCCTCGGCGCCCTCGGCGTTGACGTCGAAGATCACGACCTTGCCGCCCTCGCGACCGATGCCCAGTGCCACCTCACGGCCCATCCCGGAGCCGGCTCCGGTGACCACGGCGACCTTGTCCTCGAACCTCATCTCAGCCTCTCTTCCTTGTTGGGGTGGGAATTCGTCCTGCTTGGCGCGGCGCGCCGGGGCGATCAGACGGCGGTGGTGCCGCCGTCCAGCTCGAGTGTCGTTCCGGTCGCGAAGGGGGCCTCGGCGGCCAGATAGAGGATCCCCACCGCCACCTCCTCCGCGCTGGCGAACCGCTTCAGCGGCACCGAGTCGATCGCTTCGGCGCGCGACTTCTCGACGTCGCCGAAGGTTTCGAGCTCGGCGGTCATCATCGGCGTGTCGACCGGGCCCGGGCAGATCGCGTTGACGGTGACGTCCGGGGCGAGCTCGGCGGCGAGGCCTCGGGTGAGGCCGAGGATCCCGGCCTTCGAGGCGCAGTAGGCGATGTACATGCCCGCCGCCCGCACCGACATCTCCGAGCCGAGGTTGACGATCGTGCCGCCGCCGTTCTCCTTCATGTGCAGGCCGGCGGCGCGGCAGACGTAGAAGGAGCCGGACAGGTTGATGTCGATCACCTGACGCCAGTGGTCGTCGTCGATCTCGGCCAGGGTCGCCGGCCAGGCGACGCCGGCGCTGTTGACGACGACGTCGAGCCCGCCCAGCTGCTCGATCGCGGCGGCGACCCCAGCCCGCGCCTCCTCCGGCACGGCGACGTCGGCGCTGAGCGCGATCGCGGCCTCGCCGAGCTCGGCGGCGAGCTCCTCCAGCGGCTCGCGGCGGCGGGCGAGCAGGGCGACCCTGGCTCCCTCCTCGACGAAGAGACGGGCGGTGGCGGCGCCGATCCCGGAGGAGGCGCCGGTGATCAGGGCGGCTTTGCCGGCTAGGCGTTCAGGCATCTTTCTTACCTCCGGTTCGAGCGGCGAACTTGGCCAGCGGGCGCAGTGCCCGCTGGCGGGCCAGCGCGTAGCCGGCCTTCCTCCCCGCCTTGGTTGACATCGCGCGGCCGATCAGCCCGCCCTGCCGGCGTCGCGCCGAGGGTTTCGCGGCCGCGCCGGTCCCGAGGATGGCCTGGGCGGCGTTGTGCCCGCTGGCGCCCATCACGCCGCCGCCGGGGTGGGTGCCGGCGCCGCAGAGGTAGTAGCCGCGGACGGGGGTCGCGTATGAGCTGAGGTCGGCGAGCGGCCGGCTCGAGAACAGCTGGTCGAGCCCCATCGCCCCGTGGAAGATGTTGCCGCGGGTGATCGCGTAGTCCCGCTCGATGTCCTTCGGGGTGATGATGTAGCGCTCGAGGATGTGGTCGCGGAGGTTGGGCGCGAAGACGAAGAGGTCCTCCATCACCGAGTCGGCCCAGCGCTCGCGCTCGGCGTCCCAGTCGGTGCCGGCGAGCTCGTAGGGCAGCTGCTGGACCCCGAGCGTGAGGGTGTGCTTGCCGGGCTCGGCCAGGGTCGGGTCGGTCGCCGACTGGATCACCGCCTCGATCACCCACTCGTCCGGGAAGCGGCCCTCGCGCTGCGCCTCCCAGGCCTTCTCGAAGTTCTCGACCGAGGCGCCGAGCATCTGGTGGCCGTGGTGCTGGGGGCCCGGCTCGGGACTGTCGAACGGGAGATATTGGGGCAGCTCGTCGATCAGCAGGTGGATGCGGGCCATCGAGCCGCGCATGTCGATTCCCTCGACCTCGGCCCGAAACTCCTGGTCGAGGTCGCCGGGGTCGACCAGGGTCAGCAGCGAGCGCTGCGGGTCGGCGTTGGAGACGACGATCGGCGCCCGGTACTCCTCGCCGGACTCGGTCACGACCCCGACCGCCGCCCCGCCCTCGACGATCACCCTCGCCACCGGCGTCGAGAGCTTGACCTCGACTCCGTGGGCTTCGGCCGAGTTGGCGAGCGCCTTCGCGATCGAGCCCATCCCGCCCCGGGCGTAGCCGAACTGGCCGAAGGTGCCTTCGAACTCGCCGATCGCGTGGTGGCCGTAGACGTAGCTCGTCCCCGGGGTCGAGGGGCCGCCCCAGATCGAGACCATCCCGAAGAAGTTGAGGAACCCCTTGAGGTGCTCGGACTCGAAGTAGCGGTCGAGCAGGTCGCGCGTCGAGAGCAGGACGAATTCGTCGAACAGCTCCGGCTCGCCGGCGTCCTCGAAGGCCGCCATCACCTCCGAGCGCCGCGGCGGCGGCGAGAGCAGGAAGGGGCGGAAGATCTCGGCGAAGCGCTGCAGCCGGATGCCGAAGTCGAGGAACCGCTGGGCGTCGCGCTTCGAGTACTTCTCGAGCTCGCGGAGGGTGCGGTCGAGCTCCTTCCACATCATGAAGTGGCTGCCGTCGCGGAAGAGGACGAAGCCGAGCGCGTCGCCCTGGTAGAGCTCGAGCCCGTGCTTCTTCAGCTCCAGCTCGGCGATGATCTCGGGCCGCAGCAGCCCGGCGATGAACGCGCACGAGGACCAGCGCGCGCCCGGGATCAGTTCCTCGGTCGTGCAGGCGCCGCCGAGGACGTCGCGGCCCTCGAGCACCAGCACCTTCTTGCCGCCGCGGGCCAGGTAGTTGGCGCAGACGAGGCCGTTGTGGCCGGCGCCGACGACGATCGCGTCGTACCGCTCCGCCATCTCAGCGCCTCCGGATCGGGGTCGCGAACAGGGTCCGCACGGTCGCCGGGTCGATCAGCTTCTCGAAGCCGGAGGTGACCTCCTCCATCTGCGGCAGGTTGTCGCGGACGTCGACCCACTCGTCCCACGAGCGCACAGTCATCACCTCGACCACGTCGACCGACGGCGCACCCTCGTCACGCCTGGTTACCGCAAAGGCGTCGAAGCCGAGGACTACGTCCTGCGCGAGGCAGATCGGCTGATCGACCTCGGCCGAGAAGCGGCTGAACTGCTCAATCGAGGCGGTGTCTCGGAGGGGGATCAGGTTGACGGCGATCTCGGGACGTCGGTCTGGCATCAGGCTGCACCTCTCTGTTTGTCGGCAAGGCAAAGGGTCTGCAGGGGGAGGGACTCGGGAGACCCTCCTCTCTCGGCCTGTCGGCTCGCAGCATTCGGCTGACGCCTTGATCGAGCTCCCGGCCTCAGCCGCAAAACGTTCGGAGGGTCCCCCGACTCCCTCCCGCACACAGTCAGCTCTTGACAGAGAGGGCGGGAGCCCAACCGGTGACGCCCGCAGCTTCGGTCGTGAGCTTCGGGACGTTGCGAGTTCCGCGGCGGATTCGTTGGGAGCGGTGGCGTGCCCCTCCCGAAAACACTCAAGCGGAGCCGCAGGCGGAGCGTTTTCGGGAGGGGTGCGCCGGCGCTCCCCCGACACACTCTGATCCCGAGCTCGTCCCGAGTCACCGAGCTACTCACTGCCGCCCTCGGCCGCGAGCACCTGAAGCGCGCCGGCGGCCGCCTCCAAGGTCAGCTCCTCGTCGCGCTCATCGTGAGCGCTGGAGAGGAACCACCAGCCGCGCGGCAGGGCCATCACCCCGCGCTCGAGCAGCTCGGCGCTGAAGCGGACGCCGGCCTCGCGGTCGGATGCGGCGAACTCGGCGTATTCCCGCGGGTCCTCGGGTCCGCCGACCGCCGTCTGCAGCAGCGAGCCGCTGCGCCGCACGCGGAGCGGGAAGTCGGCCTCGCGCGCCGCCCGCTCGAGCCCGTCGGCGAGGCCGGAGGCGCGCCGCTCGAGCCGCGCGTAGAACTCCGGATCGCCGCGGTAGACGTCGATCGCGGCGATCGCGGCGGCGGCGCAGAGCGGGTTGCCGTTGAAGGTGCCGACGTGGGGGACGCGGCCGTCGAGCAGCGGCTCCATCGCGGCCGCCGAGCCGGCGACCGCGCTCAGCGGCAGCCCGGCGGCGATCGCCTTGCCGAAGGTGGCGAGGTCCGGAGTGACGCCGAGTGCTTCCTGGGCCCCGCCGAGCGCCATCCGGAACCCGGTCACGACTTCGTCGAAGATCAGCAGAGAGCCGCTGCGCTCGGTCAGCTCGCGGACCCGCTCGAGGAAGCCGGGGAGCGGCTCGATCAGGCCGCCGTTGCAGGCGACCGGCTCGAGCAGGACGGCGGCGACCTCCTCGCCGCGGCTGGCGAGCAGCGCCTCCAGTCCCTCGGCGTCGTTCCAGCGGGCCACCAGGACGTCCTCGCCGCCGAGCTGTCCGGCGGTCGCCGGGACCGGCTCCAGCGGCAGCTCGGC
>JAFDWC010000110.1 GCA_018268655.1 Actinomycetota bacterium
GGGCTCGGCGGTTCGCCGGGGTGGTGGAAGATCGAGGCGAAGACCCAGCTGCCGGTGTTGTGGAGGCGGCCGCCGCCGGGCAGCTCCCACTCGGCTTCGCCCGGCAGCGGGCCGGCGCGGT
Source organism: Actinomycetota bacterium (assembly GCA_018268655.1). Lineage (GTDB taxonomy): Bacteria > Actinomycetota > Thermoleophilia > Solirubrobacterales > 70-9 > VAYN01. The sequence goes on from JAFDWC010000110.1 coordinate 122, forward strand.
GGGTATGGCCGAAGATCAGGTGGCCACCGTCGACCCCGAGCCGGCGCGCCATCTCGCCGACCGCCTCGAGGCCGCCGCGGAAGATCGTCACCGGGTCGATCTCGGCCTCGAAGTCGGCGCGGAGCAGCCGGTTGACGGTCCAGACCAGCGCCGGGAAGCCGGCGCGGGCGGCGCCGATCCGGGCCCGGTGGGCCGGCCCGCGGCCGTTCCTGCGCCCGGCGAGCACCTCCCAGGCGGCCTCGGAGGCGTTGCCCCGGCCGCGGGCGACCTGGGCGGGGCGGGCCTGGGCGATCCCGTAGCCGAGCCCGTAGATCGGCCGCACCCGGCGCTCGTAGTCGGCCGCCGTGGCCCGGTCGGGGACCGGGCCGGCGAAGCGGCTGACGGCGGCCACCGCGACGCACTCGGCGCGGGGGAGGCGGAGGTGGGCGTCGCAGTAGTGGCCGTGGGTGGCGTAGACGTCGTCGCGCAGCCAGACCCCGGGGTAGGCGACGCGAAGGCTGGCGGCGCCGAGCCACTCGTCGATCTGGGCGAGCGGGCCGGGGACGGGGCCGGCGCCGTGCTCGAGCCCGAGCGGGCCGGCCTCGGCGAGCGAGAGCTGGTCGAGCAGCGGCTCGGCGAAGCGGTGGTCGTGGTTGCCGGGAACGAGCGTCACCTCGACCGCGCCGACCGCCTCGCCCAGCTCCTCAAAGAAGGGCCGCGAGGCGGCCAGGGCGGGGCCGATCGGGCGCTCGCGCAGCTCGACCACGTCGCCGAGCAGCACCAACCGCTCGGCGCCGGCGAGGCGCTCCAGCAGCAGCGCCCGCGTCGCCGGGTCGCGCAGCACGTCGCCGCCGGAGAGCAGGCCGAGGTGGAGGTCGGAGAGGATCGCCGTTCGCACCCGCCCTTTCTACCCGACCCGATTACTGGCCGCCCGGCCAGTCGCTCTCCTAAGATGCCGGGATGCTCGAGTTCGGCGAAGAGCTCTTCGCGCCCGCGAACGGGCTCGAGCTCTGCTACCAGGAGATGGGGGAGCCCGACGGCGAGCCGTTGCTGCTGGTGATGGGGCTGGCGACCCAGCTGCTCGGTTGGGACGAGCGCTTCTGCTCCTTGCTCGCCGAGCGCGGCTTTCGCGTCGTTCGCTTCGACAACCGCGACATCGGCCGCTCGACCAAGCTCGACGGGGCGGGGGTTCCGAGCCTGCTCGACACCCTCGGCGGCCGCCGCGCCAGCGCCGCCTACCTGCTGCGCGACATGGCCGCCGATGCCTTCGGTCTGATCGACCACCTCGGCTGGGACTCGGCCCACATCGTCGGCGCCTCGATGGGCGGGATGATCGTGCAGACGATGGCGATCGAGCGGCCGCAACGGGTGCGCTCGCTGGTCTCGATGATGTCGACCACCGGCGCCCGCTGGATCGGCACCCCGACCGCCAAGGCCTTCTCCGTCCTCTTCTCGAAGCGGCCGACCGACCGCGAGGCCTTCATCGAGCGCGGCGTCAACACCTTCCGCGTGATCGGCTCGCCGGGCTACCCCTTCGACGAGCAGCACGTCCGCGACGTCGCCGGCCGCTCCTTCGACCGCGGCCAGAGCGCCGCCGGCGTCGCCCGCCAGCTGCACGCGATCACCGCCTCCGGCGACCGCACCGCCGGCCTCGAAGGCCTCAGCCTGCCGGCGACCGTGATTCACGGCAACCGCGACCCCCTGGTACGCCCCTCCGGCGGCCGCGCCACCGCGGCGGCGATCCCCGGCGCCCGGCTGAAGCTGATCGACGGCATGGGCCACGACCTCCCCCGCGAGCTCCACCCGACCTTCGCCGACGAGATCGAGGCGGTCGCGGCGCGGGCCGGGGGCGTCGGCCAGCCCACCTGAGCGGCGAGGCTCAAGCGGCCCGATAGGGGCAGAGTGCGGCTGAAAGGAGTCGAACCTTCACGAGCTTTCGCCCACACGGACCTGAACCGTGCGCGTCTACCAGTTCCGCCACAGCCGCGGGACCGACCAATCTACCGATTTGGCGCCCGATCGCCGACTTGACGCCCGTCACAGACGTCCGCCGCCGCTTCGCTAAAATGCCTCGTCCTCGCCGCTATCGTCTAGGGGACTAGGACGCCGGATTCTCAGTCCGGAAACCGGGGTTCGAATCCCCGTAGCGGTATGCGCCTGAAATGGCTCTGGAGTACCAACACCCCGGTATTCCCGGGGTTTTCTCGTTCTTGGGGCAGCGGCGCTGCAACGGCGCCCGCACCTTGCGCCAGGCAGCCGCGGGACCGCCATCGTGTTGCCTACCGGCGTCGCGAGTGGCGGCGGGGGAGGACCGTGATCGCGAAGGTGTCCGAGGCCTCGTGGATCAGACCGACCGGGATGACCGTCGTTTTCGCGGCGCTCCGAGGCGGACTTATCGATCCAAAGAGAGCGATGGAGACAAGCTGCCCGCGCGGGTCGTGGCGGGCCCTGTAGCGGATGCCGGCGTAGCCGGCATCCCGTAGCGCTCTGGCCCAGCTCTGGGTCAGGTTGTAGTCGGTGGTCGCGTGAGTCTCGGCGGTGAGGCCGGCGAGGCCAAGGACCTTCGGGTCGTTCAAGTCGACGATGGTGACTTTGGGCGCCTGCAGTCTCGAGAGGCGCTGGCTGTCGACCACGGGCTCGGGAATCACCCCGCCGGGTCGCAGCAGACGCCCGAACTTCTCGACGAAAGCGCCGATCGGCTCCTCGGCGAGGTAGCACGTGCCCGTATCGGCAAGGTTGAACCGACCCTCGGGCTCGGCTTTGAAGTACCACGGGGAGACGTCAGCGGGGTGGATCCGCCACAGAGACTCCGTCCCGAGCTTCGCCGTGGGGAGCTCGGGAAGTTCGTCAGGAGGAGCGGACAGACCGCGCGGGTTCAACGGGTCAGATCGGCCACGGCGCGCCGGGCCGAGAGCAGCAGGGGCTCGAGGTCGGCGTCGCCGAAGGCTTCGACTGGAGTCCGGTCATCGAGCTCCGGCTGCGGGGCGGTGGCAAACGCGGCGAGGGTCCACGGGTCCAGCCCAGCCTCGTCAAAGATCCCGTTGAGCATCTTTATCGCCCCAAAGGGCGCGCTGTTCGCCGCGTCGAACTGCCAGCGCGGATAGCGGATCAGATCAGCGTCATCGCGCAGCGCGATCACCGAGCCACTTAGAACTCGCTTCCGTAGAGCCTCGCGACTGATCCCGCCGAGTAGGACTCGTGCTTCCGCGCTGGTCAGCAGCTCCCCGAGGGCGCGCTCCCAAGCCCCGCCCGCGAGCACGACCATCGCCGCGCGGCGCCCGAGGCTCTCGGCATCATGCGCCGACCTCGGTTGGCCGCCGATCTCGGTGAGAGTGCGTCGGAACTCTTCGACGGTGCGGTCGAGGAGGGCTGGGTTCGCTGCCACTGGACAAGGATAGCGTCAACCTCGTCAACCATCAAGATTGAGGTGCCCTGCTTCCGCCGCTGAGATGAGCACCGGCCCGCCTGCGATTGCGCGGCCCGGCGGACCGGCGCACTGGGCCACGAGCCCTTCGCCGTCCCCAGTAACGAAGGCGTCGCCTTCGTCGCAGACAACTTTCCATCAAGGCTGGCGTCGTCGGCAACGCGGCGGTGCGGCTAAACGAGCGAGGACTCCGATTTGCCGGCCACCACCGTAGGCCGCGACCGCGAATCCTTGGCTTCGACGAGTGGGGGCTCGGCGCCGGTGGGTTATCTCGGCCTCCTCCGGTTAGTGGGTGGTTGAACCCAACCCAAGGAGGTAACGGGATGATGTCTCGACCACCGGGCCGGCGTCGCCGCGCCAACGCCCGGGCACGAAGCGTTTGGACCCTGCTGGCGACCGCGGTCGCGCTGAGCGGGGCCGCGATGATCCCCGCCGCCCAGGCCGCTCCGGCCCCCGCCGGCACCGACCAGACGATCGCGGTCAAAGGCGGGTACGCCGAGTTCCGCCACCACGGGGAGATCCTCGAAGTCAACGACGGCGTCCTGGACGGCCGCGGCGTTCGTGCGGAGCTCGGGGGAGTCGCCTCCTCGCAGGTGGGGAGCTACCGGGTGTCGGACTACGAGGCCGACGGCCGGCCGGTGCGCGTCAACCTCTCCCTTCCCGAGCACCGGAGGGTCGTGCTGAGGATCTGTTACACGGTCGGACACCAGCGCGACCAGTGCAGCGAATGGCAGCGAGCGGTCACATGAGCCGGCTCATCGCCGCGGCGATCGGCGCGACGCTCGCCCTCGCCGTGGCCGTATCGGCGGCGTCGGCGGCGGACACCCAGCTGCTCCTCATCCATGGCTACGGCGCCGCCGCTCCGGGGAAGGACTGCAACGGGCGCACCTGGGCGCACGCGCTTCGCTACTACAAGGAGGTGGGCGGGCGGGCGCGTTCGTCGATGACGACGATCGGCTACTACGAGGGCGACGACCCGGCGGACTGCGACGTGATCGTCGGCGACGGCGATGCCTCGAACGAGCGGCCGATCCAGGGCATCGCGCGGGACCTGGCCAACTACATCGACGACGCCCATACGAGCCGGGGCCAGCCGGTCGACATCATCGCCCACTCGATGGGCGGCCTCATCACCCGCGTCGCCCTGCTCGGCTCGGCGCAGGGCTGGGCAGGCTTCCCCTCGAAGCTCGACGTCGACAACGTGGTCACGCTCAGCACCCCGCACCAGGGGGTGGCGCACCCCTCGGCCCATGGCGACCGGCAGTGGAATCAGACGGGCCCGGACTCGGGCTTCATGGACCGGCTCCACGAGGCGGGCAGCGGCCTTGGTGACGACTGGGCGAGCGGCACGGACTGGAGCCTGGTGGGCTCGGAGGAGGACACCACCGTCGACTACGACTCGGGGATCGACAAGGGCAACAACGCCGACCAGAAGTACGGATACGAGGACGACCCCGACGACAGCGGGGAGGTGGACCACACCGGTGTCCGCACGCTCTACGGCGAGAGCTCCTACGACCTGCGCTACTGGCATGCCTCCGGGAGTCATGGGTCGCACCACACCCAGCACGGCTGGTCGCCCCTGAAGACCGCGTTCCAGGCGGCCACCCATGTCGGCGACAACCTGCCGAGATGATGCGCGGAGCGCGTCCCCAGGGCTCGGGGAGACGGTGATCGACCCCCTGGCGTCACGGCCGAATAGGATCAGCGACCGTGGAGGTCGATCTCACCAACGGCTCGCCGGCGGTCCTCGTCGTCGACGTACAGGGCTTCTCGGCCGCCCCCGACGGTCCCTTCGAAAACGCCGGCTCGGGGCCGATGGTCGCGGCGATCAACCGCCTGCTCGAGGCGGCCCGAGCCGCAGGCCTGCCGGTGATCCACTCGCGCTACGTCGTCCGCGCCGACCGGGCCGACGCCGGCCTGCTTCTGCAGATGCCTGGCGTCGACCTCAGCGTGATGGCCAGCGACTCGCCGTGGGTCGAGCTCGACCCACGGGTCGCGGTCGAGGCGTCCGATATCGATTGCACCCACAGCCGGCCGAGCGCCTTCTTTGCGAGCGATCTCGATGCGGTCTTGCGGGGAATCGGGGTGGACACGCTGATCCTCGCCGGCCTCAGCCTGAACAACGCGATTGCGGCGACCGCCCGCGATGCGTTTGCCCGGGACATCCCCGTGCTGATCCCGAGGGAGACGGTCCAGGCCGCCCCCTTCGAGGACCCCGCCGACGTCGAGCCGGGCTTCCGCGCCCTCGCCACCTGGACGGCTGAGGTCGCGAGCCTCGACGCGGTGCTGCCGCGGTTGCCCTCTCGCGGCTGAGCCGGCTGCGCCTCAGCTGCGATTCGCCGGGTCGAGCACTGACGTCTCTTTCGCGGATTGGCCCTGACGTCGCCCCGCTTCCGCCGTTGTGGTTTCGGAACCCGGCGAAAGGAACCGACGATGAGTACCGGCCTCGGTAGGGCGTGATGCGATCCGATATGGAGGAGACGAGCCGCGGCGGCGCGGAAGTGGTGGCGATGCGGTTCAGCGTCGAACGGCAGTGCCGCGGCGTCTGGCACCTCGTCGCCGAGGATGTCGAGGCGGATTGCGCACTGGAGGCCGTGGTCCGGTCCTCGTCCGAGACGGGGACCCATCGCGCCACCCCGTGCGGGACCCACGCGCTCGGCGAGTACTTCTGCGTCCCAGAGGGGGGTCGGCCCGAGGCGATCGCGCCGCCCGGCTCCCCGCCCGGCTGCGGCTGCCCGCTCGCCTGACGGGCAGGATCGGGACGATCGATGAGAATCAACCTCAGCAGCGTCTTCGTCGATGACCAGGCGAAGGCGCTCGCCTTCTACACGGAGGTGCTCGGCTTCGAGAAGAAGAACGATGTGCCGGTTGGCGAGCACCGCTGGCTGACGGTCGTCTCGCCGGCCGATCCCGACGGCGTCGAGCTCCTGCTCGAGCCCGACGCCCACCCGGCAGCGAAGCGGTTCGTCGCGGCGCTGGTCGCGGACGGGATCCCGTCGACCTCATTCGCGGTCGAGGACGTCCGCGCCGAACACGAGCGGCTGCGGGGCCTCGGCGTCCGCTTCACCAAGGAGCCGACCGAGGTCGGGGCCGTGACGATCGCCGTCTTCGACGACACCTGCGGCAACCTGATCCAGATCGCTGAGATGGACTGAGCCGCGGCGGCCTGTCTACGGCTCGACCGTGACCTCGGCGATCTGTTCGCGTGCGCCCTCGAGCTCGACCTCGAAGATCCCCGGGATCGTCGCCGGCACCCGGAAGGCGACGGTGCCGCCGGCGTCGACGTCCTTGCCGACGTCGTAGCCGTGGAGGTGGACCTCGTCGGCGGTGTCGGAGCTGACCTTGAACCGGATCGGTTCGCCTTCGCGGTAGGTCAGCTCGCGAACGCCTCCCTGCGGTTCACCGTGAGCGACGACGATCGTCGGCACCCCCCCGGCGGCGCTGCTGATGGTTTCTTCGTCGTTGGTGCCCTCGAGGACGACGTAGAGGAGCACCGCGAGGCCGACGACGACGATGCCGGCGAGCAGGCGCAGGGCGGTCCCAGACACTTTGGCTTCCTTTCTCGGTTGGTCAGCGCTTGTGCGCCGTTTCGATCCGCTCGCGCAGGACGGCGCCCCGTCCGGCGGCGACGGCGCGCTCGGCGCGCTCGGACGACAGCTCGAAGCCTTGCGCATCGGCGAGATCGAGGAGGTCCTGGCGCTCGCTGTCCTCGCGCGCCCAGCGCAGGAAGGCCCAGGCGAAGAGGCTGAGGGCGAGGACGGTGCACCAGGCCATCAGGATCGCCCCCGCGGTCGACTGGTCGGCGACCGGGGCGATTCCCAGCTCTTCGGCGCTGGCGGCGTAGTGGGGGTAGAAGCCGCTCCCCGCCCACATCAGGACGTTCGCGAGCACCATCGCCGGCAGCCAGATCCCGGCGGCGTAGACGACGTGGGCGCCCTTGCCGAACCATGACGGCGTCGGCATCGGCCCGAACAGGGGCATCCAGAGCAGGCAGCCGGTGGCGATGAAGCTGAGGTGCTCGAGCTCGTGCAGCGGCACCGAGGTCGTCACCGCCTGGTAGAGGGCGGGGACGTGCCAGAGGAAGAGGTTGGCGGTGAAGACGGTGATCGCAACCACCGGGTGGGCGAGGAACCGCAGGTAACGGCCGACCGGCAGCGCCAGGATCGGCCGCAGCAGCGGCCCGGTCAGGCCGAGGACGAGGAGCAGCGAGGCGAGATCGGCCAGCAGCAGGTGCTGGACCATGTGGGCGAGGACGAGCTTCGTCGCGTAGCCCTCGATCGGGCCGCCGACGGCGAGGGCGATGACGACGATCCCGATCGCGAACGAGAGCTGGCGCCAGTGGGGGACGGGGCGGCCCTCCGCGGCGAGGGTGTGGGCTCGCTTCAGGTAGGCGGCGGCGATCAGCAGCGGCGCGCCGACCCCGATCACCTCGCTCAGCAGCTCGACCAGCGGGCTCACGGGAGCTCGCTTCCGGTGGCGAGGGTGGCGCAGACCAGATAGTCGACGCCCGCCGCGAACGGCCAGCGCCAGAAGGCGGTCGTGATCGGGTCGATCCCGAGCTCGGCAAAGGCCGCCCGCGGGTCGCTCTCCCAGGGCCCGGCGCCGCGATCGACCTCGGCCAACGCCGCCGCGACGTCGCCGCCGTCCGCCAGCCGCAGGATCGACCCGAGGTCGGCGGGCTGGTCGTGCCCCGGCCACCAGGCCAGCGGGTCGTGAAGGTGGAGGACGAGCGGCGCCGAGGCGTGGAGGCGGGCGACGACGGCGCCGGTCAGGGCCAGCCCGCGGCGCTGCAGGACCGCCTCGCGCCGGGCCTCCTCGAGACCGAGGTCGAGCAGCGCGGGGTACAGCAGCTGGCTGTAGAGGAGGTCGCCGACGACGAGGTCGTAGGGGGCGCCCGGGAGCGGCCCCTCGGGCACGAGCGGCGGGCTCGGTTCCTCCCCGGCGAGCGCCGCCATCGCGATCCGGTCGGCAGCGCCGCCGGTCACCTCGTGCTCGACGACGCGGACGCGCCGGCGGCGCCGCCAGCCCGCCCGCCGCCGCGCCGCCCGCAGCGCCTGCCGGTCGAGGTCGATCAGGGTCAGCGAGGAGGCGCGCCCGGCGAGCTGGCGCAGCGGCAGGTCGTCGCCGTTGCCGGCGCCGAGCACCGCGACCCGGGCCCCGGCCGGCAGCTGGCGGTCGAGCAGGCCCCAGAGCGCCGCCCGCGCCGGCGCCCAGCGGCGGTGCCGGTCGATCTCGGCCCGCGCGTTGCGGGCCTGGTTGGCGCGCGGCGCCGGCTTCTCAGTGGTGGTGGAGGTGATGGTGGCCATGGGAGTGACCGCCGGCGATCTGCTCGCTCGGCTCGCCGGGATCGTGGCGGACGGTGAGGAACGACTGCCAGGTGATCCGCAGGATTACCAGGGTGACGACGAGGCCGATGATCGGGTCGGCGGCGTCGAGCCCGATCGCGACCATCAGCGCGCTGGCGACGACGGCGAGGCTGACGAGCCCGTCGGTGCGGGCGTGGTAGCCGTCGGCGATCAGGGCGGGGCTCTGCAGCCGCTTGCCGGCCCGGAGCCGGATCGAGGCGGCGACCTCGTTGCCGAGGAAGCCGAGGACCCCGGCCGCGCCCAACGCCCAGAGGTCGGTCAGCTGCCGGGGGTTGATCAGGCGCTCCACCGACTCGTAGAAGGCGACGCAGGCGCTGAGGAAGATGATCGCGACGACGAAATACCCGGCGTACTTCTCGGCCCTGAACGAGCGCATCAGGAAGGCGGCCCCGACCGGGATCGCGGTCAGGGCGTCGCCGGTGTTGTGAATCAGGTCCGCGAGCAGGGCGACGCTGCCGCTGGCGAGGAAGACGACGAGCTGGCCGGCCGCCGTGACGGCGAGGACGGCGAGGCTGATCAGGACCGCACGAAGGCCGGCGCGGGAGCGTTTGATCGAGGCGGCGACGAGGCCGTGGCTGTGGCCGTGCGCACCGCCGTGGTCGTGACCGTGCTGGTGGACCTCGAGCTCGCTCGCCATCGCTAGGCGGGGACCTGCTCGCGGCGCTGGACCTGGCCGGAGAGGCCGATCCGCAGGTGCTCGACGTGCGACATCGCCTGCTCCAGCAGCTGGCCGACGTGGTCGTCGTGGAGCGAGTAATTGACCCGGCGCCCCTCGCGCTCGCCGACGACGAGGCCGAGGTGGCGGAGGATCCGGAGCTGGTGGGAGACCGCGGAGCCGTCCATCCCCACGTCGGCGCAGATCTCGCTGACCGAGGCCGGGCCCTCGTAGAGTCGGGCGAGGATGCGGAGCCGGCTCGGCGTCGCCAGCGCCTGCATCGTCTCGGCGACCTGGGTGGCGAGCTGGAGGTCGAGGAGATCGCCGGGATCGGAATGTCCGCCGTGGCTCACGGCGCCAACTTTAGCTGAAGGACTGTTCAGATATTGCGCCTAG
>JAFDWC010000111.1 GCA_018268655.1 Actinomycetota bacterium
GACTCCCGTGACGTTGTCCCCGCATAGCGGGGACAACGTCACTCGTTCCTCAGGACGCCACGGCTCCCCGAGGCACGACCAACGCTTCGTCCCTTGGCGATTGACGACAAACCTTCGTCCCTTGTCAGCTTCGAAGCAGAGGGGGTGGTGATCCCGTTTCGTTGGAGGGGCGTCGGGGTTCTCTCCCAAGACACTCCAGCGGAGCCAAAGGCGAAGCGTCTTGGGAGAGAACCCCGAGGACCCTCCCCCGCCAACCCCGATCCCCAAGACGAGGACCGCTAAACCGTCGTCGTCCGTTCGCCCTTCCGCCGCCCACCGCCACCGCGCCCGCGCCACGGCTCGAGCCGCACCGGCGCCGTCGATAGCGCCTGCACCCGCAGGTCGCTCCAGGTGAGCCCCTCGCGGACCAGGGCGGGCAGCCCGAGCGCGACCGCGGTCGCGATCTCGACCGCCTGCAGGATCACGCCGTAGGCCAGGGCGTCGGCGGTGCTGATCCCGAAGCCGGTGTGGAGGACGCTGATCACCGCCAGCTGGAAGACGCCGATGTTCGACGGCGTCGCCGGCACGACCGCGGTCACGTTGACCGCGAAGAGGACCGCGGCGGCGGCGCCGATCCCCGCCTGGCCGTCAAGGTTGAGCGCGTACAGCAAGGCCCAACAGGCCGAGAGCTGGATCGCCCAGGCGGTGAGCTGGGCGAGGCTGGCGGCGATCCCACGGCGAGGGTCGCGGAAGACGGCGAGGCCGGCGCGAACCTGGACCAGCGCCCGGTGGATCGCGGCGCCGATCCGGGCGAGGCGGCCGTTGCCGTTGCGCCGCATCACCACCGGGGCGAGAAGGACGACGATCAGCAGGATCAGCGGCACCAGGCTGAAGAGGAAGATCTGCTTGGTGCTGGAGTGGAAGAGCGGCGTGGTCGAGACGATGATCACGCCGAGCATGATCAGCGCGACGATGTTGAGCATCGTCTGCGAGACCAGCGTCCCCAGCAGGACCGGGAAGGTTTCGCGCATGCGGCCGGTGCGGCGCGAGAGCGCGAGGGCGCGGGCGGGCTCGCCCAGGCGTGCCGGCAGCGTCGCCGACATCAGCACCCCGATCATCGTCGCCGAGGTGACGTCGCGGCGCCGAACCGGCCGGTTCGGCAGCGCGGCGCGGGCGATCCAGTACCAGGAGGCGGCGCGGAAGAAGAGCGAGGTGGCCATCAGCCCGCAGGCGATCAGGACCAGGGTCAGGTTCGAGCGGACGATGCTTTCGACGACGTTTTCGACGCCGATTTTCTGCGCCGCGAGGACGGTCAGGCCGACCCCGAGGACACCGGCGACGCCGAGCCCGATCCGCCGCGCGATGCGGCGACCGCGCCTGCCGGCCCGAGCCGGCGCCGGGTCGAGCGACGGCAGCCGCTCGGCCGGGCGGCGGGGGCCTCCGTCGGCCGGCCGCAGCCCCATCCACTGTGCGAAGCGCTCGCCGCTGGTCTCCGGGACCGGGGACTCGATCGCCCGCTCGTAGACCGCGGTGATCTGGTCGGCGACCCGCGGCCAGGCGTAGCGCTGGGCGCTGCGGCGGGCGGCGGCGCCCATCGCGACCAGCCGCTCGGGCTCGTGGTGAAGGCGCTGCAGCTCCTCGGCCAGGCGCTGCGGGTCGGCCGGCGGCACCAGCACCCCGTCGACCCCGTTGGTGACGACGTCGCTGTAACCGGCGATTCCGGAGGCGACCACCGGGGTGCCGGCGGCGAAGGCCTCGGTCAGGACCATGCCGAAGCTCTCACCCGAGAGCGAGGGCGCGCAGAGGACGTCGGCCCGGTGCAGTTCGCTCCAGAGGTCCTCGCCGGAGACGCGGCCGTGGACGTCGATCGAGGCCATCAGCTCGGGGTCGGTGAGGTAGCGGAGGACGTCCTCGCGCTCGGCGCCGATCACCGTCAGGCGACAGGGGACGTGCTCGACCAGGGCGCCGAAGGCGGTGAGCAGGATCGGCAGCCCCTTGCGCTCCTCGGGGCGACCGACGAAGAGGATCCGCAGCTCCTCGCTGGAAGGCTTCGGGCCGCTCGGAGCGGCGTCGACGTCGACCCCGTTGGGGACGATCGTGTACTCGCCGCCGTACCAGCGACGACCGGTCCAGGCCGCCGCCTCGGAGACGGCGATCCGCGCCGAGAGGCGGTTGAAGAGGCGGCGGGCGCCGAGCCCGTTGGCGATGTAGTTGGGGAGCGGCTTGGTCGAGTAGGCGTGGAAGGTGCCGACCACCGGGGTCTCGAAGTCGGCGCCGAGGGTCGCGTTCCAGCCGACCAAAGGCACCAGCGGCTCGTGGACGTGGATCACGTCGAATTCGCCGGCGCGGACAGCGCGTCGCGGCGCCGCGACGCCGCCGGCCGGGAACGGCGCCAGGTTTGAGACGGCGCCGTTGGCGCCGAAGCCGACGGTGCGGCCGAGCGGCGTCAGGTAGTCGGGGACCTCGCGGCTTTCCGGCGCGGCCCGGTGCAGGGCACGGCTGAGCCGACCCGGGGGGTCGAAGGGAGCGAGCACGCGGACGTCGTGACCGCGGCCGGTGAACTCCTCGGCAAGCGCCTCGACGTGCCGGTTCACACCTCCCCGGTAAGACCAGGAATATGGTGAGACAAGCCCTATGCGCACAGGGGATTAAGGGTAGATGATCGGCCGGAACGGTCCATCTGGAGTTCCTCTACGCCGCGATCTGCTTCCGGTTAGCCCGACTTCGCTCTCGATCGGGGCTTCCCTACCAGTAATCGGAGGCGACCCCGGCGGCTCCGCGGGCCGCGGCCAGAGCCCTGCAGGCCGCGGTCAGAGCCGGGTGGCACGAAGACCCCGATTAGGCCGAGCATCGCTGCGAGGACGCCCAGCGTGGCCGCGGTCAGCGCTCCGCCGACGGTGATGATCCCGCGCTGGAGGGCGTCTATCCGCTCCGACTGGGCATCGATGCGGTGAGACAGTTCGCCGACGTGGTTCGCGAGGTCGTCCAAGCGCCCGTCCGTCCACGTCGACCTCACCGCCTCCATGCTCCAAACCTACGACTCGACGCGTGCTCCATGGTGCGCGGATCGTAACTTATTGTCTGCATCTCCCACACCGATTTGTGACTCGGCCCAGGCGTAGCCGCCGAAGACGAGCAGATAGGCCGCTCCGATCACCAGCAGCAGCGCGCCGGAGTCGTTCGCGAGGGTGCCGACGATGGTCCCGGCGACGGCACCGAGGAGCCCGGCACGCATGGCCGGCAGCCCGCGAAGCCAGCTCGCAAGCAGGTCGCGGCGCCAGACCGCAAGCGCCGCCAGCGCCGCGACCAAGGGGAGGAAGACGAGCAGGACCGGGCGACCGAAGCTGCGCACCGAGAGCTCGAACCGGCGCTGGGCGAGGTCGCCGAGCGAGTGGAGGCCGCCGGCGTCGAGGATCGAGCGGGTGAGGTGCGCGTTGGCGCCGGAGACGAGGTCGATCAGCGCGAGCAGAGCCAGCATCGCGAAGGGGATCGCGACCACCAGCGCGGCGGCGCGGCGGCGGCCGCCGGCGACGACGAGAGCGGCGACGGCGGCGCCAGCCGGGATGTCGAGTGCGGCGCCGACGTCGGCGCCGAAGCGGCCGGCGGCGAAGATCAGGGTCGCAAACAGCCCGAGGCCGAGGAAGCTGGCGGCGGCCGCTCGGGGTGTGGCGCGGGGCGCGAAGCCGACGAGGCCGGCACCGGTGCCGGCAACGACGAGCACGACCAGCATCGCCTCGAGCTCGTTGCCGATCCCGTAGAAGCGGACCCCGAGCCCCGGGTTCGGTCCCAGCAGCGAGAGCGAGCTGAGGGGCGAGCCGGCGATCGCGTCGGCGGCGTAGGCGACCGCGGTGAGCCCGGCGGCGACCGCGAGCGCCCGGTAGCCGCGCACGAGCGCCAGGGTCAACGCCGCGAGCAACGGCGAGCCAACCATGACCACCAGCATTTCCACCGTCTCGGCAGGTTCGAGCGCGGCGCCGAGCAGGAGCAGGAGCGGCAGGTAGATGACGGACAGCGCCATCAGCCGGACCGCCACGCGAGCGGCGCCGCCGCGGCTCGCCGCCGCGACCATGACCAGCGCCGCCACCCAGGCGAGCAGGCTGAGGCCGATCACCGGGCCCCGCCGCGGCGAGACCACCGCCATCCGTTCGCGCAGCGAGACGATCCCGGCCGGGTCGACGGCGCCTTCGCTGCTGATCGGCTGCCCCGTCATCTGGCTCGGAACCGAGATCCCGAAGTGGGTGAGGACGGTCGGCGCGAGGTCGGTCGAGAGCACGTAGCCGTTGGTGCGGGTGGTGGGCGAGGTGAGGTCCCCGTCGAAGCCCGGGCCGGCGATCCCGATCGGCAGCGGCTGGTCGTCGCGCCCGGTCGGACGGGCGACCGCGATCACGAGCGTGCGGCGACTGACCGCGGCCAGCACCTGGCGCAGCCCGCCGAGCGTCGCTTCGACGATCGCGAACTGGCGCCCCCCGCCGGTACCGCCGAGCCACGCCGCGGGACCGCCGAAGGCACATGGGAAGGGCCCCGCACGGAGGATCGAGACGCCCCCGGCTCGCAGCTCGCGGTCGAGCAGCCCCGGCTCGATTTCCGCCGGCGCCGATTCGGCCCGGCGAACCGCGGCCGCGAACCAGCGACGACAGCCGGGGCGGTCAGCTGCGCTCGGTGTCGGCGGCAGCGATTCGCCGTAGAGCGAGTCGAAGACCCGGTTGCCCTGGCCGACGTCCAGATAGGTCTGGACCGCCGGCACCGTCCCCAGCCCGGCGCCCATCAGGCCCGGCGCGAGCCCTGCTTCGGCGAGCTGGGCGACGGTCGTACCGCCTGGCAACCAGACCAGCGCCGCGTCGAGCTGCCTGGAGACATGGAACGTGGAGGCGCCGACGTTGGGCGGGGCCGCCGCCGCGCCGCTGGGGGCGGCCAGGATCAGGGCGAGCGCTATCGTGGCCACCATGGCCGACCGCACTTTCGCCAAGTTCAGCTTCTTCAAGATCGATCCTGCCTGGCGTCGACGCGACGCCGAGCTGCGCGCTGCCGACAAGCAGGAGTTCCTCGCAGCCTGCGAGGACTTCGGCATCGACCGCTCGCTGCGGGCCTACTCAACCATAGGAACGCGGGGCGACGTCGACCTGGTCCTGCTGAGCCAGAGCGCCAACCTCGACGACATCCACACCTTCCACGTGGTGCTCGGCCAGAGCGGCCTCGCGAAGTGGACCGAGACCCCCTACTCGTTCCTCTCGATGACCAAACTCTCTCCCTATTCTGAGGAGAAGGCGCGGCCCGAGATCTGCGTCACCGGGCGCAAGTACCTCTTCCTCTACCCGATGGTCAAGCAGCGGCGCTGGTACGGGATGTCGCCGGCGGAGCGCGGTCGGATCATGAAAAGCCACATCGAGGTCGGCCGCCGCTACCCGGACATCACGATCAACACGACCTACTCCTACGGGCTCGACGACCAGGAGTTCGTGGTCTGCTTCGAGGGCGACGACCCGGCCGAGTTCCTCGAACTGGTCAACGAGCTGCGACCGACCGAGTCGAGCGAGTACACCGAGCGCGAAACGCCGATCTTCACCTGCGTCGCGATGTCGGTCGGCAAGGCGCTCGACGCCCTCGATGGCGTCCCCGGCGCCGTCGCGGCGACGGCGACCAGCGTCGGCTGAGGGCTGCCGGCGGGCCGCCAACCCCGGTTCCATATATTTCCGCGTTCCCAATGAGCAAGATAGGCAGCGAAGAGAACCCCCTCCGCGTCGCGATCGTCGGCGCCGGCCCGTCCGGCTTCTACGCGGCCGAGCACATCCTCAAGGACGGCAACCTGCACGCCCAGGTCGACCTCTTCGATCGCCTCCCGACCCCCTTCGGACTGGTCCGCGGCGGCGTCGCCCCCGACCACCCGAAGATCAAGTCGGTGATCCGGGTCTACGAGAAAACCGCGGCCCGCGACGGCTTCCGCTTCTTCGGCCACGTCAAGATCGGCCGCGACGTCGCGGTCGAAGAGCTCGAGCAGCTCTACCACGCGATCGTCTTCACGGTCGGCTGCGAGACCGACCGCTCGCTCGGGATCAGCGGCGAGGAGCTGCCCGGCAGCCACGCCGCCACCGCCTTCGTCGGCTGGTACAACGCCCACCCCGACTACGCCGACGACGAGTTCGACCTCTCCTGCGAGCGCGCCGTCGTCGTCGGCAACGGCAACGTCGCGATGGACGTGGCGCGCATGTTGGCGCTGACCGACCACGAGCTGCGCCAGACCGACACCGCCGACCACGCGATCGAGCTGCTCGACCGCAAGCAGATCAGGGAGATCGTCGTGCTCGGCCGTCGCGGCCCGGTTCAGGCAGCTTTCACCAACCCGGAGATCAGGGAGCTCGGGGAGATGGAGGACGCCGAAGTGGTCGTCGACCCCGCCGACGTCGAGCTCGACCCCGCCAGCAAGGCCTTCGTCGAGTCGGACGAGGCCGACAAGACGACCAGGGTCAACTACGAGACCCTGAAGGAGTTCTCCCAGCGCCAGCCGGAAGGCAAGAAGCAGCGGATCGTCCTCCGCTTTCTCTCCTCCCCGGTCGAGATCAAGGGCGACGGCAGGGTCGAGAGCATCGTCATCGGCCGCAACCAGCTGGTCGAGGAAGGCGGCTCGCTCCGCGCCAAGGACACCGGCGAGCGCGAAGAGCTCGCGTGCGGCCTGGTCCTGCGCTCGGTCGGTTACACCGGGATCCCGATCGAGGGAGTTCCGTTCGACGAGCGCCGCGGCCTCATCCTCAACGAGGGTGGCCGCGTCCTCGACTCCCACAACGGCGGCCACAAGGTCGGCCACTACACCGCCGGCTGGATCAAGCGCGGCCCCTCCGGCGTGATCGGGACCAACAAGAAAGACGCCCTGGAGACCGTCCAGAACCTGCTCGCCGACGTCGAATCCGGCGCCCTGCTGGCGCCCGAGAAGCCGTCGCCCGAGGCTGTCGTCGAGCTGCTGAGCGAGCGCGGCATCCGCTACGTCACCTTCGAGGACTGGCAGGCGATCGACGAGGCCGAGGTCGGCCGCGGCGAGCCGCACGGCCGGCCCCGAGTCAAGTTCGTGCGGGTCGAGGAGATGCTCGAAACCGTCGGCGAGAAACTCGCCGGCTGACAGAAGGGACCGCGTTTCATGCTGGCGGATCTGGCTGAGCTGAAGGGGATGATCGAGGTGGCCCTGCCGGGTGCCGCGGTCGACGTCTCCGACGAAACCGGCACCGGCGACCACCTGCTCGCTGTCGTCGCCGCCCCCCAGTTCGAGGGCCTCTCGCGGATCGAACAGCACCGCCTCGTCAAGGCCGCGGTCAAAGCGCGCTTCGACGACGGCACCATCCACGCGCTCTCGATCAAGACCTCGGTCGCTCCGTAGCTCCGCTAAGCTGCAGACGAAAAGTTTCATTTCGTGCGCCACGCGTACGACTTTTCTCCCTACGCTGGGGGGCATGGAGGCGATGCGAGCAACCTGGACCGACGAGCGGCTGGACGACCTCAGGGACGAGGTCGTCAGGCAGGGTGGGCGGATCGACGCGATGGGCGCGCGGATCGATGCCATGGGCGGGAGGATCGACAAGCTCACCCACGCGATCGTCGTCGTCGGCGGCAGCCTGCTTGCGGCCTTCATCGCCTTCACGGCCGCGTTGCTGGGCCTGATCATCACCCGGCTCTAGGCCGACGAACCCGCCCAGATAGTCTGTGGGCATGGCCGACCAAGAGCTGAAGTCCAAAGTCGAAGGGTTGATCGCCGCCAACGAGGTGCTGCTGTTCATGAAAGGCACCCCGGACATGCCGCGATGCGGTTTCTCGATGCGGGTTGTCCAGACCCTCGACGCGGTCGGCGCCGAGTACGGCGCGATCGACGTCCTGCCGGCGCTGCAGCCACTGCGCGAAGTGACGGCGGAGATCGCCGACTGGCAGACCTTCCCCCAGCTCTACGTCAACGGCGAGCTCGTCGGCGGCGCCGACATCGTCGCCGAGATGTACGAATCGGGTGAGCTCGCCGACCTGCTCGGCCTCGAGCAGCCCGAGGTCGCCACCGCACCCCCCGCGCCCGGCGACCGCCCCGCCACTCAATCGCCCCCGCTCCAGATCGAATAGCCCGCCGTCCCGCGGGCGAGGCCTCAGCTCCTTGGCCTCGGCCCCGCCCATCCAACGCACGGGCGCCAAAACCATCCCACGCACGGGCGCGAAAACCAAGCCTGGCTAGGACGCAGGGAGCGAGGTGAGGGGAGCGCACTACCAGTGCGTGACCCGATCCGAGCGACCGAGGACAACGCCAGGCGCCGGTTTGCAGCGTCCGCCTAGACGACAGCCGCTTCGCTGTCCTCTTTCACTTGGAAAGAGGACCCACAACCACAGGCAGCGACGACGTTCGGGTTATTTACCTGGAAGCCCGCTCCCTGCAAGCCTTCCACGTAGTCGACCTCAGACCCGAAGACGAACTGCATCGAGACCTTGTCGACGACGACGGAGACGCCGTCGGTCTCGAAGACGTGATCGTCGGCCTTCGGCTTGTCGAAGGCGAGCGCGTACTGGAAGCCGGAGCAACCGCCGCCACGAACCGCGACACGGAGGGCCTGCTCGCCGCCGTCGGGCTGGCTCGAGAGCAGCTCGCCGATCTTCGCGGCAGCCTTCTCGGTAAGGGTGATTGCTGTCTCTTGCGTATCCGTCACTTCAATAAGTATAGCCAGGCCCGGCGTCGTCCCCGGAGCGCCGGGTGGGATCGGAGCGCCGAGGCCGGTTCTGCAAGAATCGCCCGCCGTGAGCTCGCCAGCCGAGACCGCGATCGTCTGCGACACGACCGCCTACCTGCCCGCCGAGATGGTCCGCGACCGGGGCATCGAGATGATCAGCCTCTACGTCTCGATCGACGGCGAGCAGGAGCGCGAGGCGGACGTCACCGACTACGGCTCCTTCTACCAGCGGCTGCGCTCCTCGACCTCGGGCGCGACCACCTCGCAGCCGTCGATCGGCGATTTCATCGACGTCTGGGGACCGCTTCTCGACGCCGGTCGCGAGGTCGTCTCGATTCACATCTCCTCCGGGATCTCCGGCACCTTCGCCGCCGCCAACCAGGCCCGCGAGCGGCTGATCGCCGACGGTCGCGACGGTGCCCGCGTGCACCTCTACGACTCCGAGCTGGCCTGCGGGGCGATCGGCCTCTGCGTGCTCGCCGCCAGCGCCGCCGTCGCGGCGGGCGGCGGTCCCGAGGAGGCACTCGCGCGCGCGCGCGAGGTCCGCGAGACGATCAGGATGTGGTTCGCCGTCGACACCCTCGAGTACCTCCGCAAGGGGGGCCGCATCGGCGGCGCCAGTGCCTGGATCGGCGGCGCTCTGAAGATCAAGCCGATCCTCACGATCGACCGTGAGATCACCCCGGTCGAACGGGTCCGGACCCGCGCCCGCTCGCTGGAGCGGCTGCGCGACTACGCTCGCCAGCGCCACGAGGCCGGCGCCGACGCCTGGGTGGTCCAGCACATCCAGGACCAGGAGACCGCCGACGTCCTCGCCGACGACTGCCGCGAGATCTTCGGCTGCGAGCCCGCCTTCATCTCCGAGATCGGCCCCGTGATCGGGGCCCACGTCGGCCCAGGCCTGATCGGCGTCGGCTCAGTCGATACGGCGCTGCTCCGTTGACACGGCACTGCTCCGCTGACTGACCGAGGGGCCTGAGCTGTTCCCAGACTAGGACGCAGGGAGCGAAGCGTGCTCTGCACGTGAGCGACCGAGGACGCCGCCTGGGGGCGGCTCAGGCCCCTCGGCGCCCGCGCATCAGGCGGATGCCGACGAGGAATCCCACGGCCGCGGCGCCGATGATCAGCTCGCGTTTGTGCTCGCGGACCTGGCGCCGCCAGTCGGT
>JAFDWC010000112.1 GCA_018268655.1 Actinomycetota bacterium
GGCGCCGGCGCCGGCGCCGCCGAGATTCGTCGACCGGCTCAGGCCGGATGCAGGTGGACCGGCTCGAAGCCGAACTCGCGGGCGAGGCGGTCGGCGACCAGGTGGCGATGGCAGGCTCCGGTGTCGCGCTCGACGCAGAGCAGCGCCGGCAGCGATTCCCGGGCCAGCACCGCGATCGGCTCGAGGTCGGCACGGTCGAGGACCTGCTCGGTGTAGAGGCGAGCGAACTCGAGCGAGAGGTGGGTGCGGCTGCGCTTGCCCTCGCCCACGCGGGCGTCGGCGCGGTACTGGGCCTCGCGCATCGCCGTCGTCGGCGCCAGCTCCCGGTGGTGCCGGTAGCCCACCCCGGCCGCGGCGAGGGCGGCCTGGAGCCGCTGAGCGTTGGCCCAGGCGTACTCGCGCCCGCGGACTCCGCGGCGCTGGCGGACGTCGACGACGACCCCGACCCCCGCCGTTGCCAGCGTCCCGAGGAAGCGCTCGAGGTCGAAGCCGTAGACGCCGATCGTCGCGATTCGCTCCGCCACCTGACGAACCTCTCACACCGCCTGGCGTCAGCCGCCCGGCGGTGGCTTCGGCGGCACCCGGGGCGGCAGCTGGATCTCCGCCTCGGCCCCCGGCCGCCCTTCGGCGATCTCGGCGCCGCGCTCGAGCTCGGCGTTGAGCTCGAGGCCGAAGAGGATCGCCAGGTTGCTGAGCCAGAACCAGAGCAGGAGGACGATCAGCCCGGCGAGGGTGCCGTAGGTCTTGTCGAAGGAGCCGAAGTTGGCGACGTAGAAGCCGAACAGAGCTGAGGCGACGATCCAGACCACGATCGCGACCAGGCTGCCGGCGGTGATCCAGCGGAAGCCGCGCAGCTTCGCGTTGGGCGCGGCGTAATAGAGGATCGAGAGCATCAGCAGGAAGACCAGCACCATCACCGGCCACTTGGCGAAGTCCCAGACCGCGACCGCGGTCGAGCCGACCCCGAGCGGCTTGGCGACCGCCGAGACGATCGGTCCGGTCAGGACCAGCGAGAGGCCGAGCAGGGCGAGGAGAAGCACCATCGTCAGCGTCACCCCCAGCTGCAGCGGCCGCAGCTGCCAGAACGGCCGCCCCTCACGGGTCTCGTAGATCACGTTGGACGCGCGGATGAAGGCGCCGATGTAGCCGGATGCCGACCAGAGTGCGACCGCAAGTCCCAGAACCAGCGCCAATCCGGCGGTACTGCGGTTTTCGATCACCGATTCGATCGGGCCCTGGAACGTCTTCGCCGCCGATTCCGGCCCGATTTCGGTGATGATCTTGGTCAGGCTTTCGGTCGTCGTCTTGGGGTCGCCGAAGATCCCGACCAGCGAGACGATCGCGATCGTCGCCGGAAACAGCGAGAGCAGCGCGTAGTAGGTGAGCGCCGCGGCCCAATCGGTGAGGTTGTCCTGCTGGAACTCGCACGCGGTTCGCTTCAGCGTCGGCCACCAGCGCGAGGCCGTGACCTCTCTCGGCTCGGCGGCTGCCCCGGCCGGTTCTCCCCCCGCCGGTACGTCGCTGCCCGCGCTCGCGTCCTCGGTTGCCATTCCTCCCGGGTTCCCGGGAGGAAGGATGTCAATCCGTGGCAAAGGGCGCCGGCGCCGGCCGCGTCAGAGCCAGAGGTGGCGGAACCGGAGCCCTCCGCGGTCGGCCTCGAGCAGGCCCATCGAGGGGCCCGGCGCGCGCCGGCGCTCGGTCGGGCTGCCGGGGTTGAAGATCTCGAAGCCGGCGAGCTCGCCGCTGCCGACCTCGTGCAACGGCAGGTGGCTGTGGCCGAAGACGACCGCATCGGCTGCGGGGAACCGCCGCCGCATCCGTGCCAGCCGCCCCTTGGCGGGCCCGGCGTCGTGGATCAGCGCCAGGGTGCGGTCGCCGACCCCGAGCTCCAGCGTCTCCGGCAGGCGCGCCCGCAGGGCCGCCTCGTCGACGTTGCCGTGGACGGCGTGCAGGCGCGGGTTGAGCGCTTCGAGCGCGGTCAGGGTCGCGAGGGCGTGGAAGTCGCCGACGTGGATGACCGCCTCGGCCGCGGCGAGCAGCTCGGAGCAGCGGTCGGGGAGGCGGCGCGAGCCGCGCGGCATGTGCGTGTCGGCGATGATCGCGATCACGGATCGCGATTCTGATGGCCCGCAAAGCGAAACTCTCCGAGTACGAGCGCAGGCGCAACTTCGGGAAGACCGAGGAGCCGGCGCCGAAACGGACGTCTTCCGCGCGGAAAGAGGCAAAAGCGGGCAGGAGCGCCAAGTCGAAGCGGAAGCCGCGCTTCGTCGTCCAGGAGCACTCGGCCCGTCGCCTGCACTGGGACCTGCGGCTCGAGCACGACGGCGTCGCCGCCTCCTGGGCGATCCCGAACGGGATCCCGATGGACCCGAAGCAGAACCGCAAGGCGATCCGCACCGAGGACCACCCGCTCGAGTACCTGGGCTGGGAGGGGGAGATCCCGGCCGGCGAGTACGGCGCCGGCACGATGAGGGTCTGGGACAGCGGTACCTACGAGCTGGAGAAGTGGACCGACGGCAAAGTGATGGCAGCCTTCGCCGGCGAGCGGGTGCGCGGCCGCTACGCGATCTTCCGCGCCGGAGAATCCGACCGCGACTGGATGATCCACCGGATAGACCCTCCGGAACGTGAGCTCGACCCGTTCCCGGAAGCGGTGGTGCCGATGCTGGCGAAGCTGGCGCCGCTGCCGAGCGACGACCGCGACTGGGCGGTGGAGGTGAAGTGGGACGGGGTGCGGGCGATCGCCTACTGCCGCCCCGGCCGGCTCGAGCTGCAGACGCGCAACCTCAACACCGTCACCGCCTCCTATCCCGAGGTGCGCCGGCTGAGCCGCCAGCTCGGCTCCCGCGACGCCGTTCTCGACGGCGAGCTGGTCGCCTTCGATGAGGCGGGGAGGCCGAGCTTCGAGCGGCTGCAGCAGCGGATCCACCGGACCGAGGAGGCGGTCGTCCGCCGGCGGACGCGGAGCCACCCGGTCACCTACGTGATCTTCGACCTGCTCCACCTCGACGGCCGCAACCTGATGGAGGAGCCCTACGGTGCCCGCCGCGAGCTGCTCGACGGCCTCGGGCTCGAGGGCGAGAGCTGGCAGACCCCGGCCCACTCGGTCGGCCGGGCGCGCGAGCTGCTGGCGGCGGCGGCAGAGCACGACCTCGAGGGGATCGTCCTCAAGCGGCTCGACAGCCGCTACCTCCCCGGAAAGCGCACGGGATCATGGCTGAAGGTCAAGAACGTCGGACGGCAGGAGTTCGTGATCGGCGGCTGGCTGCCGGGTGAAGGGCGCCGCCAGGGCACGCTCGGGGCGCTGCTGCTCGGCTACCAGGACCCCGGCGCCGAGGCCGGCGGCGAGCTGCGCTACGCCGGCAAGGTCGGCACAGGCTTCAGCGACCGTGACCTGGCCGAGCTGGTCGAGAGGCTGCGGCCGCTGGCGCGCGACTCGAACCCCTTCGGCCGCCGCGGCCCGCGCGGCGCCCACTACGTCGAGCCGCGGCTGGTGGCGGAGGTCGAGTACCGCGAGCTGACCAGCGAGGGGATGATCCGCCACGGCTCCTTCAAGGGCCTGCGCGAGGACAAGCCGGCGGCCGCGGTCGAGCTCGAGCGCGAGGCCGGCATCCCCAGCCGCGACTACTACGCGGCGATCGCCGAGGTGCTGCTGCCGCACCTGCGGGGGCGGCCGCTGACGATGGAGCGGTGCCCGGATGGGGTCGAGGGGCCGCACGCCTGCCTGGTCGAGGACCTGCCGACGCTGATCCGGGCGGCCGACCTCGGCAACGTCGAGCTCCGCGCCTCGCTCTCCCTGGCGACGGCGATGGAGCGGCCGACGGCGATGGTCTTCGAGCTCGACCCCGGGCCCCCCTCCGGCCTGCTCGAGTGCGCTCAGGTGGCGCTCTGGCTCCGCGGGCTCTTCGACCAGCTCGGCCTCCGCTCCTACCCGAAGACCTCGGGATCGGGGGGCCTCCACCTCCTCCTCCCGCTCAACTCCGAGGTCGGCTACGAGCGGACGAAGCCGTTCGCGAAGGCGGTGGCGGAGACGCTGGCGGCGAAGTTCGGCGACAGCGTCGCCGCCACCAC
Source organism: Actinomycetota bacterium (assembly GCA_018268655.1). GTDB lineage: Bacteria > Actinomycetota > Thermoleophilia > Solirubrobacterales > 70-9 > VAYN01. The sequence goes on from JAFDWC010000112.1 coordinate 4,072, forward strand.
CGCGAAGCGCGAGCGGGCCGGCAGGGTGATGATCGACTGGACCCCGAACGACCGCGACCGAACCACGGTCGCCGTCTACTCGCTCCGTGCCCGGTCGCGGCCGACCGTCTCGACTCCGGTCGAGTGGGAGGAGCTGGAGGTGGCTCAGGCCGCCGGCGACCCCGACCGCCTCGTCTTCGACGCCGCCGCGGTCGTGCGCCGGGTCGAGCGGCTCGGCGACCTGCAGGCGCCGCTGCTGAGCGAGGTGCAGGAGCTGCCGGACCTCGGCTGAGCGCCCGCTCGCCGCCGCTCTAGGCTTCGTCGCATGGCCCTGCCGCCGGCAGATCCCAAGCGCCACCGGCGCGCGCTGCGGCGGCGCGCCCTGATCGGCTGGATCGGTGGCGGTGCGCTCTTCGCCCTGCTCGTCGCCGCCGCCGTCCTCGGCGGCGATCGGAGGAAGGAGGTGGAGACGATTCCGGCGCACGCCGGCGGCCTCCTCGACTACCACATGACCGCGGAGGAGTTCGACCGCCTCCAGCCGGGTGAGTCGGAGTCCGAAGTGCTCGACCAGCTCGGCAAGATCGGCCTCCCAGAGGGCGAGACGGAGCTCCCCTTCATCCGCCTCTTCCCGCCCCACCCGGAAGCCCTCATCTGCTCCTACTGGGAGATCTCCGACCGCGCCTACACGATCGCCCGCCTCTGCTTCTCGCGCGGGGAGGGGGTCCTTCGGGAAAAGCTCGAGCGCGACCTCAGCGGCGCCTTCGAGGGCGAAACAACGGTGCGCGCCTAGGTGACACCGATGGCGAGCGAGATCGAGCGCAAGTTCCTCCTCCCGGAGCTGCCGGCGGCGGCAGCGGCCGCGGCCGCGGTGACGATCGAGCAGGGCTACCTGGCGGTCGACGAGGAGGTCGAGGTGCGGTTGCGCCGCGCCGGCGGCGAGCGGCTGCTGACCGCGAAGAGCGGCCACGGGGAGTCCCGCGAGGAGGTCGAGATCCGCCTCTACGCCGAGCAGTTCGAGGCGCTCTGGCCGCTGACCGCCGGCCGGCGCCTGCGCAAGCGCCGGCGTCGGGTGCCGCTCGAGGACGGCCTCGTCGCCGAGGTCGACCGCTACGAGGACGAGCTCTCGGGCCTCCTCGTCGCCGAGGTCGAGTTCCCCTCGCTGGCCGCGAGCCGGGCCTTCCGGCCGCCGTCCTGGCTCGGACGCGAGGTGACGGGCGATCGCCGCTACGCCAACCAGGCCCTGGCCGGCGCCGGACCGCGGCTGGACCCGGCGGGGGAGAGGCGGCACACTGGGAGGGAGATGGACGCGGGCGACGGCAGCGACTCCTACCGGCTCGAGTTGGACGAGCCGGCGCCCGCCGGGCTGCAGCGTGTCGCCGCCGGGCGCGCCGACCAGGCCGTCCACAAGCTCGGCGAGGTCGGGAGCGAGGGCGCGGCGGCGATCCACGGCGCCCGCAAAGACCTGAAGAAGCTGCGGGCGGTGCTGCGGCTGCTGCGGGAGAGGCTGGGCGAGAAGTCCTACCGGGCCCAGAACCGCCGCTACCGCGACGCCGGCCGGCTGCTCTCCGATGTTCGCGACGCCGAGGTCAAGATCGAGACCCTCGACGAGCTCGAGCGCCGCTGCGGCGAGGAGTTTCCGGCGGCGGCGACCGAGCTGTGGCGACGCGAGCTCGAGCGCGAGCGCTATGCGGCCAGCGCCGACGTCGGCGGCGCGGTGGCGGAGCAGGCCGCGCAGGCGGCGGCGCTGATCGACGCCGGCCGCGACGAGATCGCCGCCTGGGACCTCGAGCCGGACTCCTGGGGGCTGGTCGAGGCGGGCGTGCTGCAGGCCTACGGCGACGGCCGCGCGGCGCTGCGGGGGGTGTGCCGCCACCCGGACACCGAGAGCGTCCACGAGTGGCGCAAACGCAGCAAGGACCTCTGGTACCAGCTGCGGCTGCTGTGCGAGCTCTGGCCCGCGGTTCTCGGGGCGACGGCCGGGCAGGCCCACGACCTCGCCGACCTGCTCGGCGAACACCACGACCTCACCGTTCTCGGCGCCGATCTCGAAGGCCGCGACCTCGCCGAGCCGGAGCTGATCAGGGAGCTGATCGAGCGTCGCCAGGCAGAGCTGCTGGTGGCGGCGGTGGAGATCGGCGAGCGCCTCTACGCTGAGAAGCCGAAGGCCTTCGGCAGGCGGCTCGCCGCCTACTGGCGCGCGGCGCGCGGCTGACGCTGCGGACCTTTGGGGGCCTATCGCCCCCCAAAGGTCCAACGCGGGCTCAGCGCGGTCGCAGCACGATCTTGTGGTGAGGGCTCGCCGCCTGCTCGGCCCAGGCCGCGGTGACGTCCGCCAGCGGCAGCTCCCGCAGCGGGACGGTCAGCTCGCCGGCGGCGGCGTGAGCGGCCATCGCCGCGAAGGCCTCGCGCTTGACCTCGCGCGGGGCGCGAAAGTTGGTGTGGCCGATGATGCTGCCGAGGCGGTTGCGGAGGTCGCGGCCGGGGATCGCCGCCGTCTCGCCGGCCGAGTTGCCGATCGCCACCAGTCGTCCCGACGGACTGAGCGCCGCCAGCGCCGCCACCGCGGGCTCCCCCCAGAGCGGGTCGATCACCACGTCGTAGCCGCCACCCGCCGCGGCCCGAAGCCGCTCGGCGAGCTCGCCGCCGGCGAGCTCGACCGCGGCGTCGGCTCCGAGCTCGGCCGGCGCCCGCTCCAGGCTGGCGCGGTCGCGCGCCGCCGCGACGATCCTGCCGGCGCCCAGCAGGCGCGCTGCCTGCACCGCGATCTGGCCGACGATGCCGCTCGCCCCGAGCACCAGCACGCTCTCGCCGGCGCGCATCCCGGCGCGCCAGGTCAGCGCCAGCCAGGCGGCGAGGCCGGCGACGCCGAGGCTGACCGCCAGCGCCGGATCGAGCCTCTCCGGCAGCTCGATCAGCGACTCGCGCTCGACCAGGGACCGCTCGGCGATCGAGCCGTGGGGCGCGATCGGGGCGTCGAAGTAGTAGCGCCGGCCGTCGAGCTCGCCGACCCCCTCGACTCCCGCCACCGAGGGGTGCTCGCGCTCGCGCGCCGGGACCTTGCCGGCGGCGATCGCCAGGTCGATCGGGTTGAGGCCGGCGACGAGGACGTCGAGGACCGGATTCTCCCCGGCCAGCTCGGGGTCGGGGAACTCGCCGGCCGCCGGCGGCTCGCCACGAACTTTCAGGACGGCGGCTTTCATTCCGCGGGATAGTCTGCCGTGATGAGCGCTCCGGCGTCTGACTCGACCCCGCTCAGCGGCGGCTGCAACTGCGGCGCCGTCCGCTTCGAGGTGACGGTGCCGCTGACCGGCGCGATCGCCTGCTGGTGCCGGCGCTGCCAGCGCCGCAGCGGCACCGGCGGCGGCCCCAATGCCCGCACCGCCCCGGGCTCCTTCCGGCTGCTCGGAGACCCAGCCGCGGTCGGCGCCTGGGATCCCGGCGACGGTGGCTGGGAGAAGGTCTTCTGCAACCGCTGCGGGAGCCAGATCTGCTCGCGTGACCCAGCCGACCGGGACCGGGTCAGCGTCCGCTTCGGCGCCTTCGACGAGGACCCGGGCATCCCCGTCAGCGCCCACCAGTTCACCGCCTACGCCGCCCCCTGGGGCCAGCCCCCCGACGACGGCGTCCCGCGCTACCCAGAGCGCGCTCCCGCGTAGTGGGCGAAATCCAGATCTTCATCGCCGCGCTGCTGGTCTCGGTGGCGGTCCTCAACGCGGTCGCGAACTGGCTCCAGGTGCCGTATCCGATCGTGCTCGTCGTCGGCGGCCTCGGGCTCGGGCTCGTCCCCGGCATCCCCCACGTCGAACTCGACCCCGACCTCGTCCTCCTGATCTTCCTGCCGCCGCTGCTCTACTCGGGCGCCTTCTTCGCCGATCTCGGCGCGCTGCGCTCGGACCTGCGAACGATCTCCCTGCTCTCGGTCGGGTTGGTGCTGGCGACGACCGCGGCGGTCGGCCTCCTCGCCCACCTGGTGATCGGGATGCCGGTTGCGGTCTCCTTCGCGCTCGGCGCGATCGTCGCCCCGACCGACGCCATCGCCGCCACCTCGATCCTGCGCCGGCTGGGGGTGCCGCGGCGGATGGTCAACGTGCTCGAGGGCGAGAGCCTGCTCAACGACGCGACCGCGCTGGTCGCCTACAAAGTCGCCGTCGCCGCTGCGATCGGGGGCGGCTTCACTCTGGCCGAAGCGGGCCTCCGCTTCCTCGGCGTCGCCGCCGGCGGGATCGCGATCGGGCTCTTGGTCGGCCACCTCGTCGCCGCGATCCGCCGCCGCACCGACGACCCGATGACCGAGGTGACGATCTCGCTGTTCACCGGTTACGCCGCCTTCCTCCCGGCCGACGAGCTCGGCCTCTCCGGCGTCCTCGCCGCGGTCACGGCCGGCATCTACCTCGGCTGGCGAGCACCCGAACTGGCCTCCCCGGAAACGCGGCTGCAGAGCTACTCGCTGTGGACGATCCTGATCTTCCTCCTCAACGCGACCCTGTTCGTGCTGATCGGGCTGCAGCTGCCGGTGATCGTCGAAAGCCTCAGCGACAGCGGCATCGACGCCGGCGAGGCGATCGGCTACGCGGCGCTCGTCTGCGCGGCCGTGGTCGTCGTTCGCCTCGTCTGGAGCTTCGCGGTCACCGCTCTGATTCGGGCCCTCGACCGGCGCCCGGCGCAGCGGGCGCGGCGGGCGAGCTGGAGGTTCCGGGTGATCGCCAGCTGGGCGGGGATGCGGGGCGCCGTGTCGCTGGCGGCGGCGCTGGCGCTGCCGCTGAGCACCGACGCCGGCGCGCCGCTGCCGGAACGCTCGCTGATCCTCTTCATCACCTTCGCGGTGATTCTCTTCACCCTCGTCGGCGAGGGACTGACCCTGCCGCTGGTGATTCGCACCCTCGGCGTCCACGAGGACGGTGAGGAAGAGGAACTCGAGGAAGTGCGGGCGCGGCTGCTGGCCGCCGCGGCGGCGTTGGAGCGGCTGGAGGAGCTGGCGGGCGAGGAGTGGACCAACGCCGACACCGTCACCCGCGTCCGCGGCCTCTATGAATTCCGCCGCCGCCGCTTCAAGGTGCGGGCCGGCAAGATCGACGACGAGGACGGGATCGAGGACCGCTCGCTCTCCTACCAGCGGCTGATGCACGAGGTCTACACCGCGCAGCGGGCCGCTCTGGTCGGGGCCCGCGACCGCGGCGAGGCCTCGGCCGAGGTGCTGCGCCGCCTCGAGCGGGAGCTCGACCTGGAGGAGTCGAGGCTCGAGGTTTAGGTTTTAGGCCGTGACCTGCCCCAAGTGCGGAGCGCCGATGCGGACCCACCGGCGAAACGGTGTGACGATCGAGCAGTGCACGAAGTGCCACGGGATGTTCCTGGATGCGGGGGAGTTCGAGCAGTTGCTGGGGGCCGAGCAGTCGTTCCTGGGCGAGGATCCCGCCAAGCGCGGGTCGTCTTCGGGCTAGGGATCAGGGGTTGGCGGGGGGAGCGCTCGCGTACCCCTCCCGAAAACGCTTCGCCTTCGGCTCCGCTTGAGTGTTTTCGGGAGGGGCACCCGATCGCTCCCGACGAATCCGTCCCGCACCCCCGCCGCGTCCCGAAGCTGATGAAGGGAGTCGGTGCCCGCCCTCATGTTTTCCTGAGCTTCCGTGCTTCGGGGCCGGGGAGCTGGACAGACTTTTCTCAGGAGGGGGTCGGGGGACCCTCCGAACGTTTTGCGGCTGAGGCCGG
>JAFDWC010000113.1 GCA_018268655.1 Actinomycetota bacterium
TCCAGGCGACTGCGGATGCTCGCGTCGAGGACCATGTTGCCGACCTGCAGGACGATGCCGCCGAGGATCGAGTCGTCGACCCTGCTCGACAGCTCGACCTTCTCGCCGGTTTGGCGTTCGACCTCGGTGCCGATTTTCCCGACCACCGCCGGGTCCAGCTCGACGGCGCTGGTGACGGTGACGTCGATGCGCTTGTTCTCCTGCTTCCAGAGCCGGTCGAGCTCGCGGCGGATCCGGAACACCTCCGGCATTCGCCCTTTCTCGATCAGCAGCTCGAGGAAGTTCATCAGCTCCCGCTCGGCCCCCGAGATCGCCCGCTCGAGGCCCTTCTTCTTCTCCAGTGAGGAGAGGTAGGGGCTGAACAGGAAGACCTGCAGGTCGCGGTTGCCGTCGACCGCGTCGGCGAACTGGGCGAGCTGCGACTGCAGCGCGTCCAGCTTGCCTTTGTCCTTGCCGGCCTCGAACAGAGCCTCGGCGTACACGCGGGCGACGTCGGGCATTAGTGGCCTTCCTCGTGGCGTCGTGCCGTGAATGGCGAGACTCGGGTGCCGTCAGGCAAGGACGCAGGGAGGCCGCGTACCTGGAGGTACGCGGCCGACTGAGGACGCCGCCTTGCGGTGCCCCGAGGCCGCCAGTCGCGGTGCGATGTCACGAGGAAGGCCACTAGTTCTGGGAGCCCTTCCCGGAGAGGGCCGAGAAGTCGACCTCGGCGAGGGCCTCCTCGACGAGCCGCTTCTGGTCGTCCGGGTTGAGCGATTTGCGGGTGACTTTCTCGGTCGCCAGAACGGTCAGGTCGGCAACCTCCTGGCGGATCTGGTCGAGCGAGCGCCGCGTCTCCGCCTCGATGTCGCGCTTTGCCGCCTCGACCAGCTCCTCCCGCTTTTCGCGACCGGAGACCGTCGCCTCGGCCTCGGCGGTCTCGGCCGCCTTGCGAGCGCGGGCCATGATGTCGTCGGCCTGCTCGCGGGCCTCGGCGAGGCGGGCGCGGTACTCGCTCAGCAGCTCGTCGGATTCCTTGCGCTGCCGTTCAGCCGCTTCGATCGACTCGGCGATCGTCTTTGCCCGCCGGTCCAGCGCTTCCTGGATTTTCGGGAAGGCGAGCTTGCTCAGAACCCACATCGTGAACCCGAACAGGATCAGCGTCCAGATCATCAGGCCGATGCCCGGCGAGACCAGGAAGCTGCCCCCTTCTTCCTTGCCCGACTCGGCGGCGAGCGAGAGGGCCGCGGTTGAGATGTGCCCGAGCTCCAGCATCGACCTAGAGGAAGAAGGCGATCAGGCCGAAGATGAACGTGTAGAAGGCCACGGCCTCGGTCAGCGCGAAGCCGAGCCAGCGGATGCTCTGGAGCTCGTCTTTCATCTCCGGCTGACGGGCGACCGACTCGATCTCCTTACCGAAGATGAAGCCGATGCCGATGCCGGCGCCGATCGAACCGAGCCCGGCGCCGACGCCGAGGGCGATCGCCTTGCCCGCTTTTTCCACGCCTTCGTCCGTGACGGCGGCGATCACAGGGGACAGATCCATTTGAGAACGTGCTCCTTTTTCTAGTGACTGGCGGAGGTGGCTCCGCCCAGGTAGATGGCAGTGAGAGTCGCGAAGATGAACGCCTGCAGGGTGGCGATCAGGCCCACCTCCAGGATGAAGAAGAAGAAGGCGAGCGGGAAGGTCAGCGCGCCCAGGGCCGCGATCCCCAGCAGCACCGCCAGCCCGCCACCCATGAAGAGGAGCAGCAGGTGGCCGGCGAGGATGTTGGCGAAGAGCCGGACGGAGAGCGAGATCAGGCGGGCGAAGTGCGAGATCGCCTCGATCGCGAAGATGAATGCCTTGGCGATCGGGTTCATGTCCTCGAGGCCGGGCGGCAGCCAGCTCGCCAGGTACTTGACCAGCCCCTTGGCGCGGATCCCTTCGACGTGGTAGCTGATCCAGACGACGAGCGTGAGGACGAGCGGGATCGAGAGGTTGGCGGTCGCCGCGTAGATCGCGAAGGACGGGATTTCGAGGCCGAAGACGGAGAAGGTGTGCTCGGTGTTGGTCGGCAGCGGCAGGAAGCCGATCATGTTCGAGAACCAGATCCAGAAGAAGACGGTGGCGATGAAGGGGAACCAGCGTTTCGCCATGTTCTTGTCGAGGCTGGGGCCGACGATCGTGTTTTTCGTCATGTCGTAGGCGACCTCGACCGCGGTCTGGACCCGGTTCGGCTTCTGCTGCATCCGCTTGGCGATCCAGGTCATCGCCCAGATCGTCAGCCCGGAGGCGATGAAGAGGTACAGCACCGCCTTGTTGATGCTGAGGTCGATCGGGCCGAGGTGGATCCCGATCCACTCTTCGAGCTTGAACTCGTTCTGCGGCTTGAAGGCTTCGTTCTTGCCGTCGTTGCCGAAGATCAGCAGCAGCAGGATCGCGATCCCGAGGTAGACCCCGATCCCGATCAGGACTTTGGCCTTGGTGCTGAGGCCGCCGCTCTTCGGCGCCTCCGGGCTGCCCGCCGGGGCGGCCTGGGTGCTCGGCTCGGCGACGGCGGAGCTCACGCGACCCTCCCGCTGGCGCGGCGCCCTTGCTCGGCGCCGTCGCCGAAGAGCTGGCGGTAGCCCTGGGCGACCATCGAGATAGTGAAGAGGACGACGATGAGAACCGCGGCGGCGAGGCCGGCCTGCCGTTCGACCGCGAGGCCGACGACGAGGACGACGGCGGCCATCAACCAGACCCGGCCGAGGCCGGTGCCGGCGACGATGCCCATCGCCCGCTGGCGCTCGCCGTGGGCGAGTTCCTCCTTGGCGCGACGCGCCGCGACCGACTGCACGGCCCGCTGCAGGAGCCAAACGGCGGCACCGACGGCGTATCCGAGCATCGAAAATTCGGCAAGCAGGAACACCGGCAGCGCGAGGGCCAGCGCAAGAAGGTCGACGTACTTAGGAGGAGACATGAATTTCGCCCGGCTCGGGGGCTGAGTCGGAGGAGCCGCGACTATAGACGAAAGGGCCCGAGAATGGCTTGCCCATGCGGGATAGTGAGGGTTGCCACTAGTTAGTGCGTGATTGTCACTAGCTGCGGGGCGAGGAGAGGTGGATGAGGGTTGGCGAGGGGAGCGCCGGCGTGCGCCTCCCGAAAACGCTCCGCCTTCGGCTCCGCTTGAGTGTTTTCGGGAGGCGCACACCACCGCTCCCAACGAATCCGGTCGCGCCCCCCTTCAACGTCTCGAAGCTCACGACAAGCTGCGGGCGTCTCCCGGCTGGGACCCCCCGCCGCTGTGGTCGCTTGAAGCTTCTGTGCTTCGGTGCCTTGCAGCAAGACGCTACTCGGGAGGGGGTCGGGGGACCCTCCGAACGCTTTCCGGCTGAGGCTGGGCGCTCGATCAAGGCGTCAGCCGAACACTGCGAGCCGACAGGCCGAGAGAGGAGGGTCCCCCGACCCCCTCCCCTCGCAAACCCGTGCCCAGACAGGCCCACTCACCGCGATGCCAATCACCGCGGCGCCTCCTCGGCCGGCTCCCGCTCCGGCTCTGGACCCGGCTCACCGCCCACCGGCCCCCCCAGCTCCTCCAACTGGATTGCCTCGAACTCCCCCGTTTCCGGATTGATCCGGCCGCGGCGCAGCTTCAGGATCTCGAGCACGTAGACGAGGTAGACGCTGTAGGCGAGCGCGAGGGCGAGCAGCGCCAGCATCAGCGCCGTCCAGCCCGCGTGGAAGTGGCCGTGGTTATCGCTGTAGGGAACGAAGCGGAGGGCCAGCGCCAGGCCCGCCATGACGATCGTCCAGGCGTAGAGGTAGGCGATCGTCCGGCGCTGGCTGAAGCCGATGTTGGCCATCCGGTGGTGGAAATGCCAGGCGTCGGCCTGGTAGACGGGCTGGCGGTATTTGAGCCGTTTGGCGACGACGAAGCCGGTGTCGAGGATCGGCACCGCCAGCACCACCAGCGGGAAGGCGAGGGCGATCACCGCGTTCGTCTTCAGCGCCCCCTGGACCGAGGCGGTGGCGAGGAGGAAGCCGAGCAGGTTGGAGCCGGTGTCGCCCATGAAGCTCGAGGCGGGCGGGAAGCCGTGGCGGAGGAAGCCGAGCGCGGCGCCGGCGGTGAGCGCAGCGAGGACGCCGGCCGCGTTGCGTTCGAGCGAGAGCGCGATCGCGGCGAGGGTGACGGCGGCGATCGTGCAGACGCCGGCGGCGAGGCCGTCGACCCCGTCGAGGAAGTTGATCACGTTGACCACGGCGACGATCCCGAGCACGGTCAGCGGGTAGCCGAGCCAGCCCAGGTCCCAGGGGCCGAGGAACGGCAGGGTCAGGTTTTCGACCCTGACCCCGGCGATCACCGGGATCGAGGCGGCGGCGATCTGCCCGACCAGCTTCGGCAGCGCGGAGAGGCCCTTGACGTCGTCGACGACGCCAACCGCGGCGATCGCGATCGCGCCGATCAGGATCGAGCGGCTCTCGCCGTCCTCGGGCATCCAGATCCAGCCGGCGGCCTCGACGGCCACCAGGATCGCGAGGCCGGAGAGGCGCGGCATCGGGCGGTCGTGGAGGCCGCGCTCCTTGGGGAAGTCGATCGCCCCGACCCGGAAGGCGAGGCGCTCGGTCAGCGGAACCAGCAGCCAGGCGATTGCCGCAGCGGCGATGAAGGCGAGGACGGCGTCAGAGGTCGTCGGAACCATGGTCACCAAGAAGAGGAGTGGCTCGTGCCCTGTCGGAGGGTCCCGATCAGGCTACTGGGCGCGGGCGGCGGCGAACGCGTTGGACTTTTGGGTTGCTATTGCCCCCCAAAGGTCCCACGCGCAACCTCAGCCGGGGGGTTCCGGGGCCTGCGCCGGCCGCACCCACTCGCCGGCGGCGACGACAGCGGCGGTGAGGAGCGCCGGGTCGCGGCGGTGCAGGACGCCGACCGGGGTCGTGCGCTTGGCGAGCTCGAGCGCGGCGGGGTCGGCCAGCACCCGCAGCCGCCCCTCCTCGATCAGCCTCTCGTCGACCCCGCCCATGCGGCCGCTGAAGGTGGTGTAGACGGGGGTGCCGAGGGCGACGGCCTCGCGGTTCATGGTGCCGCCGGCGCTGACCACGAGGTCGGCGTAGGCGATCAGGCTCTGGGCGTCGATCGCCCGCGCCGGGACGATCAGGTTCGGCGCCGCCAGGCCGCGGGCAGCCTCGGCCTGCTCCTCGGTCCGGGGGATGATCACCGCCTGCGCCCCCGGCTCGGCGGCGAGCCGGCGGACGGTGGCGGCGTAGACGTCGTTGGGCGCGTGGTACTCGGAGGTCTCGGGCGGCGGCCGGACCACGACCAGGACCTTCTCGCGGTCGAGCCCGAGCTCCTCCACCACTCGTGGGTCGGGCTCGAAGTCGGCCAGGTAGTACTCCTCCTTGAGGCCGGGGTAGCGGACCAGCTTCTCCTCCTTGGCACCGGCCTTGCGCAGGCGCTCGACCGGGATCGAGTCCGGGACCAGGACCCGCTCCGCCGCCTTCCAGGCGATCTTCCGCTGCAGCCCCCCGTACTCGTAGTCCTGCATCTGGGCCGAGGGAAAGCGGAAGGTGCCCGCGATCAGCGCCAGGTCGACCGAGCCGTGGGCGAGGCCGAGGTTGGGCCGCCGCTGCCAGACGAAGCTGCTGAGCCGGCGCGAGCGGCTGCCGAGCGCCCGCGCCTTGCCGAGCTTCGAGCGGCCGCCGTGGGCGCCGAAAGCGGTGTAGGGGATGCCGAGCCGGTCGAGGATGCCGAGCGTCTGCCCGTACTCGCGGGCGGTGACGAAGACCTCGTGCCCCTGCCCTTCGAGTTCGCGAATGATCGGCCGCAGCACCAGTGGGTGCGCCGCGGCGGTGCAGTCCACCCAGATGCGCATCGGCAACGAGCCTGGCCGCGGCGGCTAGACCGAGGCCGGCGTCAGCTGCGGGTAGAGCGGGAAGCGATCCATCAGGGCCCCGGTCCGCTGGGCCAGCGCCTCCCGCTCCGCCTCGAAGTCCGGCCCGAGGGCAGCGGCGATGACGGCTGCGATCTCCCCCATCTCCTCCTCGCCAAAGCCACGGGTGGTCAGCGCCGGGGTGCCGATCCGCAACCCGGAGGGGTTCATCGGGGGTCGCTCGTCGAACGGGATCGCGTTGCGGTTGACGGTGATCCCGACCGCCTCCAGCCGGTCCTCAGCGCTCTGGCCGTCGAGCCCGGTCGGGGTCAGGTCGACCAGGACGAGGTGGACGTCCGTGCCGCCGGTGAGGACGGGGATGCCACCGGCTTCGAGACCGGCGCCCAGGGCGCGGGCGTTGGCGATCGTCTGCCGCTGACGCGCCGCGAACTCCGGCGTGGCGGCGATCTTCAGCGCCACCGCCTTGGCCGCGATCGTGTGCATCAGCGGCCCACCCTGCTGGCCCGGGAAGATCGCTTTGTCGACTGCCCGCGCGTGCTCCTCGCGGCAGAGGATCATGCCGCTGCGGGGCCCGCAGAGGGTCTTGTGGATCGTCGTCGTGACGACATCGGCGTACGGGACCGGGCTCGGGTGCTCGCCGGCGGCGACGAGGCCGGCGAAGTGGGCCATGTCGACCATCAGCTTGGCGCCGACCGAGTCGGCGATCTCGCGGAAGGCGGGGAAGTCGAGCTGGCGCGGGTAGGCCGACCAGCCGGCGACGATCAGCGCGGGGCGGTGCTCCTCTGCCAGCCGCTGGACCTCGTCCATGTCGACCAGCATGTCCTCGCGGCGGACGTGGTAGGCGACCGGGTTGTAGAGCTTGCCGGAGACGTTGATCTTCATCCCGTGGCTGAGGTGGCCGCCGTGGTCGAGGGCGAGGCCGAGGAAGGTGTCGCCGGGCTCGATCAGCGCCATGTAGGCGGCGTTGTTGGCCTGAGCGCCGGCGTGGGCCTGGACGTTGGCGTGGTCGGCGCCGAACAGGCTCTTGGCCCGCTCGATCGCCAGCTCCTCGGCGACGTCGACCTCCTCGCAGCCGCCGTAGTAGCGCGCCCGGGGCAGGCCCTCGGCGTACTTGTTGGTCAGCACCGAGCCGACCGCTTCCAGCACCGACTGCGGCACGAAGTTCTCCGAGGCGATCATCTCCAGCGTCCGCTGCTGGCGGCGCAGCTCGCGGTCGAGCACGGTCTGTATCTCCGGGTCGAGCTCGGCCAGTGGGGCGGTCTGGAAGTTCTCCGGCAGATCGCTCATCGGGGCCGACGATACCAGCGGTCGGGATAGCCTGGCGGCCGTGACGCTACGGCAGCTCGTCCCCTGCGCGGCCGCCCTCGCCGCCCTCGCGATCTTCGCCGCCACGGCAGCGGCGGCTCCCGCCCAGGACCCCTGCACGGGACCGGAAGCGGCGCAGCTGCTCTGCCCGAACCTGCGGATCGGGCCACCGTCGGAACTGTATGCCGACACCGTCGACGGCCGGACCCGGCTGCACGCGACCAGCGACGTCCGCAGCCGCGGCGCCGGCCCGATCGAGCTGCGCGGACAGCGCAGCGGCTGGCGGACGATGAAGACGGTGCAGCGGATCTACCGGGTCGGCGGCGGCGACCTCGACGTCCGCAGCGAGGCGACCCTGCGCTTCACCGACGTCGGCGCCTACTTCGGCGGGGCCTACTGGAAGGTCCACCAACTGGCACGGTTCGAGCTGCAGCGGGCGACGCCCGGGGGCGCCGTCGACGGCCCCGTCCTCCGCACCAGCCCGAAGCTCAACTACTGCCTGCGCGACCTCGAGCGGACTCGCCCCGGGCCCGACTCTCCCGCCCACCGCCACTACCCCGCCTGCAACCAGAACCCCTACCGCAACCGAGTCACGCTGGGGACCTCGGTCGGTTGGTCGGACATCTACCCGGCCGACTACGACAAGCAGTGGATCGACGTCACCGGCCTCCGCGGCTGCTTCGCGTTCACGATGACCGTCGACCCCCAGCGGCTGCTGTTCGAGTCGAACGAGAGCGACAACAGCTCGCGGCGGCTCGTCCGCCTCCCCTACCCCGGCCATCCCGGCTGCTGACCCCCACCGGGCTGTTCCTTATGTCGGAATGCCATGCAAAAGGAACAGCTCAGCCGAGGCCGACCGAGGTGAGGGCGGCGAAGAGGTCGCCTTCGGAGATCGCGCCCGGGCGGAGCACCTCCCAATCGCCGTCGGCGTCGATCGAGCTGATGTCGACCACGGTCGAGGGCAGGCCCGGCAGCTCACCGCCGTCGATCACCAGGTCGGCGCCGGCGCGGATCGACTCGGGCACGCCGGCCAGCGCCCGCGGCGCCGGCTCGCCGCTGAGGTTGGCCGAGGTCTGCAGGACCGGGCACATCGCCCCCGCCAGCGGCCCGGCGATCAGGCGCAGCCCGAGCCGGCCGAGATCCTGGCGGCAGGCGAGCGGGTAGCGGTGGCCGGGGTTGGCGACGATCAGCGTCACCGGCCCCGGCAACAGGGCGACCGCGGCGGCGGCGGTGCGCGGGCCGAGCCCGGCGAGTAGCTCGCGGAAGGCGAGCGGCGAGAAGTACATGACCGCCGAGGGTTTGCCGTCGTCACGTCCCTTGAGCTGATGGATGCGCCCGATCGCCGCCGCGTCGAGCGGGTCGCAGGCGAGCCCGTAGACCCCGTCGGAGGGAAAGACGACGACGCCACCGCCGGCGATCGTCCGCTCCAGCGCCGACCTGGCCGCCGGGGCGCCGCCGCGCTCGATCGAGACGAATTCGCTCATCTCCCCACCACCACCCGCTCGATCCCGGCCAGGTCGGTTCGCGTCTCCACCTGCTCGAAGCCGGCGCCACGGACCAGTTGGGCGACGGCGGGCGCCTGTCCCTGGCCGAGCTCGACCGCGACCACCGGAGCTGGGAGCGGTTGCGCGAAGAGGGCGCGGTAGGCGTCGAGGCCGTCGGGGCCGGCGAGAAGGGCCTCGCGTGGCTCCCATTGCGTGACCTCAGGCTGGAGCGAGGGCCAGTCACGCTCGGCGACGTAGGGGAGGTTGGCGAGGAGGAGATCGAAGCGCTCGCCCTCGGGCAGGGTGCCGGGGACGAAGCGGACGCGGCCGGCGAGGCCGAGGCGCTCGGCGTTCGCTTGCGCCACCGCGAGCGCCCCGGGCGAGGTGTCGGTCGCGACCACCTCCGCCGCCGCCAGCTCGTCGGCGACCGCCAGCGCGATCGCACCCGAGCCGGTGCCGACGTCCAGCACTCGCCGCGGCCGCACCTCCGCCGCCAGCTCGACCAGCAGCTCGGTCTCCGGCCTCGGCACCAGCACCCGCCGGTCGACCGCCAGCTCGAGCCGCCGGAACCCCCTGCGGCCGACGATGTAGGCAACCGGCTCCCGCCGCAGCCGCCGCCGCACCGCCTCGCCGAAGCGGCGCGCCGCCGCCGGCTCCAGCTCTGCGCCCGGATCGGCGATCAGCGCCGCCCGCTCCCACCCTGTCGCCGCCGCCAGCAGCACTTCGGCGTCGAGCCGTGGGCCCTCCACCCCGGCGGCGGCCAGCGCCTCGGTGGCCGCGCCGAGCGCGTCCCGCACCGTCCCCGCCACCGCGGTCACCGTCAGCTGCCGTCGGCCGCGGACTCGAGCCTCTGTCGCTTCTCCTCGGCCGAGAGGGCGTCGGTGAAGTCCGCGAGATCGCCGCCGAGCACCCCGTCGAGGTTGTGCGAGCTGAGCTTGATCCGGTGGTCGGTGACCCGGCCCTGGGGGAAGTTGTAGGTGCGCACCTTCTCCGAGCGCTCGCCGCTGCCGACCTGGGCCTTGCGCTCGGAGGCGATCTTCGCCTGCTGCTCGGCGATCTCGCGCTCGAGC
>JAFDWC010000114.1 GCA_018268655.1 Actinomycetota bacterium
GGGGAGGGGATCGGGGGACGGTCCGAACGTTTTGCGGCTGAGGCCGGGAGCTCGACCATGGCGCCAGCCGAACTCGATCCAGCCGACAGGCCGAGAGAGGAGCGTCCACCGATCCCCTCCCTCGAATCCACCCGTCCCACAGGCGTCCCACATGCACTACCCCCCAAATGGGGGGCTCCCTTAAATCTTCTCCCCTCTCTTATTAGCCACTGCTAAGTTCTTCTGATTAGCCGCTACTAAGTACGGGAGTGTGAGAGATATGTCGGAGGCTGGTCGCAGGGTCTGGACCCTGGTTCTCGTCTCGGTCGGGCTGTTCATGGTCGTCCTCGACAACCTGGTCGTGAACGTCGCTCTGCCGAGCATCAAAAACGACTTCGGCGCCTCGGTGCAGTCGCTGGAGTGGACCGTCAACGCCTACGTGCTCGCCTACGGGGTGCTGCTCTTGACCGGGGCGGCGCTCGGGGACCGGTTCGGGCGGCGGCGGATGTTCGTCACCGGGATCTCGCTGTTCACGCTCGCCTCGGCGGGGGCGGCGCTGGCGCCCAGCGCCGACCTGCTGATCGTCGCCCGGGCGCTGCAGGGCGCCGGCGCTGCGATCGTCACCCCGCTCACGCTGACCCTGCTGGCGAGCGCCTACCCGCCGCACAAACGCGGCATCGCGCTCGGCGTCTGGTCGGGGATCAGCGGCATCGCGGTGGCGCTCGGGCCGCTTGTCGGCGGCGCCGTGATCGAGCTCGCCAGCTGGCACTGGATCTTCTGGATCAACGTCCCGATCGGCCTCGCCCTGGCGCCGCTGGCGGCCAGCCGCCTGGCCGAGAGCTACGGGCCGAAAGCCCGCCTCGACCTGCCCGGCCTGGGCCTCGCCTCCGCCGGCCTCTTCGGCGTCGTCTTCGGCCTCGTCCGCTCCCAGACCGAGGGCTGGGGGAGCTCCGAGGTGATCGTCTCGCTCGCCGCCGGACTCGCCCTGGTCGGCGCCTTCGTCGCCTGGGAGCTGCGGACGCGCGAACCGATGCTGCCGATGCGGTTCTTCGCCAACCGCAGCTTCGCCGTCACCAACGTCGTCTCGCTGGCGATGTACTTCGGGATGTTCGGCTCGATCTTCTTCCTCAGCCAGTTCATCCAGAACGTGCTCGGCAACACCCCTCTCGAAGCCGGCCTCAAATTGCTGGTCTGGACCGGGGCGACGATGGTGGTGGCGCCGCTGGCCGGGATCTACTCGGAACGGATCGGCAGCCGTCCGTTCATGGTCGCGGGGCTCGCCCTGCAGGGCATAGCGCTCGGCTGGCTCGCGGCCGAGGCCAGCGTTAGCCAGAGCTACCTGAGCATGATCGCGCCCTTCGTCCTCGCCGGTGCCGGCATGGCCCTCGTCTTCGCCCCCTCGGCGAGCGCCATCCTCAACTCGGTGCGGACCGAGGAGGCCGGCAAGGCGTCGGGGGCCACCAACGCGATCCGCGAGCTGGGCGGCACCTTCGGGATCGCGATCCTCGCGACCGTGTTCAGCGGCTCCGGCGGCTACACCTCGCCGCAGGCCTTCGTCGACGGGCTGGTGCCCGCGCTCTGGGTCGGGACCGCGGTTCTGGTCGCCGGGTCTCTGGTGGCGATGCTGATGCCGTCCGGTCGCAGCGCTCGCGAGGGCGCGGCCGAGCCCGCCCCGGCCCTGCGCCCCGACGCCGCCCTCTCCAACTGACCGGCGGCGGGCGCGGCTAGGATCGAGTTGTGGCGGGAGGATCGAAAACGGCGGCGCCCCGAAAACGCGTCCCGGCTGCCGAGCGCCGGGACGCGCTGATCGAGGCGGCGATGCACGAGTTCGCGCGCGGCGGCCTGCACGGGACCAAGGTCTCCCAGGTCGCTCGCGCGGTCGGCGTCGCACAGCCCTATGTCTTCGCCCTCTTTCCGACCAAGATCGAGCTCTTCCTGGCGGCGGTCGGACGGGGTTTCGAGCGGATCGAAGAGGTCTTCGAGGCTGCGGCGAAGCGATTCGAGGCGGAGGGGCCGGCGGAGCCAGACGAAGACGTCCTGATGGCGATCGGCCGCTCCTACGTCGACTCGCTGACGGCGGACCGCGACATGCTGCTGTTGCAGCTGCAGGCGTATGCGGCCTGCGAGGAGCCGGGCGTGCGGGAAGCCGTGCGCGGCCTTTACGCCGGCGTGATCGAGAAGGCGCGGGAGCTGTCCGGGGCCGACGACGAGCGCCTCAACGAATTCTTCAGCGGCGGCATGTATCTGAACGTGGTCGCGGCGCTGGGGGTTGAGGAGTTGGAGGAGAAGAGCGACTGGGTGGCGGCGGTTTGTCGGCGTAGCGGTTAGGCGGGATCGGGTTGGCGAGGGGCGACCCTCCGCCAAAACGCTCCGTCTGACGGCCCAGCCGCACCCCCCTTTTTTGAGCTGGCGGTACAGGGTGAGAGCGCGGAGCTTTCGGATCGCCGCAACGGCCCGGAAGCTCCCGAGAGGAGGTTGGGGGCACCGGCGGTTTGAACCAGGGGAGGGGATCGGGGGACGCTCCGAACGTTTTGCGGCTGAGGCCGGGAGCTCGATCAGGGCGCCAGCCGAACTCGATCCAGCCGACAGGCCGAGAGAGGAGCGTCCCCCGATTCCCTCCCTCGAATTCCGGCCACAGCCAGGCCGACCACCGCAAAGCCCCTAAGCCGCGTACAACCCCTCGATCGCATCCTCGTGCTTCTGAGCCACCACCGCCCGCTTCACCTTCAGCGTTGGCGTCAGCTCGCCCGATTCCTGGGTGAGGTCGTGGGGCAGGATCGAGATCTTCTTCACCTGCTCGACCCGGGCGAATTTCTTGTTGACCTCCTCGACGTGGGCTTCGATCGAGGCCTTGACGTCTGGATTCGAGGCGAGCGCGACCGGGTCGTCGGGGAGGCCGTGCTCCTTCGCGTAGGCGGAGGCCTCTTCGGGGTCGAGGGTTACCAGTGCGACCAGGTAGGGGCGGCGGTCGCCGACCACCACGCACTGGGAGACCAGCGGATGCTGCTTGATTTCGGCCTCGAGGTTGGCGGGGGTGATGTTCTTGCCCCCGGCGGTGATGATGATGTCCTTTTTGCGGCCGGTGATCTTGATGAAGCCCTCGGAGTCGATCTCGCCGATGTCGCCGGTGTGGAGCCAGCCGTCGACGATCGTCTCGGCGGTCGCCTCGGGGTTCTTGTGGTAGCCCTGGAAGACGTTGGCGCCCCTGACGAGGATCTCGCCGTCCTCGGCGATCTTCACCTCGCAGCCCGGGAACGGCTTTCCGATCGTCCCGATCTTGAAGTCGTCGGGGGTGGCGACGGTCGCCGCGGTCGAGGTCTCGGTCATCCCCCAGCCCTCGACCACCAGCACCCCGGCGGCGTTGAAGAAGCGCAGGATCTCGGGGTTGATCGGAGCGGCCCCGGAGACCGCCAGTCGCAGCTGGCCGCCGAACAGGTTGCGGACCTTCGACAGCACCTGCTTGTCGGCGAAGTCGTACTGGCGCTGCAGCAGAAAGCTCGGCTTGCGCCCGGACCGTTCAGCTTCCCGCATCTTGGTGCCGACCCGCAGCGACCAATCGAAGATCGCTTTTTTCAAGCCGCCGGCTTTTTCCATGCCGCTGCTGGCGGCGGTGTAGATCTTCTCGAAGATCCGCGGCACCGACGGGAAGTAGGTCGGCTTCAGCTCCGCCAGGTTGGGCAGGATCTTCTGCGGGTCGCCCTCCCAGTAGGCGATCGTGGTGCCCTGGTCGAAGCTGCCGAGCTGGATCAGCAGGGCGAAGGAGTGGGCGAGGGGGAGGTAGAGGTAGGCGAGGTCTCCGGGCTCGATCACGTTGACGCCGTTGACCATGTCGAGCATCGCCCGGTAGTTGCCGTGGCTGATGATGCAGCCCTTCGGCGGCCCGGTCGTCCCCGAGGTGTAGATGAAGGTGCAGATGTCGGCTGGGGTGATCGCTTCGTAGAGCTCGGCCCAGCGCGCCGGCTCGACCGCGGCGCCCTTCTCGCTGATCGCGGTGGCCGAGTGGGCGTCGTCGGCCTCGCCCACCATCAGCACCACGTGCTCGAGCACCGGCAGCCGCTCGCGAACCTCGCGCACCTTCGCCAGCTGCTCCTCGTTCTCGACCACGACCACCTTGGCGTCGGAGTTCTCGAGCACGTAGCCGCACTCCTCCGGCGAGTTGGTCTGGTAGATCGGGACCACGGTGGCGCCGATCGAGAGCGCCGCGAAGTCCCAGTAGGTCCACTCGGGGCGGGTGTTGGCGAGGATCGAGACGCGGTCGCCCTTGGCGACCCCGAGCTCGGTCAGCCCCAGGGCCAGGGGCCGGACGATGTCCAGCACCTCGAGGTAGCTGCGGTCGACCCAGCGCCCGTCCTCCTTGTAACGGACCGCCGGTGCACTGCCATAGGCCTGGGCTGCTTTCGGCAGCAGGTCCGCCAGGGTCTGCGAGTGGGTTCCCCTCCCCTCCATTCGGGGGGAGTCTAATTCAGTGCCGGATCGCGGTGCTGGGTTGCAGCGAACCCTGCGCCCGGTAGCTGCGCAGCGACATCTCGAAGAGGGTGCGGTCGATCCGACCGTGGAAGATCGGGACGCCCATTTCCACGCATTTCCCGATCACCTCCTGCCGTTGCATCTTGAGCTGGTCGGCAAGCTCGGCGGGCGTCAGGTGATTGGCCATGGACAACCTCCACGTGGTTGGAATTCCGTAGCCCATGTTTATCCCTCCCCGCGGACGTGTCAATCGAAACTTTCGCAAGATGCGAAATCGCTCGGGCGGTTTGATCGGTCGGGGTAGGCCTCGGCCTCGCCGGGGCGGGATCTGCCGGCGCAGCCGTCTCGCGATAATGGTGGAGATGTCCGAAGCTGCCGTCAGATCGATGCCGCGCCGGGGCCGCGTCTGGGTCGCGCTGGTGCTCGGCCTGGGCCTGATCGCCCTCAGCTACGCAATCGTCAACATCTCGACCCAGAAGGCCAGCAACGACACCATTCACATCGCCGGGATCGAAGACGCGCAGCGGACCTTTGGCGGCGTCCCTCAGGAAGGGGCCCGGGTCGGCTCCTCCGACGCGCCGGTGACGATTCAGGTCTTCAACGACCTGCAGTGCTCGAGCTGTCAGGAAGACTTCCTCGCGACGATCCCGGCGCTGGTCGAAAACTACGCTCGGCCCGGCAAGGTCCAGCTCGACTGGCGCCACTACTCGAACGGCGAAAACCCGCTCGAGCTCGGCTTCTTCGGGGCCGAAGCGGCGGCCGAACAGGGCTATGGCTGGCAGTACACCTACCTCTTCTTCCGCAACCAGGACGAAGCGAAGAAATTCGGCGTCGATCAGAACTTCCTCGACTCGGTCGCCGCCAGCGTCGAAGAACTCAACTTCCCGGAATGGGAAAAGGACCTGGAAGAAAACGGCAAGTCCGGCGGTCCGTACGCGAAGCGACTCGAAGGGGATGAGAAACTCGGCGAACAGCTCGGCATTCGGATCGGCCAGGCGATGATCATCACCGGCCCGAATGGCACCGAAACCCTCCAGGAAGGCCCCTCGCTGGCCGAAGTCGAAGCGGCGATCGGACGGGTCGAATAGCTACGAACAGGGCCGTGGAGGAGAGGAGATGCGCGGTTCCCTGATCCAATTCGCGGCGACGGCGGCCGTGGCGGCTGGCTTCGCCGCCGGAGCGGCCTCCTCGAGCGAGGCTGGGGTTCCACCGGTCACGGCGAGTCCCCCCTTGCTTCAGTTCACGAGCACCAGGCTGGATCACGCTGAGGCGCAGACGGTGACCCTGACCAACGTCTCCAAGCGGTCGATGCAGCTCCGATTCCTGCCACAGCCAGCGGACGGCCCGTTCGGCCACGGGCACTCGACCTGCTCGGCCGGGCTGGCGCCGCACGAGTCGTGCTGGGTCACGGTCTGGTTCAGACCCACCCATTGGGGGCCGGCGACCGGAAGGTTGGTGTACGCGCTCGACGGCTCCTCTTCCAACGCCTTTCAGATTCGCCTGATCGGCGAGGCGCACCAGCCGCCGCTCTAGATGATTGATTCCGGCGGCCTGCATCCTTGATCTGCTCGGCCGGGCGCGTCCCCAGTCAGACGCGAATTGGGAATCAATCAGCTATCCGCCCACCAGCCGCAGCACCCCGAACGCGGTCAACCCCAGTCCAAGCGCGACGGCCAGCGGGGCGACCACGACCGGCCAGCGGGTGAGGGCCGCGTTCCTGATCCGGTTGAGGAATCCCGACGCTCCGGGGCCCATCACGGCGCAGACGACCGAGATGCCGATCAGCGGCAGCGCGTAGACGAGGTTGTAGATGCCGAGCAGGAACACCTTGCCCGGCGACGAGGCGTTGGATCCCACGATGATGCTGATCGCGGCGAAATAGGGAAATGCGGTGAGCAATTCGACGCCGGCGATGCCCGCCCCCATCAACACCGCCGATTGGCCGTGAGCTTTGTCGGTCTTCGCCCTCGTCGATCGACGATCCGCCAATGCCTTGCGTTTGACCCAGATCGCGATGCCCCCCAGGCCCAGCGACACACCGCCGGCGGTGATCAGCGCGTACTTGACGTCGGAGCTGAGCTTCGGGAGAAACGAGCTAACGAGCTCGGCAAGGCCGAGCATGATCAGGACGCCGCCCAGAAACGTGACGAGGAATACCGTGATCGCGAAGACCGCCGTGCGTCGTGTCGCGTGCGGTCCCGCGGCCAGATAGAAGTCGGCGAGGATCAGCGATGGATTGATCGAGTCGGGCAGCGCAATCGCCGACACCACCAGACTCAGGCTAAGGACGTCGTGCATTTCCTCCGGCAGTATCGCCCGCGAGACTGCGGCACGATCTCGATCTCAGGCCACTGGCCCTGCCGATCCACCGCCGGCTCGGCTGGATCGTGAGGCCACTACCGGAACCGTCCCTGCTTCCGCCGGCGGTTCGAGCGAGGGTCTTCTAAATCGGGGCGCCCGGATTTGAACCGGGGACCTCACCGACCCGAACGGTGCGCGCTACCAGGCTGCGCCACGCCCCGAGGCGGGGGATTATCCCAGAGCGAGGCCGTGAAGGGAGGCCCGTGCCGGATCGGCGCTACCGGCGGCGATCCGGCGGTGGTGTCGGGGCCGGCGCTGGCGAAGGAATAGGCTGGGGTGAGACCTTCTTCGACCCCGACCACGGAGGATTTGCCAGATGGCTTTCTCGGTACCTGACCTGCCCTACGCCTACGACGCGCTCGAGCCGACGATC
Source organism: Actinomycetota bacterium (assembly GCA_018268655.1). Taxonomy (GTDB): domain Bacteria; phylum Actinomycetota; class Thermoleophilia; order Solirubrobacterales; family 70-9; genus VAYN01. The sequence continues at coordinate 7,181 of JAFDWC010000114.1, forward strand.
GACGAGCAGACGATGCACCTGCATCACGACAAACATCACCAGGCCTACGTCGACAAAGCCAACGGCGCCCTCGAGGGCACCGAGTGGGCCGACAAGGACGTGGTCGAGGTCCTGCAGAACCTCGATGCCCTGCCTGCCGACAAGCAGGGCCCGGTCCGCAACAACGCCGGCGGCCACTACAACCACAGCCTCTTCTGGGAGATGATGAGCCCGGACGGTGGCGGCGAGCCGAGCGGCGCCCTGGCCGACGCGATCAACTCCGCCTTCGGCTCCTTCGACGCCTTCAAGGAGGAGTTCAAAGCCGCCGGCGCCGGCCAGTTCGGCTCCGGCTGGGCCTGGCTGGTGAAGAACGCCGACGGCAGCGTCGCGGTGACCAAAACCGCGAACCAGGACTCGCCCGTCTCCAGCGGTCAGACCCCGCTTCTCGGCGTCGACGTCTGGGAGCACGCCTACTACCTCAAGTACCAGAACAAGCGCCCCGAATACCTCGACGCGTTCTGGAACGTCGTCAACTGGGATTACGTAGCGGAGCGCTTCGCCGCCTAGCGGACGCTGCAAACCGGCGCATCTCGGGGTCTTCGGTCGGCCGGATCGGGTTACGCACAGAACAGTGTGCTTCCCTCACCGGCCGACCTGCATCCCCCGACCTGCTTGGTTTTCGCGCCCGCCGGTGGCGTTGGGGACGGCGGCCATCGCGTGCTCGGCCAACGCCGTGATAGTGAGGCTCGGGTTGACGCCGACGTTGGCCGGTACCGCCGAGCCGTCGCAGACGAGCAGGTTCTCGTAGCCGAAGACGCGCTGCTTGGCGTCTACGACGCCGTCCTCGGGTGAGGCGCCGATCACCGCGCCGCCGAGGATGTGGGCGGTGTTGGGGATGTTGAAGAGCGCCTCGGAGACGGAGCTCTGGGCGATCCCGCCGGTCCGCTCGGCAAGCCATTCCGCCGCCTCGTTGGCGACCGGGATGAAGGTCGGGTTCGGTTTCTCGGGGTCCTGTTCGGTGGTCAGCCGCACGTCGCCGTTTCGCTTGCGCTTCGGGCGGAGGGCGATCGCGTTGTCCAACGTCTGCATCACGAGGACGATGATCGTCCGCCGCGACCAGCCCTTCGGCCGCATCACCTTGAGGAAGTTGACCGGGTGGCGGACGATCTGGCCGAGCAGCTTCAGCGGCCGCGTCGCTTTCGTCCCGTCCCCCGTCAGCAGCGTGTAGAGGGAGCTCATCGAGTCGCCGTCGTGGCCGTAGGTGACGGTCTCGATGTGGGTGTGGGGGTCGGGATAGATGCTGGAGGTGATCGCGACGCGCTTGGTCAGGTCGTCCGGGTAGTCCTCCGGCACGGTGACGGCGAGGATCATCTCGCTGTTGGTCCGGACCAGCTCGCCGAGCCGGTTGGAGAGCCGCGGCAGGGCACCGCCGAGGCGGCAGCGCTGCAGCAGCTTGTTGGTTCCGAGCGGGCCGGCGGCGAAGACGACGCCGCGGGCGGTCAGGGTGCTGCGGCCGCGGCCGGGGAGGAGGCCGGAGCGCTCGCTGGTAACCGCGTAGCCGTCGCTGCCGTCGCCGGCACCGAGCGGTCGCACCTCGGTCACCGTTCGCTCCGCCTCTATTCGGGCGCCGCGCCGCTCGGCCAGCCAGAGGTAGTTCTTGACCAGAGTGTTCTTGGCCCCGTGCGGGCAGCCGACCATGCAGCGGCCGCAGCGCAGGCAGCCGGTGCGGTCCGGGCCCTCGCCGCCGAAGAAGGGGTCGGGGACGGTTTCGCCGCGGTTGTCGAGGTAGACCCCGATCGGGGTCTTGCGGTAGGTCTCGCCGACCCCGAGGTGCTCGCCGAGCTCGCGCAGCAGCTGGTCGGCCGGGTCGTCCTCATCGTGGACGACGACGCCGAGCATCCGCTGCGCCTCCTCGTAGTGCGGCGCCAGCTCCGCCTCCCAGTCCTCGAGCCCGGCCCACTGGGGGTCCTCGAAGAAGTCCTTGCCGGGGACGTAGAGCGTGTTGGCGTAGCCGAGGCTGCCGCCGCCGACCCCGCAGCCGCTGACCACGGCGACGTCTTTGAACTGGGTGAGGCGAAAGATCCCCTTCATCCCCAGGCGCGGCGCCCAGAAGTATCGGCGCACGTCCCAGGTCGACTTCGGGAAGTCCTCGTCGCGGAAGCGTTTGCCGCACTCGAGCACGGCTACGGAGTAGCCCTTTTCGCTCAGGCGCAGGGCCGAAACCGACCCACCGAACCCGCTCCCCACCACGATCCAGTCGAAATCAAACTGGCTCACCGGCCAGACACTAGCCGGCTGGGGCGGGGGATGTGGATTTGGGTTTAAGAGTGTCTTGGGTGGGTGGCCGGGGGACGAACCGCCTTCGATGCGGATTCGAGGGCGGCGCTCGGGGGTCCCTCCCCGGACGGAAACGACAGCCTTCGGCTGGTTTCCTGAGTGTCCGG
>JAFDWC010000115.1 GCA_018268655.1 Actinomycetota bacterium
GCAATCCGGTATCTGCGCCCCCTGTAAGGGGGCGCTCCAACATCGGAGCGGAGCCCCTGAAAGGGGCGAGCGACGAAATTCACGGGGAGGAGTGCCGAGTGCCCCGCCGCGCAAGACCCTGGTCCCTGGGCGTGCCCCGCAGCGGGCGTCCCGCGAGACGGCAGTTCCGCGAGACGGCAGTTCCCAGAAACCGGCAGTCCCTCGCCCCACCCCGAAAAGGAAAAGGCTGGGGGCGGGCCCCCCGGCCACCCCCAGCATCCCCGCCACTCTTGCGGCCGCAAGGCCCCCCGACCTTTGCGTGACCGGCGCAGTTGGCGAAACGCCGGCCATTGACCCCGGAGGCGCGCGAATGGTCCGCCTCCTCCCTACCGGTGAGTTCTGTCTCACCGGGGTCTGCAACCTATAAGAACGGCGGTGCCCCGTCAAGGAAGGAATCGGCGTGCTCGCCCCCGCCTCAACGCCCTATCGAGTGCTGGTAGAGCGTGAACCCGATCCCCGAGCAGACCGCGGCGATGATCCAGAAGCGGAGGATGATCTTCGTCTCCGACCAGGCCATCATCTCGAAGTGGTGGTGCAGCGGCGCCATCAGGAAGACCCGGCGGCGGAAGGTCTTGAAGGAGAAGACCTGGATCGCCACCGAGAGCGCCTCGATCACGAAGATGCCGCCGATGATCAGTAGCAACACCTCGGTCTGGGTCATCACGGCCAGCGCTCCGATCGCGCCGCCCAGCCCCAGCGAGCCGGTGTCTCCCATGAAGATCGAGGCCGGGAACGAGTTGAACCAGAGGAAGCCGATGCAGGCACCGACCAGGCAGGCGGAGAGCAGCGCCAGGTCCTGCTGCTGGCTGGCGATGAAGGAGATCGCGGTGTAGGTGAGGAGGACGATCGCGCAGGAGCCGGCGGCGAGGCCGTCGAGGCCGTCGGTCAGGTTGACCCCGTTCGAGGTCCCGGCGAGGACGAGGAAGACGAGGACGAAGTAGAGGACCGGCCCGAGGTCGATCGTGCCGCCGCCGATCCGCAGGTAGAGGATCGGTTCGAGCCCGACCTCGTGCCGGGCCACCCACCAGAGGACCAGCGCGAGGACGATCTGGAAGAGGATCTTCCAGCGCGCCGAGAGCCCCAGGGAGCGCCGTTTGACGATCTTTATGTAGTCGTCGAAGAAGCCGATCGCGGCGCAGCCGAGGGCGACCCCGAAGACGGTCAGGCTCTGTGCATCGCGGTCGGAGAGGACCAGGTAGGGAACGCAGATCGAGGCGAAGATGATCAACCCGCCCATCGTCGGCGTCCCCGCCTTGGCGTGGTGTTCCTGCGGGCCGTCCTCGCGGATGTGCTGCCCGAACTCGCGGACCCGCAGGTATTCGATGAATTTGGGGCCGAGGAAGATGCAGATCAGCATCGCGGCCATGCCGGCGATCAGGACTTCGCCCATGGCTCAGGCCGCCCCTTCGATCTCCAGCAGCGCCGCGGCGACCTGCTCCAGCCCGGCGGCGCGCGAGCCCTTGACCAGGACGACGTCGTTCGGTTCGAGCTGGGCGGCAAGCAGCTCGGCCGCCTCGACCGGGTCGGCGACGAGCTCGTCGGGACCGTAGTCGCGCGCCTCCTCGCCGACCCCGAGCAAGAGGTCGACCCCGACCGCACGGGCGTGCTCGCCGACCTCGCGGTGGTGATCGCGAGAGCCCGGGCCGAGCTCGCCCATCTTCCCCAGCACCGCCAGCCGGCGCGGTGCCTCGAGGGTCATCAGATGATCGAGCGCCGCGCGCATCGACACCGGGTTGGCGTTGTAACAGTCGTTCACGAGGACGATTCCGTCACGAAGCTGCAGACGCTCGCCACGGAAGCTCGAGAATCCTATGCCGAGCGACGCCCGCTCGGCCATCTCGGCCGGCGCCGCGTCGAGGGCGACCCCGGCGGCGATCGCGGCGAGGGCGTTGGTCAGGTTATGGGCCTCGGCGAAGGGGAGCTCGAAGCGCTGCTGGCCGAGTGGGGTCGCGATCGTCGCCTCGGTGACCCCCTCGACGACCCGCGACTCGACCACCCGGACGTCGCCGCCCGGGCCGAACCGGAGCAGCTTCCCAGCGCGCTCCAGGTGCGGCTCGAGCTCCGCCGCCGCGACCGGAACCACGGCGGTGCCCCCCGGCCGCAGCGAGTCGAGGATCTCCGCCTTGGCGGCGGCGATCGCCGCAACCGAGCCGAGCAGCTCGACGTGAACCGGGCCGACGTTGGTGATAACCGCCACGTCGGGCTCGGCGATCTGGGCCAGCTCGGCGATCTGGCCGACCCCGCGCATCGCCATCTCCAGCACCAGCGTGTCGGTGTCGTCGGGGGCTTCGAGCACGGTCAGCGGCAGCCCGATCTCGGTGTTGAGGTTCTCGCGGTTGGCGTGGACCCGGCCCGGCAGCAGCGCCCGCGCGATGTCCTTGACCGAGGTCTTGCCGACCGAGCCGGTGACGCCCACCACCCTGGCGCCGAGCGCCCGCCGCCAGGCGTTGGCGAGCCGCTGCATCGCCGCCAGCGGGTCCTCGGCGGCGAAGACCCAGGCCGGCGGCGCCATGTCGGCGATCGCGCCGGCGCCTCCGGCGAGCCCAGAGGAGGCGAGCGCGGCCGCGTGGTCGGGGCCGATGACGACGCCCCAGGCTTCGCCGGCCAGCGCCGACTCGGCGAACTCGCCGCCGTCGCGGTGCTCGCCGCGGAGGCCGAAGAAGAGGTCGCCGGGGCCCGTCTGGGACGAGTCGATCGTCGCCCGCCGCGGCGGCGAGGGGGCGCCTTCGGCGAGCGCCTCGGCTCCGGTCGCAGCGGCGATCGCCCTGCCGTCGAGCCTCACGCCGCGCCCGCCCGCTGGCCCCGCCCGCCAGCGGGCCCCAGCCGCCGCAGCTCCTCGCGGGCGACCTCGCGGTCGTCGAACGGGAGCTTGCGGCCATCGGCGAACTCCTGTCCCTGCTCGTGCCCCTTGCCGGCAATCACCACCGTGTCGCCGGCCTCGGCCCGGGCCAGGGCAGCGGCGATCGCCGCTCTACGGTCGACCTCGACCACCAGCTCCGGCGCGACGTCGGCGGCGCCAGCGGCGACTTCGGCGACGATCGCGGCCGGCTCCTCGGAGCGCGGGTTGTCGGAGGTGACGATCACCAGGTCGGAGAGCTCGGCCCCGGCCCGGCCCATCTTCGGCCGCTTGTCGCGGTCGCGGTCGCCGCCTGCGCCGAAGACCGAGATCACCCGGCCGTCGGTCAGCCTCCGCGCCGCCCGCAGCACGTTCTCGAGCGAGTCCGGGGTGTGGGCGTAGTCGACGAGGACGGCGAACCCCTGACCCTCGTCGACCGGCTCGAAGCGTCCCGGTACCCGAGCGGCCCGCGCCAGCCCCGCGGTCGCCTCCTCGACGCCGACACCGAGCGCCCGCGCCGCCGCGAAGGCCCCGAGCGCGTTGGCGACGTTGAAGTGGCCGGGGAGGCCGGTGCGGATCTCGGTCTCGCCGACGGTGAAGCGGGCGCCGGCGGCGTCGAAGGAGACCCCGCGAGCGCTGTAGTCGGCGGCGGCGCCCTCGGCGGAGAAGGTGATGCACTCGAATTCCTCCGCCAGACGTCGCCCGTAGGGGTCGTCCACGTTGACCACCGAGGCCCCCGGCGCGAGCTCGGCGAAGAGCTTGCGCTTGGCCTGGAAGTAGCCCTCCATGTCGGCGTGGAAGTCGAGGTGGTCCTGGGTCAGGTTGGTGAAGATCGCGACCTCGAAGTGGATCGCGTCGGCACGGTGCAGGATCAGCGCGTGCGAGGAGACCTCCATCGCGCAGGCCCGATCGCCCGCCGCCAGCATGCGCCGGAAGGTCGCCTGCAGGTCGATCGCCTCCGGCGTCGTCCGCACCACCTCCTCCTCGACCCCGCCGACGATCTGCTTGACCGTCCCCATCAGCCCGCACCGCGTGCCGGAACCCTCGAGGATCTCGCGCAGCAGGAACGCCGTCGTCGTCTTCCCGTTGGTCCCGGTCACCGCCGCGACCCGCAGCTCCGCCGTCGGGTCGCCGTTCAGCCGCGCGGCCGCCGGCGCCATCGCCGCCCGCGCGTCGGCGACGACCGCTTCCGGCACCGACAGCCCGAGCTCCCGCTCCACCACCAGCGCCGCCGCCCCGGCCGCCACCACCTGAACCGCGAAATCGTGCCCGTCGACCTTCTCCCCGGGCACGCAGAAGAACAGCGTCCCGGGGCCGACCTTGCGGCTGTCGTAAGCGAGGTCTGTGATCGCCCCCGAGTCGTCGCCGACGATTCGCACGACGGAAGCTCCCGCGAGGAGCGTGTCCAATCTCATCGCCCGCAAGTCTAGGTACGCCCCCGGGCGACGGGCGGGCCCAACCGCCCGCGCATCCCGTCCTTATTCCTGCGGCACGCCGAGATAGGGCAAGGCGAATTCCGCGATCTTGCCGAACGCCGGCGCCGCCACCGAGCCGCCGTAGATTTCCCCCTGCGGCTGGTTGACGATCACCGCCGCCAGCAGCTGCGGGTTCTGGGCCGGGGCGAAGCCGATGAACGAGGCGATGTACTTGGTTTCGGAGTAGCCGCCGTTTTCGGCGACCTGGGCGGTTCCGGTCTTGCCGGCCAGGGTGTAGCCGGGGACGGTGACCTCCGAGGCGGTGCCGCCGGCGGCGAGCACGCCCTCGAGCATTTCGCGGATCTGCGCCGCCGTCTGCGGCTTGATCATCCGGGTTCCCTTCGGCTCGTGGACAGGCGTTTCGCCGATTCGCTTGATCAGCTGCGGCGGCCGCAGCATGCCCCCGTTGGCGATCGCGGTGTAGGCGGCGACCATCTGGATCGGGGTCACCGCCAGCCCCTGGCCGATCGGCAGGTTGCCCATCGTCGAGCCCGAGTACTGCGAGAGCTTCGGGACGATCCCCAGCTGCTCGTTCGGAAACTGGATCCCCGTCTGCTTGCCGAAGCCGAATTTTTCGATCCACCTGCTGAAGCTCGTGGCCCCGACCTTGAGCCCGATCGTGACCGCGCCGACGTTCGACGATTTCGCCAGGATCTGGGCCACGGTCATGTTTTCGGTGCCGCGTTCCTCGGCGTCTTTGATCGTCCGGTCGGCGACCCGGATCGACGGCGGCAGGGTGAATTCGGTGCTCGGGGTGACCAGCTTTTCTTCCAGCGCCGCGGCCACCGTGAAGGCCTTGAAGGTCGACCCCGGTTCGTAGTTGAGGCCGGTCGCCTGGTTCATCAGTTCTTCGTTGGTCGCTTCTTCGAATTCGCCCGGGTTGACCGGCGGCCAGTTGGCCATCGCCAGGATTTCGGAGGTGCGCGGGTCGACGACGATCGCGGTCGCCCCCTTCGGCGAGTACTTTTCGCCGACGCCGGCGAGCGCCGCTTCGGTTTCCTGCTGGATCACCGGGTCGATCGTCAGCTGGATCGATTCCCCGTCCTTGGCCGGCTTCGCGGTTTCCAGCCGGATCGGGTCGCCGAGCGCATCGCGGACGATCCGCTCTTCGCCGTCGCTGCCGGCGAGCACCGATTGCTCCCCCTGCTCGATCCCGGTCAGGCCCTGGTTTTCGGAGCCGACGACGCCCAGCACCTGGCCCGCCATCTCGCCCTGGGGGTAGACGCGGCGGCTGTCGGGAAGCAGGCCGATCCCTTCGATCTTCAGCTTTTCGACCTTCGTCGCGGTCGTCAGAGGCACTTTGTGGGCGATGTAGGCGAAGCCGGATTCTTCGGAGAGCGCTTCCAGCACTTCCTTCTGCTTCAGCTTCAGGATCGCGGCGATCTCCTTCGCCGCCTTCGGCTTGTCTTTCACCTGGTAGGGGGTGGCGTAGATCGTCGCCGCGTCTTCGGAGGCAGCGAGCAGGTTGCCGCTGCGGTCGAGCACGTTGCCGCGCAGGCCCGGCACCGTCACCGACTCGGTCTGCTGGGAGATCGCCTCGGCCGAGAGCTTGGCCCCCTGCACGCCCTGCAGCCAGAAGGCGCGCGAGACGATGACGAGGAAGCAAAGGAGGAAGCCGGCGAAGAGCAGCCCGATCCTGCGCTCGATCAGGCGCACCCGGACCTAGCCCCCGGCCGCCAGCCGCTGCGCCGCTTCGGAGACCGCCGTGGGCTTGAATTCGATCACCCGCGGCTCTTCGGTCGTCGGCATCGCCAGGCCCTGGGCGGCCGCCGCGTGACGGATCTTCTTCGCGCCCTCTTCCTGCGCGAGGCGGCTGCGCAGCGCCGAGTTTTCCTGTTCGAGCGCGGTGTTTCGCTCGTCGACCTTGCTCGAGGAGGCGGCGAAGCTGAGGGTGACGACGTTGAGGGTGACGATCCCGACCAGCAGCAGGCCGAGGACCGCGATCCAGGCGCGGCCACGGGTCATGCGGACGACCAGGCCCGAATCGGGCAGCTCGCGGACGGCGACCGCCGTGCGGCCGACCGCGAGCGGGATCAGGCGACCGCCGGCGGCGACCCGCTGGCCGGGCGTGGCGCGGCGGGCCGGACGACGGGCCGGCGCCTTGCGGGCGGGTGCGCGAGACGGAGCTTTGGGGCGCGCCGGGGCGGCGACGCTTCCCTGCGGCGCGGCTTTGCCTCGCCCGGGCGCCGCTCCTCCATCTTTGCGGCGGCGCGGAGGGCTGGTGCGCGAAGGCGGCGGCGCCGTGGCGGGGGCGCTGGAGCGTCGGGCGGGAGCGGCGACGGCCATCAGGCGCCCCCCTCCCCGGCCCCGTTCGGCTCTGCGATCTTGACCGCGGCGCGGAGGTGGGCCGACCGCGAGCGCGGGTTCGCCTCGATCTCCTCCGGGCCCGGGGCGATCGCGCGGCGGCTCAGCAGCTCGGCCTCCGGCTCGTGGCCGCAGACGCAGACCGGCAGCTCCGGCGGGCAGACGCAGCCGCGCGCCTTCTCGGCCAGGAACTGCTTGACCGGGCGGTCCTCGAGCGAGTGGAAGGAGATCGCGGCAAAGCGGCCGCCCAGCGGCAGCATCTCCCAGGCCAGCGGCAGGGCCTGGTTCAGCGCCTCGAGCTCACCGTTGACGGCGACCCGGACCGCCTGGAAGGTGCGCTTGGCGGGGTGGCCGCTGGCAAAGCGGGCCGAGGCCGGCATCCCGGCCTTGACCGCGGCAACCAGGTCGGAGGTCGTGGCGAGCGGGCGGCGGCGGACGATCTCGCGGGCGATCCCGCCGGCGTAGCGCTCCTCGCCGAAACGCCGCAGGACCTGGGCGATCCGCGCCTCCGGCCACTCGTTGAGGAGGTCGGCGGCGTCGAAGCGCTGGCGCGTGTCCATCCGCATGTCGAGCGGCGCGTCATACGAATAGGAGAAGCCCCGCTCCCAGGCGTCGACCTGCATCGAGGACATTCCCAGATCCATGTAGACCATGTCTGGGCGCACTCCTTCGCCGCACAATGCAAGAAGACCTGCACTGAAGTCGGCGGAGACGAAGCGGGTCCGGCAGGGGGCGGTGGCAGCGAAGGCGGCGAACCGGGCTTCGACGGAGGGGTCGCGGTCGATCCCGATCAACGTCCCCTCCGGGCCCAGCTGCTCGGCGACGAGGCGGGCGTGGCCGCCGGCGCCGAAGGTGCAGTCGACGGCGATCTGACCGGCGGCGGGCGCCAGCAGCGAGAGCAGCTCGGTGGCGAGGACGGGCTCGTGCTCGGTGCTCATCAGCGCAGCGGCGGGCCCGAGGGCGGGTCCGTGGGAGATGGGGATGCGGGCGGCATGGAGCCTCATGGTTACGCGGCTCCGGCCGCGGCCAGGCCCTCGGCGATTTCCGGGGCGGCGGCGTCGAGCTCTTCCTCCTGCTTGGCCCAGGCCTCGGCATCCCAGATCTCCAGGTACTCACCGGCGCCAACGACGACGCAGTTGCCGGAGAGGCCGGCGTGCTCGATCAGCGGCTTGGGCAACCTGATCCTCCCGGCCGAGTCGAGGCTGTCGTCGAAGGAGCCGCCGTGGAAGCGGCGGCGGAGCAGCCGCGCGTCGCGGCCGAAGGGGCTGTGCGGTTCGAGGAAGCGCTCGGAGAGCTGCTCGTAGGACTCGGTCGTGTGGACCCAGACGCAGGGGTCGAAGCCTTTGGAGAGAACCACTCCGTCTGCGAGCGAGGCGCGAAATCGCGAGGGGACCGTGAGCCGATCCTTGGCGTCGAGGCTGTGCTCATAGATGCCCCGGAATGCCAACTCGGATGGTCCTTTCTGAGTGGTCTCACTGGGAGGGCGGGAAGGAGTTGGGACCGGAGTGATGAGGTGGGAGGAGCCTCACCACCCCGGTCCTGGGCTTCAACTCGAGCGCCACAGTAACCCACTCTCTCCCACTTTGCAACACGACCCCCCTCTGCAACCCCCATTGCATCCGCCTGCCGTGGTTAGGGTCTGATCCGTGCCTGAGACCGAGGGAGCACAGCCGCCGGACGAAATCGCCGCCGCGAGTGGCGGCGACGCGACGACCGCCGCCGCCCCCGCGGCGAGCGACGCGGCGGCCCCCAGCGACGCCAACGAGCTCCGCGGCTACCACTTCAGGCAGTTGCTGCGCTCGGGCAAGACCTGGGCCCTGATCCTCATCCCGGCCCTCGTGGTCGCCGGGATCGGCGCCGCCACGGTGCCGCTGCTCGGCGGGGTCGGGTTCGTCGCCGTCGTCTTCGTCGGCATCGTCGCCGCCTTCTTCGTCGCCGACCGCCGCGCCGCCAACGCCTTCTTCAGCCTCTACGCCGGCCAGCACCAGCTCGAGCTCGGCGGCAAGGCGCCGCTGCCCGCGGCGACGCCGCTGCTGCGCAAGGGCGACGCCCGCTACGCCGAGCGGACCCTGACCGGCCAGCTGGCGCCCGATTGCAGCGGCCTCCTCGCCCTCTACACCTACGAGCAGGAGACCACCGACGGCGACGGCAATACCCAGACCAACTACTACCACTACACCGTCGGCCTCACCTCGGTCCCCGAGTGCACCGACCTGGTGCCCGAGCTCTACTGCCAGCGCAAGTTCGGCCTCCGCTCGCTGCAGAAGTTCGAGGACGTCTTCCGCCGCTCCAAACAGCGGGTCAAGCTCGAGAGCGAGGCGCTCGACGAGAAGTACGAGATCTTCTCCGGCAAGGATCAGGACCCGAACTGGCTGCGCCAGCTCTTCGCCCCCAGCTTCATCGTCTGGCTGACCGACTCGGCCCCGCCCAAGTTCGCCTTCGAGCTGGTCGACGGCAACCTCTGCTGCTACGTCAACGGCCACAAGGAAGACAGCGCCGACCTCGACACGCTCGCCACCGCCACCGCCGCCGTGGCGCGGCGGCTGCGGGACGAGGCCACCGAGTAGCAGGCGGCTGGGTGGCCTGGCGAGCGCCACCGGCCGGCCTGGCGGAGCGCCAGCGGCCGATATGGCGGAGAGCCGGCCCATCCGCCGCAGCGGCCAATATGGCGCCACCCCACCGCCCATCCCCCGCAGCCCCCGACCCTAGAAACCGCCAAAGGGGACGGGGTGCCTCCCCCCGCTTGCTGGGTT
>JAFDWC010000116.1 GCA_018268655.1 Actinomycetota bacterium
GCCTTCGCGGCCCATCGTGTTTTCGCTGATCTGGTTGTTGATGTTCTTGGCGTCGTTGCCTTCGTTGGCGACGAAGGTTTCACCGGGGCCCGAGAAGGAGGCCACGCCCCACTTGTAGTTGCCGAACACCTTGTTGTGGCGAACCACGTTGCCGTCGCCGCCGTAGAGGACGATCCCGACCCCGGTCGGGTAGTTGACCGTCTGCCCGCCGAGCTCACCCAGCCCCGCCGAGACGGTGTGGAACTTGGACGCGGCGAGGAAGTAGTTGTAGTTGTTCCAGAACACGTCGTTGCGTTCGATGATGTTCCAGCCGTTCGGCTCGAACCCCTCGCTGTCGAGCGTGTTGGGGACGATCCCGGCGCCGTTGTTGTAGAAGGCCGATTCGACGATCTTCACGTACTTCGAGTTCGTCCCCGAGAAGCCGAGCACGTTTTCGTAGCTCTTGTCGTTCTTCAGCAGCGTCCACTGCGGCTTCTTCTGGCAGGGGGCGGGGTTGGTCCCGTGGTCGGTCCACTTCTGGCTGTCGCACGGGGTTTCGCCGACGTAGAAGCCGGAGTCGCCCTGGTGGTAGCCGGCCGAGTTGATCATCTTGCCGCCGAAGCAGTTCTTGGCGAAGAGACCGTAGGAGCGGTTGCCCGAGGCGAGCAGGTTGTCCATCGTGTAGCCGACGCAGTGCTGCCCTTCTTCGCGCGAGGCGTGGATGAAGAAGCCGTTCGACTGGTAGTTGCGCGCCCACATGTTGCGAAGCACGAGCCCATCGACGCTGACCGCCTCGATCCCGTTCTGCGCCGCCCCCAGTTCGCCCTTGGCGTTCTTGCCTTCGAGGATCACCTTCTTGCGGTCCTTCTTGGTGCCTTCGATCGTCAGCCCGTCGAACGACTCGCGCGGTTCGGTGCCGTCGACGAGGACGCCTTCGACGTACTTGCCCGGGCGGATCGCGACCACGACCTTCGCCTTGGGGTTCTTGAATCCGTAGGAGCCGGCGGCGTCGACCGCCTTCTGGATCGTCCGGTACTTACAACCGTGTTTGCACGCTTCGAAAACGACCCGCTTCGGCTTCTTGGCGTTCTTCCCCTTGCTGGCCCCGCTGGCCCCGGCGTCGTGCGCCAGCGCCGGCGCCGCGGCGATCCCGGCGAGGGCGAGGGCGCAGAGCCCGAGGACAACGGTCCGGACACCGATCCAGTGCTTCATCTTTCTCCTTGCAGCGTCGAAGTTCCCCAGCGACCCTGCCTCCCGAGGGTTTCCCCCCACGCCCCGGCCCTGCCGCCGCGACGCTTAACCGTCGGAACCCTACCGAAACGCTGGCTGTTCAGCCAGGCAAGATCGTCTTCATCGCCTGTTCCAGTTCGGCCACCCCGTAGGCGCCCTCGATCCGGTCCTTGACGATTCCTTCCTTGCCGACGAGGAAGGTCCAGGGCTCGGTTTCGAGCCCGAACGCCTTCAGCTGCGGCCGGATTCCCTTGGCGATGTCGTTTTCGACGTAGACCTCCTGGTGGATGAAGGCCGCCCGCGGTTCGTATTTGTCGGCGACCTGCTGGGCGACGTCGACGACCGGGCCGCAGACCCGGCTCTGGCACAGCGCCGGGGTGGCGAAGACCAGGACGATCGGTTTCTTGCCGAGAACTTCGGCGAAGTCGTACTTGTGCATCTGGTCGGGCGGGATCCGGGTGTCGATTTTTTCCAGGTCGCCACCGACGTCGGCCGCGGTCAGGGTCGTGATCCGCGGCGGCGCCTGGCCGACTTCGGGGATGCGCGGGTTGGCGCCGGCGGTCGCGCTCGGCACCCGCGAGACTTCGAGCCCGTCCTTGCCCTTCAGCATCGCGATCGCGAGCCAGGGGCCGTTGGCGCTGAAGTTCACCTTGGGGACGACGTAGACCGACCTGGCGTCCCCTTTGGCGCCGCTGGTCTGGGCCCGGTAGGCGGGCTTCGTCTCGAGCGATTCGAGGTGGGCGGGGTAGGGGCCGATCACCTTGCTCTTGTCTGACCTGGCGAAGTACATCGCCACGTCGGCGTCTTCGACCTGTTCCCCGGCGACCGTGAAGACGCCGAACGGGTAGCGGTTGGGCCCCTTGACGAAGGATTGCGCCGCCGGCGCGATCACCAGCTTCGTCTGCTTCGCGCCCGAGTTTTCGAACAGGTCGCCGATCGTCTTCCCCTTGGCCGAGGGAAACTCGGACGCCGAGGGGGCTGGCTGCGAGCTGGCGCCTCCCCCGCCGCCGCAGCCGGCGAGCAGGAGGGCGAGGATCGCGGTCAGGCAGGCGAGGGCGATCGCCGCGGGGTGGTTGCGGGGGCGGTGCATCGGATCGGGGACGCTACCTATCTGACCTAAACGGCTTCTCTGCGGATTAGTCTGGGGCGCGTGCCGAACATCGAGGAACCCGACTTCGTCGACCGCGACGGGCCGCCCGGCTTTCGCGCCAAACGGGCCCGGATCGGCTACGAGCTCGGCAGCGAGGCGGTCGGGGTCAGCGTCTGGGAGCTGCCGCCGGGCGAGGCCGCCTACCCGTACCACTTCCACTACTCCGACGAGGAGGTGGTGATCGTCCTCCGCGGCCGCCCGACCCTGCGCACGCCGGCGGGCGAGCGGGTGCTCGAGCAGGGCGAGGCGGTTCGCTTCGAGCTCGGGCCCGGCGGCGCCCACCAGATCTCCAACCCGACCGCGGAGCCGGTCCGCTTCCTCGCCGTCTCCAGCCACGGCCGCCCCGACATCGTCGTCTACCCGGACTCGAACAAGGTCGGCGCCAGCGAGCGCGGCCCGCGTGGTGCCGGCTTCAATGCCTTCTTCGACCTCGACGACGCGGTCGACTACTGGCGGGGCGAGACGCCGCCGGGCCCGCCAGCCGATGGCTGAGCCGCGGCATCGCCGGACCGAATCGTTCCCGCGGCTGCCGGTATCTAGCTCCTAGATGAACGTCCACCTGGGGAGAGCCGCGCTGGCGGCGGCGGTGGCGATGGTCTCGGCGCTGGCGCTGGCGGCGACGGCCGTTGCCGCTCCGGCGGCGAGCGAACTGCCGAGCTGCGCCGAAGGGCCCGAACGGGTCGGCGACGAGGTGCTGGGGACGCCCTGCGACGACCACATCGTCGTCCCGCCCGCGGTCGCGGTCGTCTACGGCGGCCCCGGCGACGACGTCATCGTCGGCGCCAACAGCGCCCCGGTCCTCACCGCCAGCGAAACCGGCGCCGGGCTCCACCTCGAAGTCGGCAGCCAGACCTTCGAAGGCGGCCCCGGCAACGACGTCGTCTTCGGCGACCGCGGCAACGACACCCTGCGCGGGAACGGCGGCGACGACCGCCTCTACGGCGGGATCGGCGACGACGTGCTCGAAGGCGGCCCCGGCAACGACGTCCTTGCAGGCGGCTTCGGCGCGGACCGGATCGACGGCGGCGAAGGCAGCGACTACGTGCGTGGCGACGCCACCATCGACCGCATCTTCGACAGCGGCGCGGGCGGCGAAGACACGCTCAGCTTCGCGACCGGCACCACGCCTGGCTTCGGCGCCGGGCGGGCGGCCGAAATCGCCGCCTCTGTCGCCAACTTCCCGCAGGGCAGGGAAGGCGAGCGGGGCGTCGACCTCGAGCTCGGCGCCGGCGGCGTCAACGCCAGCGACGGCGAACCCTCGCTCGGCGGCGGCAACGACGAAGTCCAGCCCGGCGCCTTCGAGCGGATCATCGGCACCCCGTTCTCCGACTACATCGTCGGCAGCGCCGCCCGGGAGGAAATCTGGGGCGGCGGAGGGGCCGACGTGATCAGGGGCGAAGGCGGCGCCGACGTGATCCACGGCGGCGCCGACGGCGACCTCCTGCAGGGGGGCTCGGAAGCCGCGATCGACGGCGAAGCCGGCGCCGACAATTGCATCGGCACCGCGGCCAAAGCCAACTGCGAGGGGAGCGCCGCCGCGGTCACTCCTCGTGCCTCGGGTCTGGTCAGCGTCGGCGAGACGACCGCGAACGAAACGACCGCGGGGCCGAAGCTGACCCAGGTCTACGTCGTCGGCGGCCCGGCGGCCGATGCGATCACCGCGACCTACAACGGCAGCGGCGAAGTGCAGCTGACCCTCTCCGGGTCCAGCTTCGACACGAGCGCCGCCGATGCCGGCGGCTGCACGGTCAGCGCCGCCAGCGCCAGCTGCCCCGTCACCGGCCTGCTCGACGCGGTGGTCCTGGCCGGGATGGGCGGCGGCGACACGATCACCGCCGCGGTCCCGGACGGGGTCGGCGTCTTCGAGCTCGGCGGCGCCGGCGCCGACCGACTGGTCGGCAGCGAAAGCGAAGACACCCTGGTCGACGGCGAAGGCGGCGCCGGGAGCGAAGGCGAAGGCCGGGACGGGCTCGAAGCGCTCGCCGGCGACGATGCGCTCACCCACAACGGCGGCGCCGACCTGCTCGACGGCGGCGAAGGCTCCGACCTCTTCCTCTCGGTCTCGATCTGCGACGGCGAGACCGTCGACGGCGGGGCCGAACGGGTCGGCGCCCCGACCCCGGACCGCGACAACGCCTCCTGGGCGCGGCTCGGCGGCACCGGGGTCGACGCCCGGCTCGACCTCGAAGGCCGGGTCGGGGCGCCGGGCGCCGGCGAACTTCCGGAATGCGCCGGCGGCAGCTTCGATCGCCTGAGCCGGATCGAGGACCTTGAGGGCTCGAACC
Source organism: Actinomycetota bacterium (assembly GCA_018268655.1). Classification (GTDB taxonomy): domain Bacteria; phylum Actinomycetota; class Thermoleophilia; order Solirubrobacterales; family 70-9; genus VAYN01. The sequence goes on from JAFDWC010000116.1 coordinate 4,645, forward strand.
AGAGCGACGTCCTCTACGGCGACGAAGGCGGCAACCAGCTGCTCGGCCATACCGGTGAAGACATCTACTTCGCGCTCGGCGGCAACGACAGCATCCTCGCCAACTCGGGCAGCCGCGACCGGGTGATCAACTGCGGCGCCGGTCTCGACCAGGCGACGATCGACCTCGCCGCGGTCGGCGACCCGACCCCGATCGAATGCGAGCGGGTCCGCGAAGGTGCCGCCGGCGAATTCAAGGAACTGCCGCTGCTGAGCGAACCGTCGCCTCCTCCACCGCCACCACCTCCTCCGCCACGGGACCGGACGCCGCCGCGGACGAAGCTGCTGCGCCATCCGCCGGCGCTGCTGCGGGTCGCCCCGCGCCAGCGCAGGCTGGTCGCCTTTCGCTTCGGCGCCAACGAGCGCGCGAGCTTCCGCTGCCGTCTCGATCGTGGCCGCTACGGGGCCTGTCGCTCGCCGCGTCGCTACCGGCTCGCGGTCGGCCGCCACGTCTTCCGCGTCTTCGCGATCGACGCCGCCGGCAACCGCGACCGCACCCCTGCCGCCTTCGAGCTCCGCGTCGTTGCCGCGAAGCCGGCGGCGGGCCCTCGCTAGGGTCCCGCCGGTGGGCAAGATCGTCTACACCGCCGAGGCGCACGTCACCGGTGGCCGCGCCGAGGGTCACGGCCGCAGCTCCGACGGCGCGCTCGAGGTCGATCTGCGGTTGCCGGCGGAGATGGGCGGCGAAGGCGGCGGCACCAACCCCGAGCAGCTGTTCGCGGTCGGCTACGCGGCCTGCTTCGAGGGCGCGCTCGGCGCCGTTGCCCGGCGCAGCAAGAGCGAGGTCGGCGACGTCGAGATCGACGCCAAGGTCAACCTCCAGACCGCTGAGGACCGTAGCTTCGGGATCTCGGTCGCGCTCGACGTCACCCTGCCCTCGGTCGAGGGCGCGGAGGCGGTCGAGCTGGTCCGCGAGGCGCACAAGGTCTGCCCTTACTCGAACGCGACCCGGGGCAACGTCGAGGTCGCCCTGACCGCCAACGGCACCGCGGTCGAGGCCTGACCAAACTGAGTCACCCTCGGTCGAGGGTGTGTTCGTAGACGATCATCGAGGTGAGCCGGCCGACGCTGTCGTAGAGCGAGCGGGCCGCGCCGTTGAACTGCTGGGTGTGCCAGTAGACCCGGCTCGCGCCGCGCTCTCGAGCACCGGCGTAGGCAGACTCGAAGAGGCGGTCCGCGACGCCGGTCCCGCGTGCGGCGGGATCGACGTAGAGGTCCTGCAGGTAGCACGAGTCTTCCATCGGCCAGGTGCCGGAGTGGATGACGAGATGAACTAGGCCGACCAGTTGCCCGTCGTCCGCGGCCACCAGGCCGAAGAGGCCATCGTCCTCGTCGCGGAGCCGGCGGAAGGTCTTCTCGGCCGCGCCCGCCGGCGGCACCGCGCGGTAGAAGGCGGCGTAGCCGAGCCAGAGGCGCTCCCACCCCTCGCGGTCGCCGGCGACGATGCCCCGGACTTCGATCGACGAACCCATCCCGGCTCCTTCTCCTCGGATCCCTGCGGTCCCGCGATACCTAATGGGTTCCCTGTGCAGGTGTCAAGCTCCCAGCCCTGGCCGATTCTTGGCGACGGAACGGCGCGACCCCGCTAGGGTCCCGCACATGGCCAGCTCCCGCAGCGCCCGCGACCGGATCGAGCTGCCAGCGCAGATCACCGCCTGCCTCTTCGACCTCGACGGCGTCCTGACCAAGACCGCGGTCGTCCACGCCCACGCCTGGAAGCAGATGTTCGACGAGTTCCTGAAGCGGCGGGCGGAACAGCGCGGCGAAGAGTTTCGCCCCTTCGACATCGACGGCGACTACAACGAATACGTCGACGGCAAGCCGCGCTACGACGGCGTCCGCGACTTCCTCGCCTCGCGCGGGATCGAGCTGCCCGAGGGCGAGGAGGACGACCCGCCGGCGGCGGAAACGGTCTGCGGCCTCGGCAACCGCAAGAACGACCTCGTGCTGGAGCTGATCGAACGCGACGGGGTCGAGGCCTACGAGGGCTCGGTCCGCTTCGTCCGCCTCTGCGGCGAGGCCGGCATCCACCGCGCCGTCGTCTCCTCCAGCGCCAACACCAAGTCGGTGCTGAAGGTGGTCGGGATCGAGGACCTGTTCGAGACGGTGGTCGACGGCGTCGTCACCGAGGAAAAACGGCTCAAGGGCAAGCCGGCCCCCGACACCTACCTGGCCGGAGCCGCAGCGGTGGGGGTCGAGCCGGCCGCCGCCGCCGTCTTCGAGGACGCCGTCTCCGGCGTCGAAGCCGGCCACGCCGGCCGTTTCGGACGGGTCGTCGGCGTCGACCGGGTCGGCCACGCCGAGGCGCTCCGCCAGCACGGCGCCGACGTCGTCGTCAAGGACCTCTCCGAGCTGATCGCCGACGCCGAATGATCGAGCAGGCCGCCTACACGGTCGAACCCTGGGGCGTCCGCGAAACCGAGCTCGACCTCGAGCGGCTGGCCCAGTCGGAGTCGGTCTTCGCCCTCTCCAACGGTCACATCGGGGTCCGCGCCAACCTCGACGAGGGCGAGCCGAACGGGATCCCGGGCACCTACCTCAACGCCTTCTACGAGCAGCGGCCGCTGCCCTACGCCGAGGCCGGCTACGGCTACCCGGAGGCGGGGGAGACGGTGGTCAACGTCACCAACGGCAAGATCATCCGGCTGCTGGTCGACGACACCCCGTTCGACATCCGCTACGGCGAGCTGCTCGCGCACGAGCGCTTCCTCGACTTCCGCACCGGCATCCTCACCCGCAGCGCTCACTGGCGCTCGCCGACCGGGCGCGAGGTGAAGGTCGTCTCCGAACGGCTCGTCTCCTTCCTGCAGCGGGCGATCATGGCGATCCGCTACCGGGTCGAACCGGTCGACGGCGACGTTCGGCTGGTGGTCCAGTCGGAGCTCGTCACCAACGAGCCGCGGCCGGCCTCGAGCGCCGACCCCCGCGCCGCCGCGGCGCTCGAAGCGCCGCTGGCGGCCGAGGAACACGTCGCCCGCGACAGCCGCGCCGTCCTCGTCCACCGCACCAAGCAGAGCGGCCTGCGGACCGCGGCGGCGATGGACCACGAGATCGACGGCCCGCCGGACACCGAGTGGGAAGACGCGGAGGCCTGGGACGACCTCGGGCGCTTCACCGTGACCGCCACCGCCAAGGCCGGCGAAGCGCTGACCCTGACCAAGTTCGTCTCCTACGGCTGGTCCTCGCAGCGCTCGGTGCCGGCCGTCCGCGATCAGGTCGCGGCGGCGCTGGCCGAGGCTCGCCACAGCGGCTGGGACGAGCTGGTCCGTTGCCAGGCGGAGTTCCTCGACGACTTCTGGAAGGGCGCCGACGTCCAGCTCGACGGCGACGCCGAGCTGCAGCAGGCGGTTCGGTTCGCCCTCTTCCACGCGCTCCAGGCTGGGGCGCGGGGGGAGGGGCGGGCGATCCCGGCCAAGGGCCTGACCGGGCCGGGCTACGACGGCCACGCCTTCTGGGACACCGAGGCCTACGTTCTCCCGCTGCTCATCTACTCGATGCCCGAGGCCGCCTCGCAGGCTCTGCGCTGGCGGCTGGCGACGATCGAGGCGGCGCGCGAACGGGCCAAGGTGCTCGGGCTCGCCGGCGCCGCCTTCCCCTGGCGGACGATCTCGGGGCGCGAGTGCAGCGCCTACTGGCCGGCCGGGACCGGCGCCTTCCACGTCAACGCCGACATCGCCCAGGCGGTGATTCGCTACGTCGAGATCAACGACGACGACGAGGAGTTCGCGCGCGAAGTCGGCCTGCCGCTGCTGGTCGAAACGGCGCGGCTGTGGCGCTCGCTCGGCCATCACGACGCCCACGGCGCCTTCCGCATCGACGGCGTCACCGGCCCCGACGAGTACAGCGCCGTCGCCGACAACAACGTCTACACCAACCTGCTGGCGCAGCGGAACCTGCGGGGAGCGGCGGCGCTGGCCGAGCGCTTCGGCGAGGCGGCGCAGGCGCTCGGGGTCGACGACGAGGAGGCGGCCTCCTGGCGCGACGCGGCGGCGGCGATGACGATCCCCTACGACGAGGATCTCGGCGTCCACCCCCAGTCGGAGGGCTTCACCAAGCACCAGCGCTGGGACTTCGAGCGGACCCCGGAGGACAAGTACCCGCTCCTGCTCAACTACCCCTACTTCGACATCTACCGCAAGCAGGTGGTCAAGCAGGCCGACCTGGTGATGGCGATGGCCGCCTGCAGCGAGACCTTCACCGCCGAGCAGAAGGCCCGCAACTTCGCCTACTACGAGGCGCTGACCGTGCGCGACTCCTCGCTCTCGGCCTGCGTGCAGGCGACGATCGCGGCCGAGACCGGCCACCTCGAGCTCGCCTACGACTACTTCGGCGAGGCGGCGCTGATGGACCTCGACGACCTCGAGCACAACACCGCCGACGGCCTCCACATCGCCTCGCTGGCCGGCGCCTGGATCGCCGCCGTCTGCGGGCTCGGCGGCCTCCGCGACATGGGCGGCCAGCTGCGCTTCGCGCCGCGCCTGCCCGAGCGGCTGACCCGGCTGTCGTTCCGGCTCCGCTTCAAGGGGCGGCTGCTCGAGGTCGAGGTCCGCGACCACCACGCGGTGTACCGCGTGCTCGAGGGCAAGCCGCTCACCGTCCTCCACTTCGGTGAGGAGATCGAGCTCGGCAAGGAGCCGGTCGAACGCCAGGCGCCGCCGCTGCCGGCGGTCGAGCCGGTG
>JAFDWC010000117.1 GCA_018268655.1 Actinomycetota bacterium
GGTAGTCGTCCTGGACCTTGACGCAGGGGAAGATCAGCGCCCCCTCCTCGTAGACGTCGCGCGCCGCCGCCGAGTAGGTGGTGGGGACGGCGTTGCCACAGTCGGCGAGGTGGGCCTTGGCCAGGACCGTGTAGCGGTGGGTCCCGCCCTCGTCGATCACCGGCACCAGCAGCGACCAGTCGGCCGCGTGGGAGTTGCCGTGGTAAGGAGAGTTGTTGAGGAAGGCGTCGCCACGGCGCAGCTCGGGAAAGGACTCGGCCAGGTTGCGCGCCATCAGGTCGGGGCCGCTCATCACGTGGATCGGCAGCGACTCAGCCATCGCCAGCATCTCCCCCTCGGCGGTCAGCACGCAGCAGGAGAAGTCGCGGGCGGTGTTGAGGATCGCCGAGCGGGCCGAGCGCAGCAGGGTGTTCATCATCGCCCGCACGACGCCTTCGAAGCGGTTGTTCAGCACCGCCAGGCGGAGCCCGTCCTGGCTGCTCGTCTCAGACATGGAGGAGGAGGCTGCCGGAGGTTGCCATCGTCGCCCTGCCACCCGGTTCGACCACCACGGTCGCGAACTGCGACTCGATGATCGCCGGGCCCTCGACCGTGTCGCCGACCGCCAGCGCCGGCAGCTGGTGGATCGCCGCCACGGTCGGGCCGGAGCCGGGGAAGCGGACCGGCCGCTGCTCGCCCGCCTCGGCCGCCGCCGGCCGCAGCCGCGGCAGCCGCTCGCCGCCGCCGAGATCGACCCGCGCCCGCGCCCGCCACTGGACGAACTCGACCGCCGAGCCGGGATCGCTGATCGCGAAGATCTCCTCGTGCACCCGGTGGAACTCGGCCCGCAGCCGCTCCACCTCGGCGGCGCCGGCGATCCGCTCGACCGGCAGCTGCACCTCGATCTCCCAGACCTGCTGCGGGTAGCGGGCCTCGACCGAGAGGCTGACCTCGGCTCCCGGCTGGCCGGCGGTGAACTCCTCGCACTGGCGCCGCAGCGAGTCGAGCACCGCCTCGACCCCGGCCAGGTCGAAGTCGTCGCTGCTGGTCGCGAAGGTTTTCGAGAAGTCGGTCTGGAGGTCGCTGAGCACGGTCCCGGTCGCCGACAGCGCCGCCGAGACCTCCGGGATCACGACCAGCTGGCAGCCGAGCCGGCGCGCGATCGCGCTCGAGTAGAGGCCGCCACCTCCACCGCCGGCGACCATCACCGCGGCGCTCGGGTCGACGCCCTGGACCAGGGTGATCTCCTCGATCGCCCGCACCATGTGTTCGCAGGCGAGGTGGACGATCGCCGCCGCCGCCTCGTCGACGTCGAGCCCGAGCGGCTCGCCGACGTCGCGGGCGATCGCCTCCCGCGCCAGGTCCGGCCGCAGCTCCATGCGGCCGCCGAGGAAGCGCTCCGGGTCGAGCCAGCCGAGCACCAGGCAAGCGTCGGTGACGGTCGGCGCGGTGCCGCCGGCGCCGTAACAGACCGGCCCCGGTTTGGCCCCGGCGCTGTGCGGGCCGACGTGCAGCAGGCCGCCCTCGTCTACCGAGGCGATCGAGCCGCCGCCGGCGCCGATCGAGCGCGCATCGACCGAGGGGAACCCGGTCAGGTGCCCGAACTCGTCACCGCCGACCGTCGTCTCCCGCGTCCACGGGATCTGGCCGCGGCGGATCAGGCTGACGTCGTAGGTGGTGCCGCCGGCGTCGGTGACGATCGCCGAGTCGCTGTCGGCGTCGAGGGCGGCGAAGTGACGGCCGGCGACGGGCGCCGCCGCCGGGCCGGAGCCGATCGAGTGGATCGGCTCGGTGCGCACGGTCGCCGCGTCGAGGACGCCGCCGGCCGAGGTCATCACCAGCAGCCGGCCGCCGAACCCCTCCTCGCGCAGGCGCTGCTCGAGCTCGCCGAAGAAGCGGCTCATCAGCGGCTTCAACGAGGCGTCGATCGCCGCCGAGGAGGCGCGCCGGTACTCGCGGATCGCCGGGTTGAGCGCGTGCGAGAGCGTGAAGGGGACGCCCGGCAGCTCGGCCTCGATCAGCTCGCCCAGCCGCCGCTCGTGGGCCGGGTTGATGATCGACCAGAGCAGGCAGACGGAGATCGCCTCGACCTCGGCCGCCCGCAGCTCGCCGAGCAGCGCCACCGCCGCCGCCTCGTCCAGCGGCGTCACCACCTCGCCGCCGGCGCCGATCCGCTCCGGCACCTCGAAGGTCAGCCGGCGCGGCACGTAGGGGGCCGGATACTCGTGGGTGTAGTCGAACAGCGAGGGGCGGCCGCCGCCCTCGCGCAGGGTAAGGATGTCGGGGTGGCCGGCGCTCACCAGCAGCGCCGTCCGCGCGGTTTTGCCCTCGACGATGGCGTTGGTCGCCCGGGTCGTCCCGAAGACGAAGAGGTCGCAGCGGCGCAGCAGCTCCTGGCGCGGCAGCTGCAGCTCGGCGGCGCCCGCGGCGAGCACGTCGAGCAGCCCGACCAGCGGGTCGTCGGGCGTGGTCGGGCGCTTGGTCAGCAGCAGGCCACGGTCGTCGCCGGCGATCACCAGGTCGGTGAAGGTGCCGCCGGTGTCGACGCCGATCCGCAGGGCTGTCGCCTCGGTGTCCATCGCCTCAGCCCTCGCCGCCGACCATCGCCAGCACCAGCGACTGGTACTCCTCGCCGACCGCGTCCATCGAGAGCGGCCCGTCGGGGTCGAACCAGTTGAACACGTACTCGCACATCGAGATGATCGCGAAGGTGGAGACGGTGACGTTCTCGATCTCGAACTCCCCCGCCTTGACGCCACGGCGCAGCACGCTCCGCAGCTGCTTGACGACCTTGCGCTGCATCTCGTCCAGGGTCTCGCGCTGCTCGGCGCTCAGCGACTCGACCAGCTGGCTGTAGACGCCGGCCGCGCCGGGGGTCTTCAGGGTCTGGCTCTGGTGCAGCTTCGAGACCACGTAGGCGGCGACGAAGGCGGACAGCTGCAGGGTCGGGGTCGACTCCTTCAAAGCCGGCTGCAGACCCTCGACGAAGCGCTCGAGCTCGTCGTGGATCGCCTCGAAGCAGAGTTCCTGCTTCGACTTGAAGTGCCAGTAGAGGGCCGGCGCCGAGATGTCCAGCTCGGCGGCGATCGCGTTCATGCTGGTGCCGCCGTATCCCTGACGGTAGAAAAGCGTCGTCGCCACGGTGAGGATCCGCTCGCGCATCCCGTTCGCCTCTCCGTTGCTCTCCGCCCGGGTGCTCAAGGCGTGCAGCATAGTCGCATTGACAGCTAGCTTAACGATCGCTAAGTTGGCGCTCTGACCGGGGATCAGGGACAAGGGAACGGAGCACCGCCGGCTGCCAAGGCAGCGCCGGCCGCGGCCGCGGCGCCAGCCGTGTCGCTGTCCTCCAACGCCCGCACCTGGATCGCCCGCTACGGGGTCCTGGTCATCTTCGTCGCCACCTTCGCCGCCTTCAGCCTGCTGAAGCCGGAAGCGTTCTTCACCGGGGTGACGATGAAGGCGATCCTCCGCGATTGCGTACCGCTGCTGATCATCTCGCTCGGGGTCACCACGGTGTTGGTGATGAACGAGTTCGACCTCTCGGCGGCCGGGCTGATCAGCCTCTGCGCGACGCTGGTGATAGTTCTGCTCTCGACCGAATTCGAGGGGCTGAACTACATCCTCGCGATCGTCCTCACCCTCCTGATCGGCACCGCGCTCGGGGGCGGCAACGGCTTCCTGGTGGCGTACGTAAAGCTGCCCTCTTTCATCATCACGATCGCGATGAGCACCGTGTACGTGGGCGTCAGCCTGCTCCTGGTCGAAAGCAAAAGCGTGTTCGAAGGGATCTCCCCGAGCTACGTGAAGATCGCCAGCGGCACCTTCCTCGGCTTCTCCAACCAGGTCTTCATCGGGCTGGTCGCGGTGATCGTCATGCACGTGCTGCTGCGCCTGACCGAACCGGGCCGCTACATGTACGCGGTCGGCGGCAACCCGGAGGCGGCGAGCCTCTCCGGCCTGCGCGTGCGGCTGTTGAAACTGAGCGGGTTCGCGATCGTCGGCCTCGCCGCGGCGATCACCGGCATCCTCCTCACCTCGCAGGCGGGCGCCGCCAACCCAAACACCGGCACCGGCCTGCTGCTGCCGGCCTACGCCGCCGCCTACCTCGGCTCGACGATGTTCGGGCGGGGCCTGTTCACCCCGCTCGGCACCGCACTCGGCGCCCTCTACCTGCAGGTGGTCGGGACCGGGCTGCTGATCCTCAACTTCAGCGGGCCGCTGGTCCAAATCATCCAGGGCGGCATCCTCGCCCTCGCCATCCTCGTCTCGAGGTTCGCGCGCAGTTGAGCGCCAGCCCGCTCCAGGACGCCCCAACCACGCCGATGGTCTCGGTCCGCGGCGTCACCAAGCGGTACCCGGGAGTGGTCGCCCTCGACGACGCCAGCGTCGACTTCGGCAGCGGCGAAGTGATCGGCCTGGTCGGCAAAAACGGGGCCGGCAAGAGCAGCCTGATCAAGGTCCTGGCCGGGGCCGAGCGCCCCGACGAGGGCGAGGTCCTGATCGACGGCGAGCCGCTGCCGCGCAACTACGACGCCCGCCACGCGCACGAGCTCGGGCTCGCCTTCGTCCACCAGGAGCTGAGCAGCTTCCCCGGCCTCACCGTCGCCGAGAACGTCGCCCTCGGCACCCGCTACCCGCGCAGCGTCGGCCCGCTGGTCGACCGCCGCGGCCTGCGGCGCCGGGTGGCGGCGGTGCTGGGCGAACTCGAATCGACGATCGACCCGGCCGCCCACATCGAAGACCTGACCGCGGTCGAGCAGCGGGTGGTGATGATCGCCCGCGCCCTGTACCACGAGGCCCGCCTGCTGGTCCTCGACGAGCCGAGCGTGTCGCTGACGCTGGAGGAGGTCGGCCACCTGCACAAGATCGTCCGCGGCCTCCGTGCCCAGGGCAAAAGCGTGATTTTCGTCAGCCACCGGCTCGGCGAAATCATCTCGCTCACCGACCGCATCGTGGTCATGCAGGACGGCTCGGTGATCCTCGAGCAGCCGACCTCGGAGGCGACCGAAGCCTCGCTGGTGGCGGCGATCGCCGGCGGCGACCCCGGCCTGCGGCCGCCGGCCCAGCTCCCGGCCCGGGCCGAGGCCGGCGCCGAGCCGGTGCTGCGGGTCCGCAACCTGCGCCTCGAGCCGCGGGTCGAGGACATCAGCCTCGAGGTCTACCCCGGTGAGATCCTCGGCCTCGCCGGCCTGGTCGGCTCCGGCCGCACCGAGCTGGCCCGCCTGATCTTCGGCGCCGAGCGCCCGGAAGCGGGGACGATCGAGATCGACGGCCGCGTCCGCCGCCTGCGCTCGCCGAACGCCGCCGTCCGTGCCGGCGTCGCCCTGCTGCCCGAGGACCGCCGCCACGAAGGGCTGGTGCTCGACTTCTCGGTCCGCGAGAACCTCACCCTCGCCTCCCTCGCCCAGCACCGGATCGGCCGCCTCCCGGTCCCGAGCCGTGCCAGCGAGACGCGGACCGCGACCGAGACGATCGAGCGGCTCGGGATCCGCACCCCCGGACCCGAGCGGGCGGTGCGGCGGCTCTCCGGCGGCAACCAGCAGAAGGTGGTCCTCGGCAAGTGGCTGCAGCGGCGCGAGCGGCTGCTGATCTTCGACGAACCGACGCAGGGCATCGACGTGGGCGCCCGCGAGGACGTCTTCGCCTCGATTCGCGAGCTGGCCGAATCGGGCCGCGCGGTGATCGTCATCTCTTCCGACTTCAGCGAGCTGGTCGGGCTCTGCACCAGGGTCGTCGCCCTGCGCGAAGGCAGGGTCACCGGGGCGCTGGAGAAGGAATCGATTTCGGAGGAGGCGTTGGTCCGTCTGGCCTACGCCGCCGACGAGTGAGCCGTCAGCGCCGCTGACGGGCAAACCGGAAGTAACTACGAGGAGAGTGCATCGCAAATGAACGTGGCAAAGCTCATCTCGCTCCTGCGAGATGCCATCGGCGGCGGCTTCGGGCGGAGAGTCATGCTCCCCTTCGCCGCCGTGCTCGTTGTCGTCGTCGCCCTCGCCGGCTGCGGCGGCAGCAGTGAAACGACTTCGTCCGGCGGCGAAGCGTCCACCCCGGCCTCCGAAGAAACGGGCGCCGAAGAAACGGGCGCCGAAGAAAAGGAAGAAGAAGGCGGCGAAGCGGGCGTCAGTGCTGCTGGGTACAAGTACGGTGGCACGCCGAAGGAAACCGAAGAAGCGAAGACCAAGGGCGGCGAAGCGGCAGGCAAGGAAGAAAGCCCGCCTACCGGCAAAACGATCGGCGTGATCCAGCTCTCGGGTGAATCCTCGACCAGCGTCCTGGTAGCTGACGCGGCCAAGCACATCGGTGACATGTTCGGTTACACCGTCAACGTCTGCGACCCGCAGCTGGAAGAACAGAAATTCGCCGAATGCGCAACCTCGATCCTGGCCCAGAGCCCGAGCGTGATCTTCTCGGTCAGCAGCAACCCGGCCCTCTTCGGATCGGCGGTCAAGGAGGCCGAAGGCCAGGGCATCCCCTGGTTCAACGTCGGCAGCGCCTCGGCCAAGTCGACCGAGATCAACAACTACGGGATCGACGGCTTCGCGCTGGCCAAAACGCTGGACGAATACATGTTCGAAGCGATGCGTGAAAAACACGGCTCGTCGGGCGAAAAGATGAAGGTCTTCGCGATCACCGCCCCGACCGTCGGCATCTCCAGCCGTAACTCAGAAATCGAACTGAAACGGAACGCGGAAGAAGCCGGAGATGTCGAACTGATCATCCACAACCTCGATCTGGCGAACGCGCCGCAGGACACCCTGACCAGCTCGCGCCAGACGCTGGAACGGAACCCCGAACTGGCCGGGATGTGGACGTTGTGCGACTTCTGCCTGCCGCTGATGGCGCAGACCGTCTCCACCTATCCGGAAGCCAAGGACGTGGTTGTCGCCGGCGAGTACTCAAACCCGCAGGCAGTTGCCGACATCCGCAAAGGAACGGTCTCGGCCATCGCCGACTACGCCTGGGCGCTCCCGGTCTGGGTCGGGATGGACCAGGTGCTCGGGAACTGGGCCCACAAGGAAAAGATCACCCAGGGCTTCGGCGTCTTCAAGACGTACCCGTTGCCCTTCATGGAACCGTACCTCCTGACCAAGGAAAACGTGGGCAAGAGCGGCCCGGTTCCGATTTTCGGCCCCGACTTCGAAGCCTTCTTCGAAGAAAAATGGGGGAAGGAATTCGGCGTTGGCTGATTCCGCGCAACAGACGGCGTTCGTCACCGGCGCTGCCCAGGGCATCGGCTCCGCAATCGCGGAGTCGATGTTCGCCTCGGGGCGCAACGTCGTCCTGGTCGACCGCGACGGCGACGGCGTTCGCGCCGCCGCCGCCCGGCTCGACCCGAGCGGCGAGCGCACCCACGCGATCGCCCTCGACCTCCGCGACGCCCCTGGCACCGCTGCCGCCTTCGAGGAGGCGGCAGCGGTCTGGGGTGGCGTCGACGTCCTCGTCAACAACGCCGCAATCCTCGGCAACACCAACCTCTGGGAGCTGACGATCGACGAATGGGACGACGTCCTCGACACCAACCTGCGGGCGGTCTTCATCCTCTCGCGGGCCGCCGGTGAGCACATGCGCGAGCGCGGCTGCGGCCGCATCATCAACCTCGCCTCGCTCGCCGGCCAGACGGCGCGCCCGTCGGGCACCGCCTACGCCGCCTCCAAGGCCGGCGTGGTGGCGCTGACCCGCAGCTTCGCCCTTGAACTGTCCCCGCAGGGGGTGACGGTGAACGCGATCGCCCCCGGGATGACCGACACGCCGATGGTCCGCGGGGTCAGCGACGAGACCCGCGAACGACTGCTGGCCGGGGTACCGGTCGGCCGCCTCGTCGACCCGGCCGAGCTGGCGGCGCTGGTCCAGTTCCTCGCCTCGGCCGAGGCGGCGTCGATAACCGGCGCCACCTACGACATCAACGGCGGCGCCCTGATGCGCTGATGGGCGCCACGGCGGCAACCGAGCTCGGCGCGGTCGAGCTGCTGTTCGGCCCGGACAGCACGGTCGACGCCGAGTGGCTGCGAGGCTGGGCTCGCAGCGCCGGCGAGGAGCACGGCCTCTCGGTCACCGCCAGCACCGCCGACGAGGCGGATCTGCTGCGCCGGCTTGGCGAGCGCGACCCGGGCGTCGGGGTGATCCTCGCCACCGAGCTGCCCGCCGCGCTCGAGCTCGCCGCCGCGATGGCTTGCACTCCGCTGATCTGGCTGGGGATGCGGGTGGCGATCGGCGAACCGCCGCGGGTCCTCGTCGACGCCGGCGTCCAGATCGTCCGCGGCCGCGGCCTCGACGGCCTCCCCTGGGCGCTGAAATCGCTGCTCGCCCGCGCCCGGATGCCGGTCGCGACACACGCCTACGGGCCGCAGCGGGACCAGGTCGGCGACCTGCGCCTGCCCGACGGCGGCGGCCCGCACCCGGTCGTCGTCCTCATCCACGGCGGCGCCTGGCGAGCCAACTGGGAGCGCGACCTGATGGACTCGATCGCGGTCGACCTCAGCGCCCGCGGCTACGCGACCTGGAACCTCGACTACCGCCGCGTCGCCAGCGGCGGCGGCTGGCCCACGACCTGCGAGGACGCCGCCGCCGGGATCGAGGCGCTGGCCGCCCTCGACGCTCCGCTCGACCTCGACCGCGTCGTCCTCCTCGGCCACTCGGCTGGCGGCCACCTCGCGGCCTGGGCTGCGGCGCAGGAGGGCGCGCGGGTGAAGCCGGCGCTGGTGCTCTCGCTGGCCGGCGTCCTCGACCTCGTCGAGGGTGCCCGCCGGGGCGTCTACGAGCGCGCGATCGAGGGCCTGATGGACGGCCTGCCGGAGGATCGCGACGCCGCCTACGCCGCCGCCTCACCGGCCGAGCTGCTGCCGATCGGCACCCCCCAGCTCCTCGTCCACGGCCTCCTCGACCTGGCCGACAACGTCGACATGAACCGCGGCTACGCCGACCGAGCCCGCGCCGCCGGCGACGAGGTCGAGGTGGTCGAGCTGCCGGGCGCCGACCACTTCCACGTGATCGAGCCGGGGACCGACGCGTGGGCCCGAATCGTCGAGTTGCTGGGCGAGCGGCTGCCGGTGCGGTAGCGGGTCGCGCGGGATCAGGGTCGGGTGCGTGGGGGCGTCGGGGTCCCCTTCAACGAAACCGAGTCGCCACACCCCGTTTTTTGTCTCAAACTGACAAGGGACGAATCCCTCGCGTAGCTCCGCGAGCGGCGGGCGCACTCCCGGCGACGTTGTCCCCGCTATGCGGGGACAACCGCACGGAAGTCGCCGACCAGCTCCCATCCCTT
>JAFDWC010000118.1 GCA_018268655.1 Actinomycetota bacterium
AGCAAGCGGGGGGAGGCACCCCGTCCCCTTTGGCGGTTTCTAGGGTCGGGGGTGCGGCGGATGGGCGGGGGGCTGCGGCGGATGGGAGGTGGGGCGGCGGCGGATGGGCCGCCGGCGCTGCGCCAGATCAGCCGCGGACTACTCTCCGCGCCGCGCGTTCCGGTACCGGCGAATCAGCGCATTCGTCGAGCTGTCGTGACGAAGTCTCGGCTCCTTCTCCGACTCGAGCTCGGGGATGATCGCCTGCGCCAGCTTCTTGCCGAGCTCGACCCCCCACTGGTCGAAGGAGTCGATCCCCCAGACCGCCCCCTGGGTGAAGACGCTGTGCTCGTAGAGGGCGGTCAGGGTGCCCAGGGTCTCCGGGTCGAGGCGCTCGGCGAGGATCGTGTTCGAGGGCCGGTTGCCCTCCATCACCTTGTGCGGCACGACCTCCTCGGGGGTGCCCTCCGCCGCCACCTCCTCGGCGCTGCGGCCGAAGGCGAGCGCCTCGGGCTGGGCGAAGACGTTCGACATCAGCAGATCGTGGTGGCGCCCGAGTGGGTTGTTCGAGTGGTAGAAGCCGATGAAGTCGCAGGGGACGAGCCGCGTACCCTGGTGCAGCAGCTGGTAGAAGCTGTGCTGGCCGTTGGTCCCCGGCTCGCCCCAGTAGATCGCCCCGGTGTCGTAATCGACGCGGGCCCCCTCGAGGGTCACGTGCTTGCCGTTGGACTCCATCGTCAGCTGCTGCAGGTAGGCGGGGAAGCGGTGCAGGTACTGGTCGTAGGGCAGGACCGCGACCGTTTCGGTGCCGAAGAAGCCCCCGTACCAGACGGCGAGGAGCCCCAGCAGCATCGGCAGGTTGGCGCCCGACGGCGCTTCGCGGAAGTGCTCGTCCATCGCGTGGAAGCCGGCCAGCATCTCGGCGAAGCGAGCCGGGCCGATCGCCAGCATCGTCGAGAGCCCGATCGCCGAGTCCATCGAGTACCGGCCGCCGACCCACTCCCAGAAGCCGAACATGTTGTCGCCGTCGATCCCGAACGCGGTCACCTCGGCCTCGTTGGTGGAGACGGCGACGAAGTGCTTGGCGACCGCCGCCTCGTCGCCGAGCCTGGCCAGCGCCCACTCGCGAGCGGTGTGGGCGTTGGTCATCGTCTCCAGCGTCGTGAAGGTCTTCGAGGAGAGCACGAACAGTGTCGTCTCCGGGTCGAGGTCGCGAGTGGACTCGGCGAAGTCGGTGCCGTCGATGTTGGAGACGAAGCGGAAGCTCAACTCGCGGCGGCTGTAGTGCCTGAGCGCCTCGTAGGCCATCTTCGGGCCGAGGTCAGAGCCGCCGATGCCGATGTTGACGACGGCGCTGATCGGCTTGCCGGTGTGGCCGCGCCACTCGCCGGAGCGGACCCGCTCGCAGAAGGCCGCCATCCGGTCGAGCGTCCCGTGGACCTCCTTGACGACGTCGACGCCGTCGACCAGGAGCGAGCGCTCGCGCGGCATCCGCAGCGCGACGTGGAGAACGGCACGGTCCTCGCTGACGTTGATGTGCTCGCCGCGGAACATCGCCTCGCGGCGCTCCTCGACCCCGCGCTCCCGGGCCAGCTCGCCGAGCAGCATCACCGTCTCGTCGGTCACCCGGTTCTTCGAGAAGTCGAGGAAGAGGCCGGCGCCGTCGGCGACGAGGCGCTCGCCGCGCTCCGGGTCGGCGGCGAAGAGCTCGCGCAGGGTGGCGCCGCGGAGCTGCTCGTGGTGGGACTGGAGCTGGGCCCAGGCCGCGGTCTCCCGCAGCCCCGCTCGGCCTAGCCCGTCCGCGGTCACCCGGCGATTGCCTTGCTCTTCGACTCGATCGAGCTCAGCAGGTCCTCCCAGGACTTGACGAAGGCCACCTTGCCCTCGTCCTGGAGGCGCTGGGCGAGAGCGGCGACGTCGATCCCCGCCTCGGCGAACTCCTGCAGGACCGCCTCGGCGTTGCCGCCGTCCGCCGCCACCAGCTCGCCGATCTCGCCGTGGTCGGCAAATGCCTTCAGGGTCGGCTCCGGCATCGTGTTGACGGTCAGCGGCGAAGCGAAGGCCTCGATGTAGAGGGTGTCGGAGGCCTCGGGGTCCTTGGTCCCGGTGCTGGCCCAGAGCAGGCGCTGCGGGCGCGCGCCTTCGTTCATCAGCTTCTGCATCCGCGGCGAGTCGATCAGCTCGCGGTAGGCGCGGTAGGCGCGGCCGCCGATCGCGATCCCGAGCCGGTCCCTGAGCTCGGCCGGGATCTCGTCCTTGACCGCGACGTCCCAGCGCGACATGAAGATCGAGGCGACGGAGTGGACGACCGGGTCCTTGCCCTCGGCCAGCCGCCGTTCGATCCCCTTCAGGTAGGCGTCGGCCGAAGCCAGGTACTGCTTGTCGTCGAACAGCAGGGTGACGTTGATCGGGACCCCAGCGTAGATCGACTCCTCGATCGCGGTCAGCCCGGCCGGCGTCCCGGGGATCTTGATGTAGAGGTTCTCGCGGCCGGCCTCGGCGTGGAGCCGGGCCGCCTGCTGGATCGTCGCCTCGGCGTCGTCGGCGATCTTCGGCGAGACCTCGAGCGAGGCCCAGCCGTCGACCCCGGCGGTCGCTTCGTGGGTCGGCTGGAAGAGCTTGGTCGCCTCGATCAGGTCGGCGATCGCGAGCTTGAAGAAGAGCTCCTCGGGCGAGTCGGCACCGGGCGCGTCCGTAGCGATCTGCTCGTCGTAGTCCTCGGTCTGGGAGATCGCCTTGTCGAAGATCGTCGGGTTCGAGGTCAGCCCGGTGACCGAGAGCTCGCCGATGTAGCCCGCCAGGGTGCCGTCGCCGAGCATCCTGCGGGTGATGTTGTCGAGCCAGAGGCTCTGGCCGAGGTCGTGCAGCTCCTGCGTCGGCTTCATCGTTCCTCCACTCCTCCTAGGACCACTAGATCGCTCCGGCCTGCTCTTTGTCCCGCTTTGCCAGCGCCTCGCGGGCGACCGCGGCGACGTTCTCGACGCTGAACCCGAACTCCTCCTCGACGTCCTTGAACGGCGCCGACTGGCCGAAGGTGTGCATGCCGAGAATCGTCCCATCGGCGCCGACGTAGCGCTCCCAGCCGAACGTCGCCCCCTCCTCGATCGCGACCCGGGCGGCGCCGTTCGGGGGCAGCACCTCGTCGCGGTAGGCCTGGTCCTGGCGCTCGAAGGCCTCCCAGCAGGGGAGGCTGACGACGCGCGAGCGCACCCCCTCGGCGGCGAGCGCCTCGTGGGCGCCGAGCGCCAGCTGCACCTCGGAGCCGCTGGCGATCAGGATCAGCTCCGGCTCGCCCTCGGAGTCGGCGAGCACGTACCCCCCGCGCCGCACCCCCTCCGCCGAGGCGTACTTCGTGCGGTCGAAGACCGGCACGTTCTGACGGGTGAGGACGAGCGCGACCGGGTCGTGGTTGCGGGCCATCGCCAGCCGCCAGGCCTCGGTCACCTCGTTTGCGTCGGCGGGCCGGATCACGTCGAGGTGCGGCATCGCCCGCAGCGAGGCGAGCTGCTCGATCGGCTGGTGGGTGGGCCCGTCCTCGCCGAGCCCGATCGAGTCGTGGGTGAAGAGGTGGATCACCGGCAGCTCCATCAGCGCCGAGAGCCGGATGCCGGGGCGGGCGTAGTCGGAGAAGGTGAGGTAGGTCGACCACAGCGGCCGCAGCTTGCAGAGCGACATCCCGTTGCAGGCGGTGACGGCGGCGTGTTCGCGGATCCCGTAGTGGACCTGACGGCCGCCGAACTCGCCCGGCTCGAAGTTCTCGGCGCCGTCGAAGCTGAGCCGGACCGAGGTCGAGTCGGTGAGGTCGGCGGAGCCCGCGATCAGCCATGGCACCCGTTCGGCGATCGCGTTCTCGACCTTGTTCGAGGCCTTGCGGGTGGCGATGCCCTTCTCTTCGTCGGGCTCGAAGGTCGGCAGCTCGGCGTCCCAGCCGTCGGGCAGCTCGCGGCGCTGCATCAGCGCGATCTCGTCCTGGTGCGAGGAGGCCTCGAGCCTCGCCCGCCAGGCGGCATGGAGCTCGGCGCCGCGCTCGCCGACGCCCTCGGCGAAGTGCTCCAGGACCCCGTCCGGGACGAGGAACTGGGCGTCCTCGGGCCAGCCGTAGGCGCGCTTGGTCAGCCTCACCTCCTCCTCGCCGAGCGGTTCGCCGTGGGCCGACTCGGTGCCTTCCTTGTTCGGCGAGCCGTAGCCGATGCGACTGTCGACGACGATCAGGGTCGGGCGGCCGTCGGTCCCCTTGAACTCCTCCAGCGCCCGCGCCAGCAACGAGCGGTCGTTGGCGTCGCCGACCCGCAGCACGTTCCAGTGGTAGCCCTCGAACCGGGTGAGGACGTCGTCCTCGTAGGCGAGGTTGGTGTCGCCGTCGATCGTGATGTGGTTGTTGTCGTAGAGCCAGCAGAGGTTGTCGAGCTTGAGGTGGCCGGCGAGCGAGGCGGCTTCGTGCGAGACCCCCTCCATCAGGCAGCCGTCCCCCGCCAGCGCGTAGACGTCGAAGTCGAAGAGGTCGGCGCCGAAGCGCTGCCCCAGCCACTTCGAGGCGAGCGCCATCCCAACCGAGGTCGCGATCCCCTGCCCGAGCGGCCCGGTGGTCGTCTCGACCCCGGAGGTCCAGCGGTACTCCGGGTGGCCGGGGGTGCGCGAGTGGAGCTGGCGGAAGCGTTCGATCTCGTGCAGGGAGACGGCCGGCTCGGTGCTCACGGTGTAGTCGTCCTCGACCCGGCGCACACCGGCCAAATGGAGGACCGCGTAGAGCAGCATCGAGGCGTGCCCGTTGGAGAGGACGAAGCGGTCGCGGTTCGGCCAGGTCGGGTCGGCCGGGTCGTAGCGGAGGTGGTTCTGCCAGAGCTCGTAGGCGACCGGGGCGAGCGACATCGGCGCCCCGGGGTGGCCCGAGTTCGCCTTCTGCACCGCGTCGATCGAGAGGGTGCGGATGGTGTCGATGCAGAGGGTGTCGATGTCGAGGTCGATCTGCGGAGTCGTCATGGGGGCGATCCTACGGGGGTGCGTCGAGGGGCGTCGACTCAGGGTTCGAGCCGGGTCACCGTGCCGTCGCCGTTGTTGGCGACCCAGACCGAGTTGCGGCCGACCGCGACGGCGCCGGGTTCGGGCCCGACCGTGATCGGCGAGCCTTCCGGTTCGCCGCTGGCGAGATCGACCCGGGTCACGGTGTCGTCTGCGGCGGAGGCGACCCAGAGCACGTTCGGCCCGGCGTCGATCCCGCCGGGGGTGCCGCCGACCTCGATCGTGGCGACGACGGCGCGGATCGCCGGGTCGATCTTGGCGACGCTGCCGGAGCGGCTGTCGGCGACCCAGACGAAGCCGCGGGCGACGGTGATCCCGGCCGGTCCGCGGCCGGCCGGGATCGGCTGCGAGGGATTGCCGCTGTGGAGGTCGATGCGGCTGACGCTGTTGGTGCTCGCGTTGGAGACCCAGAGGCCGCCGGCGCCGACCGCGAGCCGCAGCGGCGCCGCGTGGGGGCCGATGCCGCGGCGGAAGACGCCGCCGCCCTCGGCGTTGACCGCGGTCACCCCCTTGCCGTCCTCGTCGGCGACCCAGACCCGGTGGGCGCCATAGGCGACGGCGCCCGGGTGGCCGCCGACGTGGATGCGTTCGAGCAGGTGGCCGCTCGCCTGGTCGAAGCGCAGCAGCTCGCCGGCCCCGGCGTCGGTGACCCAGACGTCGCCGTCGCCGATCGCGACCCCGGCGAGGGCACCGCCGGGGGTGCTCAGCCGCTTGCTGACCGGCCCCGGTTCGGGGGCTTCGATCCGGGTCAGGGTGCCGTCCCCTTCGCTGGCGACCCAGGCCTGCGGGCCGGTGGCGGCGAGGCGCAGCGGCGGGGTGCCGACGGCGATCGGTTCGTAGACCTTGACCCCGCCCCCACCGCCGACCAGGACGACGGCGGCGACAGCGGCGGCGAGCACCGCCACCGCGGCGAGGGCGACGGCGACGATCCGCCGCCGGCCGCCGCGACGGGAGCGAGCGCCCCCTCCCCCGGCCGCCAGGTCCCGGGTCCGCGCCCCGTCCCACTCGGCCGAGAGGACCTTGGTCGGCCGCACCGCCGAGTCCTGGCGCTGGCGGGCGGCGGCGATCATCGCGCCGGCGCTGTGGAAGCGGTCGCCGGGGTCCTTGGCGACGGCGCGCTCGATCACCTCCTCGAGGCCGGCCGGGATCTCCGGCTCGGTCTCCGCCTCGCGCCGCGCGTAGGGCGGGATCCCGGTCACCGCCTCGAACAGGACGCAGCCGAGCGAGTAGACGTCGGCAGCGGGCCCGACGCTGCCGCCGCGCCACTGCTCCGGAGACATGTACTCGGCGGTGCCGACGACTGAGGTGCCGCTGGCGGCGCCGGAGTCGTCGAGCGCCTTGGCGAGGCCGAAGTCGGAGAGGAAGGCGCGGTCGCCTTCGACCAGGACGTTGTGGGGCTTGACGTCGCGGTGGACGATGCCGGCGGCGTGGGCGGCGTCGAGCGCGTCGGCGACCTGGCCGAGCAGCGCCGTCGCCCGCTCCGGCGGCAGCGGCCCCTCGCGGTCGAGCAGCCGCCGCAGGTCTCCCCCCTCGACCAGCCGCATCGCCACCAGCAGCTCGCCGTCGACCTCGCGCGAGTCGAAGATCGGCACCACGGCCGGGTGGTCGAGGCGGGCGGCGAGCCGGGACTCGCGCAGGAAGCGCTCGCGGAAGCCGCCGCGGTCGGCGAGCTCGCGGGCGATCACCTTCAGCGCCACCGGCCGTTCCAGCCCGAGGTGGGTGGCGCGGTAGACGACCCCCATCCCGCCGCGGGCGATCAGCGCGTCGACGCGGTAGCCGGCAACGGTTGATCCAATCTGGAAGCGGGGCCCCACGCGGCGATTCTGACGAGTGCCGGGGACCGCTCCGGCAAGGACGACGGGGGCCGGAGGAGCAGCGCTACTCCGGCCCCCGAGGACACCGCCGGATGGCTATCCGGCCGTCAGAACCGGCGCGTGGGCTGCCAGTCGATCACCGGGCCAATCTGGCTGCCGCCTTCGGCGAGGTCGTAGCCTGCGGCGAGCTCCGTCCGGCGGCCGCTGGCGACGTCGATCGAGACCAGCTCCTGTTCGCCTTCGGCGGCGACGATCGCGGCGACCCGCCTGCCGTCGGAGGAGAAGACCGAGGTGGTGTGGGAGCCGTCGGGCAGTTCGGCCAGCTTGTGGGCTCGGGCCGGCCCGATCCGCTTCGCCCAGAGGCCCTGGTCGCGGCGGAAGAGCAGCGTGTGGCCGTCGGGTGAGACGTCTTCGACGTAGGCGGAGCCGACGCCCTTGACCTGCGGCATCACCCTGCTGCCGCTGCGCTTCATCGTGTAGATGTCGGCGTAGGCGGCCGGCGTGGCGCTGTCGTCGCCGCGGCTGAAGAGGATGCCGCCGGCGAAGTAGCGGGGGGCGAACTCGTCGATCGTCGCGGTGCTGGTGAGCCGGGTCAGGCCGGTGCCGTTGGGACGGACCGAGAAGAGGTCGTCCTCTTCGCCGCTTTCGCCGCCGGGGAGGCTGCGGACGAAGACGACAGCCTTGCCGTCGGGCGAGACCGCCGCTTCCCGGTCGTCGCCGCCGCCGGTGGTCAGCTGGTGCAAGCCGCCGCCGGAGATCGCGACCGTCCAGAGATCGGCGGGCGCGGCTTCGGTAGCCCGCCGCTCGAAGACGACGTAGCGGCCGTTGGCCGAGACCACCGGCCGCGAGTCGATGGCCGAGCCGCTGGTGAGGTGGCGCTGGCCGGAGCCGTCGGGCCGGACCGAGTAGAGATCGCCTTCGCGGACGAAGGCGATCTCCGTCCCGTCCGGCGAGAAGGCGGGTTCGACGTCAGCCGGGTCTTCGGTCAGCTGGTTGAGGCGCCCGTCGCGAACCGCGAAGAGGCCGCCCTTCTCGACCCCTTCGACGCTGGTCGTCTTCGAGAAGACGACTGCGCCGCCGCTCTGGGCGGCGCTGGCCACGGTCGGCAGGGCGAGGCCGAGGAGGGCGATCAGGGCGGAGACGACTGCGTTGCGCTTGTTCATTTCGGGTTCCTTTCGGTGGGATGCGCGATTGCCCACCGATCGTCGGCGCTGCCGCCGGGCGCGCCAACGACACCCGCGCCCCCCGCCGGGCCACCTCTGGCCCGACCCGAGCCACCCGCCCGTTCGCTATTTCTCCCTCGCTCGAGGTAGAGAGAGCGAGCCGGTCAGCGGGGGCGGTCGAGGCCCAGCTCGATGACCCGGGCCGCGACCAGGCGCGGGCGTTCGCGGCCGGCATCGCCGGCGACGCCCAGCTTCGAAGCGAGGGCGTCGAGACGGCGCTGCGCGGTCCGCTCCGAGACGTGGAGCTCGGCGGCGATCTCGGCCCGGGTCGCCGGACGGCCCGCGAACGCGCCCTCGGAGCGGTACGGCGCCACCAGCGCGGCCGCGGTAGCGCGCTCCTCCTCGCTCAGCGCGACGCCGGGCTCGCTGCTGGCGACGGTTGCCCCGACCGGGGTCGCCGCCCCGGTCGAGACTTCGAGCCGGCAGCCGCCGAGGATCAGGGTGTCGCCGTCGCGCAGCCGCCGCGGCCGCGCCAGCGGCTCGCCGTTGAGGGCGGTGCCGTTGCGGCTGTCGAGGTCGGTCGCCATCAGGACGTCGCCGCGGCGCTCGATCTCGAGGTGGTTCCAGGAGACCGCCTCGTCCTCGAGGGTGATGTCGGCCTCCGGCGAGCGGCCGACCACGGTCCGCTCACCCGCCAGCGGCAGCGCCCGCGGCGCCTCGCCGCCGGCGCTGAGCCAGAGCCGGGCGTCCACGCGCCGGCGCCGCCCCGCGAGGCCGGCCCCGACCGGCCCTAGTAGCGGTAGTGGTCCGACTTGTACGGGCCCTCGGCGGGGATGCCGAGGTAGGCCGACTGCTCGGCGCTGAGCTCGGTCAGCTCGACCCCGAGGCTGCCGAGGTGCAGGCGGGCGACTTTCTCGTCGAGGTGCTTCGGCAGCACGTAGACCTGCTTGCTGTAGTCGTCGGCCTTGGTGAAGAGCTCGACCTGGGCGATCACCTGGTTGGTGAACGAGTTCGACATCACGAAGCTCGGGTGCCCGGTCGCGTTGCCGAGGTTGAGCAGCCGGCCCTCGGAGAGGACGATGATCGAGTGGCCGTCCG
>JAFDWC010000119.1 GCA_018268655.1 Actinomycetota bacterium
ACGGTGATCCGCCGCGGCACCCCGGCGCGCTCCGACAGCAGCACCCGCCCCAGCACGTAGAGGACGCTGCCCGGCACGTAGCGCGCCAGCAGCGGCTGCCCCCACGCCACCTGCGCCCGGCCGAAGCCGATCCGGTAGCCGAGGAAGCGCAGGGTGATTTCCCAGCCGAGCGCGCTGAACACATAGAAGCTGGTGAGGATGATCACCGCCGGGATCAGCCAGACGACGTGGAAGTGGACGCCTTCGGCCTTGATCTCCGACCACTGGTCGATGACGGTGAGGACGAGGAAGCCGAAGATCAGGACCGCGAGCCCGATCTGGACCGCGAGGCGGACGCCGCGGCTGCGCGGCGGCCTCGACCCGATCTTGGCGCCCGCTTCGCCGATGCGGTGCAGGAGTGGTTGGCGGCGCTCCACGTCCGTCCGCAGGTTAGTGAGGCCCGCAGAGGCGCCCAGTTGCGCGGACGTCGCGAATTCCCACGCCCGCGGTTTGGGATAGTCGGGCGATGGGCCAACCGAACGGCGAGTTCGAGCTGATCGCGAGGTTGCGCGAGCGGCTGCCGGGGACGGGTGCCCGGCTCCTGGTCGGCAGCGGCGACGACGCCGCGGTCGCGGTTGCCGGCGGGGCAACCGCGACCTCGGTCGACGCCGTCGTCGACGGCGTCCACTTCCGGCTCGACGGAGGTTTCGAGCCCGAGGACGTCGGCGCCAAGGCGCTTGCCACCGCGCTCTCGGACCTGGCGGCGATGGGCGCTGAGCCGGGCGAGGCCTACGTCGTCCTCGGCGTCCCCCCGGCGGCGGGCGAAGCGGAGCTGCTGCGAATCGCCGACGGGCTCGCCGAGGTCGCGACCGCGACCGGGACCGCCGTCGCCGGCGGCGACGTCGTCCGCTCCCCGGTCCTCTGGCTCGCCCTCACCGTCGTCGGCCACGCGCCCAGGCCCGAGCTCCTCGTCACCCGCGCCGGCGCCGAGGCGGGCGACGTCCTCGTCCTCAGCGGCGAGCTCGGCGGTGCCGCCGCCGGCCTGCTGCTGCTGGAGCGCCCGGCTCTTGCCGACGTCGTCGCGGCGGCGACGGCCGCCAATCTCCGCCAGCGCCAGCTCCGCCCCACCCCCCGCCTCCGCGCCGGAGCCGCCCTCGCCGCGGCCGGCGCCCGGGCGATGATCGACCTCAGCGACGGGCTCGCCGCCGACGCCGGCCACGTCGCCGCCCGGAGCGGGGTCGCCCTCGCCATCGACGCCGCCGCGATCCCGCTCGCCAAGGGCGTCGCCGAGCTGGCCGCCGCCAGCGGGCAGGACCCGCTGGAGCTCGCCGTCTCCGGCGGCGAGGACTACGAGCTGCTGGCGGCGATCCCCCCCGACCGCCTCGGCGAGGCGGCGACGCGGATCGGCGATGCGGCGGAAACGAGCCTGACCGTGATCGGCGAGGTGACGCGAGGCGGCGCGGTTGAGATCAGGCTGCCCGGGGGCGGAACCCTGACGAGCGCCGGCTTCGACCAGCTCGCTCCTCGCCCCGGAGGTCCGGCAGCAGCAGGTCCCTGACCGCGCGCCGCCTCAGCATCGCGACCGCGATCCGCGAGGGATCCGGCTTGTACTGGCCGGACTCGACCAAGCTTTTTAGCTCTGACGCCTGCATCGACCCTCTTATCGGTAAGTACACCGAGATCCTTAGTTCTTGGTAATCGCACATGCGTCCACAGGATTCCGCGATTTAATCTAGACGGGTGGCCAACGGGACGGCGCGCATCCTCCTCGTCGACGACGAGCAGTCGATTCAGACCCTGCTCAGCTACCCCCTGCGCAAAGACGGCTACCACGTCACCTCGGCCCTGGACGGCGGCGAAGCCCTGCAGCGCTTCGAGGAGGGCCGGTTCGACCTCGTCATCCTCGACCTGATGCTGCCGCGGCTCGACGGGGTCGCGGTCTGCAAGGCGCTGCGGGCCCGCAGCCAGGTGCCGATCATCATGCTGACCGCAAAGGGCAGCGAGACCGACAAGGTCGCCGGGCTCGAGGTCGGCGCCGACGACTACATCACCAAGCCGTTCTCCCTGCGCGAGTTCCGCAGCCGGGTCAAAGCGGCGCTGCGGCGCTCGCGGATGGGCACCGGCAGCGACGTCCCCGACGAGCCGATCGCGGCCGGTGGACTGACGATCGACTTCGAGCGTCGGATGGTCACCCTCGAAAGCGAGGAGGTCAAAGTCACCTACGTCGAGTTCGAGATCCTCGGCGCGCTCGCCCGCTCGCCCGGCCGGGTGCTGACCCGGGAGACGCTGCTCGAGCACGTCTGGGGCGACTCCGACTACCGCGATCCGCGCACCGTCGACGTCCACATCCGCCACCTGCGCGAGAAGCTCGAGGGCGATCCCAAGCAGCCCGAGTACCTGTTCACGGTCCGCGGCGTCGGCTACCGCTTCAAGGAGTAAGTGGTCGCCCCCGCCCCCCCACGCACGCCTGGCGGTGCCTCACACACTTCGCGGGGCGTCGTCCTCAATCGGCCAAATGGCGCTGCCATTAGGCCTCCCTGCGTCCTAGCCCCGCTCGGTGCAGCGCTCGCCAGCCGCACACGCGGGGTCAAGGACGACCACTAGGTGGTCGTCGTGGCGCGTCGCCTGCGACTCAACACCCTCGCCGGCCGCATCGTCTTCGCCGCGATCGCCGTCTGCCTCGGCACCGTCGGGATCGTCTACCTCTACCTGGTCGCGATCGGCGGCGCCGCCCGCGGGCTCAGCGACGTCAAGGCCCAGATCCTGATCGGCGGCCTGATCGCGCTGGCGATCGCCACCCTGCTCGGCCTCTACTACGCGAAGATGGCGGTCGACAGCGTGCGGGCGCTGCAGGGAGCGGCGCGCAAGGTCGCCGACGGCAACTTCGAAACGACGATCCCGGTCGCCTCGACCGGCCAGCTGGCGCCGCTGGCGCGCACCTTCAACCAGATGCAGGGCCGCCTGGCCGAACTCGACTCGGCCCGCAAAGCGTTCATCGCCAACGCCTCGCACGAGCTGCGGACGCCGATCTTCAGCCTCAGCGGCTTCGTCGAGCTGCTCGAAGAGGAGGACCCGAGCCCGGAGGAGCGGGAGCAGTTCCTGCACGAGATGCGCGAGCAGATCGAGCGCCTGACCAAGCTCACCGCCGACCTCCTCGACCTCTCCCAGCTCGACGCCGGGGCGATGGTGATGGCAGCGCAGCCGGTCGACCTCGGCCAGCTCGCCCGCGAGGTGACCCGCGAGTTCGCTGCCCGCGCCGACCTGCACGGCTCGCGCCTGGAGCTGCGCACTCCCGAGCGCGCCGCGGTCGCCCTCGCCGACCCCGATCGGGTGCGCCAGATCATCCGTATCCTCCTCGACAACGCCCTCACCCACACCCCGGAGGGCACCAAGGTCACCGTGAACACCTACTCCGCCAACCGCCGCGCCGAGCTGACCGTCTCCGACGAGGGTACCGGCGTCCCCCACCGCGTCCAGAAACGCATCTTCGAGCGCTTCTACACCGCCGACACCGCCGGCGGCTCGGGCCTCGGGCTGGCGATCGCCCGCGAGCTGGCGCAGCGGATGGACGGCCGGATCTCGATCAGCTCGAGCCGCCGCTACACCGCCTTCACCCTCGACCTGCCGCCCGCCCGCGACCACCTGCCGCCGCGGATGCCGGCGGCTGCCGCACCCAGGTCCGCGTCGTGAGGGGGGCAGGCTCCGGTCGGCGGCGCCCACTGGCGCCGCCGGCAGCGCTGGCGCTGCTGCTGATAACCCTGGTGGCGCTGGCCGGGTGCGGATCCGGCAACGCGACCCCCGGCCCGCAGGAAGAAAGCTCCGAGAGCTCTACGCCGAGCACCGAAGCCCGGACCAGCCCCGCGCCGGAAGTCGCGATCGAGACCGCGGCGTCGGGCTTCAACGCGGTCCGGGTCTTCGAAGAGGCCTCGCCCGGCGTGGTCACGATCCGCTCGATCTTCGGCCCCGAATCGGCCGCCGAGGGCTCCGGCTTCGTCCTCAACGACGAAGGCGAAATCGTCACCAACGCCCACGTCGTCACCGACGAATCGAGCGGCACCCGCAAGCCCGCCGAAGAAGTCTTCGTCGAGTTCCCCGACCACAACGTGGTCGAAGCCGAAATCGTCGGCTTCGACCCGTTCGCCGACGTCGCCCTGCTCAAGGTCGAACCCGCCGGCCTCGAACTGCACCCGCTCCAGCTCGGCGACGACGCGACCCTCAAGGTCGGCGAGCCGGTGGCTGCGATCGGCAGCCCCTTCGGCGAAGAACAGTCGCTCTCGGTCGGCGTCGTCTCCGCCACCGACCGCTCGGTCAAATCGCTGACCCAGTTCCAGATCATCGGCGCGATCCAGACCGACGCCTCGATCAACCCCGGTAACTCGGGTGGGCCGCTGCTCGACGCCAACGCCCGCGTGCTCGGGATCAACCAGCAGATCGAGACCAACTCGGGCGCCAACGACGGCGTCGGCTTCGCCGTCCCCACCACCGCGATCGAACGCTCGATCGAACAGCTGCGCGAAAAGGGCACCGCCGAATACGCCTTCATCGGCGTCTCCACCGAGTCGCTCTACCCGCAGCTCGCCAAGAAGCTCGGCCTCGATACCGAATTCGGCGGGCTGATCGCCGAAGTCATCGCAGGCGGCCCAGCCGAAAAGGCCGGGCTCGAAGGCGGCAACGAAAAGATCGTCTTCCAGGGCGAGCCCTACTCGGTCGGCGGCGACGTGATCCTCGCGGTCGACGGTAAGGAAGTGATCGAATCCGACGACCTGGCGCGCTTCGTCGCCGAACACGAACCGGGCGAAAAGGTCGAGCTGACGATCCTCCAGGGCGGCAAGCGCAAGCAGGTCGCGGTCACCCTCGGCAAGCGCCCCGACACTCCGGGCGAAGGCTGAGTCAAGCCGCTGCGGGAGCCGCGCCGGCCCTGCGACGCAAGCTGCCGCCCGGACGTGTAGAACTCCGGCCTTGCTTCAGGAAGTCGCACTTGGCCAGCGGAACCTCGCCGATTACACCCACATAGTCGGCAAGGAGGTGACCGAACGGATCCGCGAGCTGGCGGAGCCGCTGAAAGGCAAGCGCGTCCTCCACGTCAGCGCCACCGCCTTCGGCGGCGGCGTCTCCGAGATCCTCTACACGATCGTGCCGCTGATGCGGGACATCGGCCTCGACGCCCACTGGCACGTGATCTTCGGCAAAGAGGAGTTCTTCAACGCGACCAAGCTCCTCCACAACTCGCTCCAGGGCGCGCCGGAGACGCTGAGCGAGGAGCAGTGGCAGCTGTTCGACGAGATCAACCTGATGAACGCTGAGGGCCTCGAAGGCGAGTGGGATCTGGTGATCGTCCACGACCCGCAGCCGATCGGCCTCCGCCGCGGGGCGAGCGAGCAGGGCCGGCACTGGATCTGGCGCTGCCACATCGACCTCTCGAACCCGAACCCCGCCCCCATCGCCCGCCTGCTGCCGCTGATCGAGGAGTACGACGCCAGCGTCTGGCACATGCCCAACTACGTCCCGGCCGGGATGGACGAGGGCCGCGACGGGGTCAACATCATCCCGCCGGCGATCGACCCGCTGTCGCCGAAGAACATGGCCTTCTCGCCCGAGGACGCGGCCTTCATCTGCCGCCAGTTCGGGATCGACGTCGAGCGGCCGCTGATCACCCAGGTCTCCCGCTTCGACCCCTGGAAGGACCCGATCGGGGTGATCGACGCCTACCGCCAGGTCACCGAGCAGATCCCCGAGGCGCAGCTGGCGATGGTCGGCTCGATGGCGAGCGACGACCCGGAGGGTCGCGAGTACTTCCAGAAGACCTACGAATACGCGAACAACGACCCCGACATCAAGATCCTCAGCAACCTCAACAACGTCGGCGCGATCGAGGTCAACGCCTTCCAGTCCCAGTCCGACGTGGTCCTGCAGAAGTCGATCCGCGAGGGCTTCGGGCTGACGGTCACCGAGGCGCTCTGGAAGGGGCGGCCGACCGTCGCCGGCAACGTCGGCGGGATCCCGCTTCAGATCGAAGACGGGATCTCCGGCTACCTCGTCAACTCGCCCGCCGAGTGCGCCCAGCGCTGCCTCGAGATCCTCGGCGACCCGGGCCTCGGCAAGAGCCTCGGCCGCGAGGGCAAGGAGCACGCGCGGCGCCAGTTCCTCTCGCCGCGGCTGCTGCGCGACTGGCTCGAGCTGTTCACCTCGCTCGAATCCTGAGCCGCGCCGGCGGCCGACCGGCCGCGACCGCGTAGTCTTTTCGCAGTGGACTCCTCGCCGCTGATCATCGTCTCGAACCGCGGCCCAGCACAGTTCGAACGCGACGAGAACGGCGAGCGCACGGTGCGGCGGGGGGGCGGCGGCCTGGTCACCGCGCTCTCGGGCCTGGTCCGCCACCGCGACGCGCTCTGGATCGCCTCGGCGATGACCGACGAGGACGTCGCCGTCTCGCTCGAAGCGAGCGGGCCGACCTCGATCTCGCTCGCCGGGATCGACTACCGGGTCTGCCTGGTCGGCTCGGACCCGGAGGCCTACGACCGCTTCTACAACGTGATCGCCAACCCGATCCTCTGGTTCATCCAGCACTACCTCTGGGACCTCTCGAACGCGCCGGACATCCGCCGCCAGGAGCTCGACGCCTGGGACTACGGCTACCAGACCGTCAACCGCGACATCGCCGCCGCGGTGCTGACCCAGATCGAGGGCCAGCGGGACCCGCTGGTGATGCTCCACGACTACCACCTCTACACGGCTCCGCGGATGATCCGCGACCAGCGCCCGGACGTCTTCCTCCACCACTTCGTCCACATCCCCTGGACCCAGCCGGACAGCTGGCGGGTGCTGCCGACCCGGATCCGCGAGGCGATCTACGACGGGATGCTGGCCAACGACATCATCGGCTTCCACACCGTCGCCTACTGCATCAACTTCCTCCGCTGCTGCGACGAGCTGCTCGACGCCGACGTCGACTACTCGACCGGCGAGGTGCGGCACGAGGGCGGGCGCACCCTGGCCCGCGCCTACCCGCTGGGGATCGATGCCGACCGCCTGCAGCGGGCGGCGGCCTCGTCGGAGGTGGCCGAGGCCGAGCGCGAGGTGCTCGAGCGGCGGCGCAAGTACCTGATCATCCGGGTCGATCGCGCCGACCTCTCGAAGAACGTGCTGCGCGGCTTCACCGCCTTCGACACCTTCCTCATCCAGCACCCGGAGTTCCGCGAAGAGGTCACCTTCATCGCCCATCTGCAGCCCTCGCGCCAGGACGTGCCCGAGTACGCCGAGTACCTGGAGCGGATCGAGGCCCTGGTCGCGGTCGTCAACCACCGCCACGGCACCACCGACTGGATGCCGATCGACCTCAAGATCTACGAGAACTTCTACGACGCGGTCGCCCGTTACAAGCACTTCGACCTGCTGATGGTCAACTCGATCTTCGACGGCATGAACCTGGTCGCGAAGGAGGCGCCGGCGGTCAACACCCGCGACGGGGTCCTCATGCTCTCCGAGAACACCGGCTCCCACCAGGAGCTCTGGGACTACTGCATCTCGGTCAACCCGTTCGACATCCAGCAGCAGGCGGACGCGATCTACCGGGCGCTGACCCTCGACCCGGAGACCAAGCGGCGCTGGTCGCAGGGCCTGAAGGAGATCATCTTCTCCCGCAACCCCGGCGACTGGGTCGACGACCAGCTCGCCGACATCGAGGAGCTTCGGCGCCTCAACCCGGCCTGAGCCGGCGGCGAGGGGGAGAGATCGCGGCCGCCAGGGCCTTGGCCCTCGGTGCGGTCGCTGAGGATTCGGTGGACGGGAGTGGCGAAGGTCGTCGCCGCCTGCGCCGCGGCGCTCGCGGTGGCGGCGGTGCTCCCCGGGCTGCTGCGCGCACCGGCACCCCCGCCGCTGGGCCGGGACGTGGGGCTGCCGCGAGTGGAGCAGCGGCATCGCCGCGACGCCTCTTCCGTCCCGGAGACGGACGGAGCGCCCCAGCCGCCTCGCGTCCGGCCCGAGCGTCGGCGCGCGCCGGCGCCACGGCAGCCCAAACCTCGGCGTCGGCGCGAGCGGCGCCCCGGGCACAAGCCCGCCGGGAGGCCGAGGTCGGCGGCCGCGCCGTTGCCCGAACGCGTAACCGAACCCGCGCCGGAACCCGCAGCCCCGTCGCCCTCACCCCCCGAGCCGGTGCCGGAACCCACACCCGCTCCGGCCCCGCCACCTCCACCGGAACCCACTCCTCCTCCGCCTCCCGCTGCGGCTCCCGGAGACGGCTCGGCCGAGTTCGCGCCGCACTAGCTCGGGATCGACGCCGCCCCGAAGCCGCGCCGTCGCTATAGTCCTTCGCCGTTTTGGCAGCAGCACGCGAATACGAGCTGGTCCTGATGCTGGACCCCCAACTGGACGCCCCGGCGCGCGACGCCCTGGCGCAGAGCGCCCGCGGCGAAATCGAGGCCGCCGGCACGCTGAAAGAGGAGAACACCTGGGGTCTGCGCAAGATGGCCTACGAGATCAACCACCGCACCGAGGCGGATTACCGCTGGTTTCGCTTCGAGGCCCCGAGCTCGCTGCTCGGCTCGCTCGACCACAACCTGAAGATCGCCGACGGCGTCCTCCGCTTCCGGATCTTCAAAGTCGAACCCGGCACGCCCTCGATCGTGCCGCCGGCGACCACCGCCGCCCCCGGTCCGCGCGAGCGCACCGCCGCGGGTCCCGGCCCCGGCCCCCGCGAGGATCGCGGCGAGCCCGCCGCCGCCGCCGAGTAACGCCGCCTCGCCGATCACCCCCGGTCTTTGCGCGGAAAGCGCGCCCACGGGGGGAGAAGTAGCGCCGTCGGCCTGCTTACACTGGAACCCAGCTAAACGATCTTCAGAGGGAGTGAGTGTTTTGGCAGCTTCGAACGTGAACGTGGTGGTCATCACCGGGAACCTGACCCGCGACCCCGAGCTGCGCCACACCGGCGGCGGCACCGCCGTCTGCGAAC
>JAFDWC010000011.1 GCA_018268655.1 Actinomycetota bacterium
CCGGCAAGACGACGACGATCGGCAAGATCGCCTGGCACCTGAGCAAGGAGTTCGGCCTCTCGGTCGTTCTCGCCGCCGCCGACACCTACCGCGCCGCCGCCGCCGAGCAGCTCGAGACCTGGGCCGAGCGCGCCGGCGCCGAGCTGGTCCGCGGCGAAGCAGGGGCCGATCCCGGCGCCGTCGCCTACGACGCGATCAGCGCCGCCCGTGCCCGCGGCGCCGACGTCGTCATCGTCGACACGGCCGGCCGCCTCCACACCCAGACAGACCTGATGAACGAGCTCGGCAAGGTGCGGCGGGTGATTGCCAAGCAGATCCCCGACGCCCCCCACGAGACGCTGATCTCGATCGACGCGACCACCGGCCAGAACGGCCTGCGCCAGGCGAAGATCTTCTCCGAGGCGGTCGCGGTCGACGGTGTCGTCCTGACCAAGCTCGACGGCACCGCCAAGGGCGGGATCGCGCTGGCGATCGCCGCCGACCTCGGAATCCCGGTGAAGCTGATCGGGGTGGGCGAGACGCTCGAGGACCTGCGCCCGTTCGACCCCGGCGACTACGCCAAGGCGCTGCTCGCCGAGTGAGCGTTCGCCCTTTGTCGCCCACAGGGCTACAAGCGGCGAACGGCTAGGCTGACTGGATGTTCGACCAGCTTTCCGACCGCCTGCAGTCGACGCTCTCGGAGGTCCGCTCGCGCGGCAAGCTGAGCGAGTCCGACGTCGATGCGGCGATGCGCGAGATCCGCCTCGCCCTGCTCGAGGCGGACGTCAACTTCAAAGTCGTCAAATCGTTCACCCGGACGCTGAAAGAGCGCTGCCTCGGCGCCGACGTGCTCGAGAGCCTCGATCCCGGCCAGCAGGTGGTGAAGATCGTCAACGAGGAGCTGGCCGGGCTGATGGGCGGGACCGGGGAGGAGCTGACGATGGCTCACTCCGGCCCGACCGTGATCCTGATGTCGGGCCTGCAGGGCTCCGGCAAGACGACCGCCTGCGCCAAGCTCGCCCACTACTTCGGCAAGCAGAACAAGGACGTCGCCCTCGCCGCCTGCGACGTCTACCGGCCGGCCGCGGTCGAGCAGCTGGTGACGATGGGCGGCCGCGCCGGCGCCCACGTCTACGAGCAGGGCACCGAGGCCGACCCGGTCGAGATCGCCACCTGGGCGCTCGACCGCGCCCGCGAGGAGCGCCGCGACGTCCTCATCATCGATACCGCCGGCCGCCTCCACATCGACCAGGAGCTGATGGCCGAGCTGGCCAAGATCCGCAAGCGGACCGACCCCGACGACGTCCTGCTGGTGGTCGACGCGATGACCGGGCAGGACGCGGTCGGCGTCGCCGAGTCCTTCGCCGAGGCGGCCGAGTTCGACGGCGTGGTGATGACCAAGCTCGACGGCGACGCCCGCGGCGGCGCCGCGCTCTCGGTCAAAGCGGTCACCGGCAAGCCGATCCTGTTCGCCTCGACGGGCGAGAAGATCGAGGACTTCGACCGCTTCCACCCGGACCGGATGGCGCAGCGGATCCTCGGCATGGGTGACGTCCTCTCGCTGATCGAGAAAGCCGAATCGCACGTCGACGAGAAGGCCGCCGAAGACCTGCAGCAGAAACTCAAGCATGACCAGTTCACGCTCGAGGATTTCCTCCAGCAGATGAAACAGGTGCGCAAAATGGGCCCGCTCAGCGGCATCCTCGGGATGCTGCCGGGGATGGGGGCGATGAAGCAGCTGAAGAACGCCAACATCGACGAGCGCGAGCTCGACCGCACCGAGGCGATCATCCTCTCGATGACCCCCGCCGAGCGCGCCGATCCGCACCTGATCAAGGGCTCGCGCCGCAAACGGATCGCCAACGGCTCCGGGACGAAAGTCCAGCACGTCAACGCACTGGTCAAGCAGTTCGACCAGATGCGGGTGCTGATGCGTTCGATGGCCAACGGCAAGATGCCGGACCCGCAGAAGCTGATGCAGATGAGCGGGCAGATGCCCAAGCAGAAGGTCCGCCGGCGCTAGGCGGCGCCCATCCTGTAACCTGCTGCGGCTCATGGCTGTGCGGATAAGACTCAGAAGGGTGGGTTCGAAGAAGAACCCGATCTGGCGGATCGTCGTCGCCGACAAGCGCTCGCCCCGCGACGGGCGGACGATCGAGACGATCGGTCAGTACAACCCGCAGACCGAGCCCTCGACGATCGTGCTCGACGAGGAGCGCGCCCGCCACTGGCTGGAGCACGGCGCGCAGCCGTCGGAGACGGTTGCCGGGCTGCTGCGCACCAAGGGCATCGCCGCCCGCGGCAGCTGAGAGCGCCGATGGCCGATTCCGACCGCTCGATGACCGAGCTGCTCGAATTTCTGGTTCGGGCGCTGGTCGAGGAGCCCGACAAGGTCGAGGTCGAGGAGCTGGAAGAGGACGGCGACCTCGTCTACGAGATCAGCGTCGCCGACGGCGACCTCGGCCGGGTGATCGGCAAGGGCGGCCGGGTCGCCAACGCGATCCGCACGATCGCCAAGGCCGCGGCGGTGCGGATCGACCGCCGCGTCATCGTCGACATCCTCGATTGAAGCTCGACATCTTCACGCTGTTTCCCGAGGCCTTCGAGTGGTTCGGGACGCAGCGGTCGGTGACCAACGCCGTTGCCGAAGGCAACGAGCTGCGCCTCTTCGACTACCGCAGGACGACCCCGTTGAAAGCGGGCCAGGTCGACGACTCGCCCTACGGCGGGGGCGCCGGGATGGTGCTGCGGGTCGACGTCGTCGACGCCGCCCTGAGGATCGCCTACGGCGAGGGGCCGCGGCCGCGCACGGTGCTGCTCTCGCCGAGTGGCCGTCTGCTCGACGACCCGCTCGCCGACGAGCTGGTCGCCGAGCCCCACGTCGCCCTCCTCTGCGGCCGCTACGAGGGCTTCGACGACCGCGTCCACCAGCACCTCGCCGACGACGAGGTCTCGATCGGCCGCTACGTCCTCGCCGGCGGCGAGCTGCCGGCGATGGTCGTCGCCGACGTCCTCATGCGCAAGCTCCCCGGCGCCCTCGGCCACGAGGACTCAGCGGCGGAGGAGTCCTACAGCCAGCTGCTGGAGGGGATGCCGGAGTACCCGCACTTCACCCGGCCGCCCGAGTACCGGGGCTGGACCGTGCCCGAGGTCCTGCTCTCCGGGGACCACGGCAAGGTGCGCGAGTGGCGGCTGGAGCAGAGCCGGATCCGCGCCCGCGAGCACGAAGAACTCGACGAACGCCAGTGATGCCGGTTGCGGGCGCCGGTCAGACCCCTGTCGAGTGCGCGCTTGCTCTACCATTCCGCCACCGCGCGGTTCCCAGGCGTTCCGGGTCCGGCGGTTTTTTCTCGCACCGAGACAGAGAATCTTTCCGATGAGCACGATTATCGACAGCATCGAGCGCGACCAGCTGCGGAAGGGGCTGCCCAAATTCGGCCCCGGCGACCGCGTCCGCGTCCACTTCCAGGTGATCGAGGGAACCCGGAAACGGACCCAGGTCTTCGAGGGCGTCGTCCTGCGGCGCCAGGGCTCGGGCGTGCGCGAGACCTTCACGGTCCGCAAGCAGTCGTTCGGGGTCGGCGTCGAGCGGACCTTCCCGCTGCACTCGCCGAAGATCGAGAAACTCGAGGTTGCGGCGCGCGGCGACGTGCGACGGGCCAAGCTGTACTACCTGCGCGGGAGGGTCGGCAAGGCCGCCCGCGTCGCCGAGCGGCGCTGGGGGATCGACGAGGACATGGTGTCCGCGCCCGCCAAGCAGGCGGAGGCGACCGACGCCGAGGGCGTCACCCAGGAGGAGGCCGAGACGGTGGCGGCACCGCTCGCGGCCGAGGGGGAGGACAGCGGCGCGGAGGGGGAGAGCGACGAGCCGACGGCGGCGGCCGAGGCGCCCGCGGAGGTCGCGGAGCAGGCCGAGGAGACCGCGGTGGCCGACG
The DNA here is from genome assembly GCA_018268655.1 of Actinomycetota bacterium. Taxonomy (GTDB): domain Bacteria; phylum Actinomycetota; class Thermoleophilia; order Solirubrobacterales; family 70-9; genus VAYN01. The sequence continues at coordinate 3,915 of JAFDWC010000011.1, forward strand.
TGGCAGCGGAGACTGAGTCAGCGGCTGGTACGGACGCCGAGGCGCCCGCGGCCGGGGAGACCGAGGAGAGCGCCGAAGCGCCCGAGGATGCCGAGGACGAGGAGCCGGAGCCCTCCGGCGACTCCGACGAGGACTCAAAAGACTGAGACTCGGGATCCCGAAGCCGAAGGGCAAAGCGGGCGGCCTGATCGAGCTGGTCGTCATCGTCGCGCTCGCCCTCGGACTGGCGCTGGCGATTCAGGCCTGGATCGTCAAGCCCTACCAGATCCCTTCCGAATCGATGGAGCCGACGCTCGACGTCGGCCAGCGGGTGCTCGTCAACCGCTTCATCTACGACCTCCACGAACCACACGTCGGCGATATCGTCGTCTTCCACCCGCCGGTTGGCGCCGACGGCGGCGGCGCTGAATGCGGCGCCAAGGTGAACGGCCAGGAACCGGTCAACATCGGCGAGCCCTGCCCCAAGCCGACCGCGGAAGAGTCCACCCAGAACTTCATCAAGCGGATCGTCGCCGGGCCGGGGGACACCCTCTCGGTCAAGGACGGCCACCCGGTCGTCAACGGAGTCGAGAAGACCGACGAGCCCTACATCACCCCCTGCGGCAACGGCAGCGCCTGCGATTTGCCGAAGACGATCACGATTCCACCCGGGATGTACTTCATGATGGGCGACAACCGTGGAGCGAGCGACGACAGCCGCTTCTGGGGCCCTGTCCCGAAGGAATGGATCATCGGCGAAGCCTTCGCCACCTACTGGCCGCCTGACCGGATCGGGCTCCTCTGAGCCTGCGGTGACGCCGCAGTCGCAGCCGCGCGAGGGCCGGCGCGAGCAGCCGCGCACCCACCGCCGCCGGCTCGCCCGCAGCCGCCGCCTGTTCGCCTTCGACCGCGCGCTCGGCAGCAGGTTCGTGGCCGGCGCCGACGAGGCCGGCCGCGGCTGCCTGGCCGGGCCGCTGGTCGCGGCCGGGGTGCTGATCGACTATGAGTCGCTCTCGATGTCCGACCGGCGGGCGCTGAGCGGTCTCCATGACTCCAAGCAGATGAGCGAGGAGCGGCGGCTCGAGGTCTTCCCCGGCGTCCTGCGGGCGGCGGAGCGGGTCAGCGTCGTCGTCCGCTCGGCGGCCGGGATCGACCGCCGCGGCCTCCACGTCACCAACGTCGAAGCGCTCGGGGTGGCGCTGGAGCGGCTCGAGCTGGAGGAGGGGGTGATGGCGCTGGTCGACGGCTTCGCACTGCCCCGTTGCCGGGTTCCTCACCGGCGGGTGGTCGGCGGCGACGCGACCAGCGCCGCGATCGCGGCCGCCTCGGTTATCGCCAAGGTCACCCGCGACCGCTACATGCGCGAAGCGGCGCTGGCGCACCCCGGCTGGGGCTTCGAGGAGCACGTCGGCTACTCGACCCCCGAGCACCGAGCCGCGATCGAGGAGATCGGGATCTCTCCACTGCACCGCCGCTCGTTCCAAAGCGTCGCCTACTCCCAGCTGGGGCTCACCGTGGACGAGGTCGAGGCGGCTCTCTAGCCGCTCAGAAGGCGCCCTCGATGTGCTCGATCGCGACGGGGCGGTCGGCGCGGTCGAAGGTGACGCCGACGGCGTCGAAGCGGATCTCGGCGTAGCGGGGGAGGTCACGGCGAGCGGCCATGAAGGCGGCGGCGAGGCGGCGGACCTGGAGCTGCTTGCGCGGGCCGACCGAGAGGACCGGCCGCTCGGGACCGTGACCGGCCCCGGCCCGGCCGGCCTTGACCTCGACGAAGACGAGGGTGCCTCCGTCGAGGGCGACGATGTCGAGCTCGCCCTGGCGGGTGCGGGGGTTGCGGGCCACTATTCGCCAGCCGGCGGCCTCGAGCCGCTCGGCGACGAGCTGCTCGGCACGGCGGCCGGTGCTGAGGCGCTTCTGCGTCATCCGGATGCAAGCGGCGGGGGCGTCCGGGTTCGCCCCCTCTTGATGCGGCAGCCCACCGAGGAAATAGGCTGTTTCGGCGATGAACGACGAATGGCGGCTGGAGATCGACCCGCACGAGACGCGGCACGGGCACGCCCTGGTCGAGCGGCTCGAGGCGACCGAGCTCGAGCACGACCTCAGCCGCGACTTCTCCGACCGCGTGATCGTCAGCCGCGACGAGGCGCGGGTCTATCTGTATGGAGGATCCCGTGAGCAGCTCGATCGAGCGCGGGAGGTCGTTCTGCGACTGGCCCAGGAACATGGTTGGAACGTCACCGCGGAGATCCGCCGTTGGCACGCCGTCGCCGAGGAGTGGGAGGACTCGGACCAGCCGTTGCCGCGCTCCGACGAGGAGGAGGAAGCCGAGCGGGTCGAGTTGATGCGCACGGAGGATCGGGAAGCCGAAGAACGCGGCTACCCGGAATACGAGGTCAGGGTCGACCTCGGTTCCCGCCACGAGGCGGTCAAGTTCGCCGAGCGACTGCGGGAAGAGGGACTGCCGAACGTCCACCGCTGGCGCTTCGTGCTGGTCGGGGCGGCCGACGAGGATGCCGCCAACGCCCTCGCCGAGCGGATCCGCGCCGAGGCCCCGGCCGACGGCAGGGTCAAGGTCGAGGGGGTCTGGGCGCTGGCCTGGAAGGAGCGCCCACCCAACCCGTTCGCCTTCATGGGAGGACTCGCCGACAGCTGAGCTGCGCCTCTCTTCCAATTCAGGTGGGAGAGTTGGCACACCGGTATCCCACCCGTGCGGGTTTGCTCCGTAGCGTCGTGGCCGTGCTCGCCACCGCCCGCACCTTCACCCTCGACGGCATCCTGGCCCGCCCGGTTCGGGTCGAGGTCGACGTCCACCGCGGCCTGCCCGCCTTCGCGATCGTCGGCCTGCCCGACGCGGCGGTGCGGGAGGCGCGCGAGCGGGTCCGGGCGGCGCTCGTCAACTGCGGCTTCGAGTTCCCGCTGCAGCGGATCGTCGTCAACCTGGCGCCGGCCAGCCTGCGCAAGGCCGGGCCGGGGATGGACCTGGCGATCGCCGCCGCCCTGCTGACCGCCTCCGATCAGCTTCCGGGGACCGGCCTGGCGAACGTCGCCCTGGCCGGCGAGCTCGCCCTCGACGGCGCCACGCGCCCGATCCACGGCGCTCTGGCGATCGCCGAGGCGGCGCGGGAGGGAGGGCTCGAGGCGATCGTCGTTCCCGCCGAGAACGGGCCCGAGGCGGCTCTGGCTAACGGGATCGAGGTGCTGCCGCTGGCCGGGGTTGCGGAGTTGCCCGCGCTGGCGGCGGGCGAGTGGCAGCCGCATCCGCCGGCGCCGCTGGAGCTGTTGGGCGAGCAGTCTCATGGCGGTCCTGACCTGGCGGATCTGCGTGGACAACCGCACCTGCGCCACGCGCTCGAGGTCGCCGCGGCAGGGGGGCACTCGGTGTTGATGATCGGGCCCCCCGGGGCGGGCAAGTCGCTGGCGGCGAGCCGACTGCCCTCGATCCTGCCGCCGCTGGCGCCGTCGGAGGCGCTCGAGGTGGCGCGGATCGCCAGCGCCTGCGGCAGGCTCGGCGCAGGCCTCGGCGGCCGCCCCTTCCGTGCTCCCCACCACACGATCAGCGCTGCCGGTCTGGTCGGCGGCGGCTCGCCGCCCCGGCCGGGCGAGATCACGCTCGCTCACCGCGGAGTTCTCTTCATGGATGAGCTCTGCGAGTTCCCCCGCGACGCGCTCGAGGCGCTGCGCTCGCCGCTCGAGATCGGTCAGGTTTCGCTGGCCCGGGCGGCCGGTGGCCGCACCCTGCCCTGCCGCTTCATGCTGGTGGCGGCGGCCAACCCCTGCCCGTGCGGTCGCGGCGAGGCGGATCCGGACTGCAGCTGCCCGCCGATCGCGGTGCAGCGCTACCGCGGCCGCCTCAGCGGAGCCCTCGCCGATCGCATCGACATCCTCGCCGCCGTCCGACAGCCGAGTGCCACGGATATCGGCGGGCCTCCTGGCGAGCCCTCGGCGGCGGTCCGGGAGCGAGTCGGAGCGGCCCGCGAGCGCCAGGCCCGGCGCCTCGGCCCCGGTCGTACCAACGCCGAGATGACGCCCTCGGAGGCGCGCGAAACGCTGCTCAGCGCCGAGGCCGGGGCATTACTGGCGCGACTCTACGTGCGGCAGCGGCTCAGCGGTCGCGCCCACGACCGGGCGTTGCGGCTGGCGCGGACGGTCGCCGACCTGGCGGAAAAGGAGACGATCGGCGCCGAGGAGATGGCCCAGGCCCTGCAGCTGCGGAGGCGGGATCGTGACTGAGCCACCGCGCGCCTGCCCTGGTTGCCTGCGCCGTGCGCGGCTGCTGGCCCTGCTTGGGCCCTACATCGAAAACCTGGCGACGGGCGAGCCGGGTTCGCGCTCGCCGGAGCTGCTGCGGCTCTCGAACGAGGACCTGGTCGCGGCGGCGGCCCCGAAGGTCGCCACCCAGCTGCTCGGGCGGGTCGCGGCGCTGGGGGAGACGGAGCTCCAGAGCGAGATCGAGGCAGCCGGCTGCTGGGCAACCTGCCGCCACGATCACCTCTATCCGGCCGGTCTCCGCGACGCCGCCGACGCGCCCTGGGCGCTGATCGCCCGCGGCGACCCGCGGCTGCTGGAGGGCCTCGAGCCGTTCGCCGCCGTGACCGTGGTCGGCTCGCGCCGCGCCACCTCCTACGGCCGCGAGATGGCGCGGGACCTCGGTCGCGAGCTGGCCGCTGCCGGGATCGTCGTCGTCAGCGGCCTCGCCTTCGGGATCGACGCCTGCGCCCACCGCGGTGCCCAGGATGGCGCCGGGCGCACGATCGCCGTTCTCGGCTGCGGCCCCGACGTCGCCTATCCGGCGGCCCATCGCTCGCTCTGGCGGCGGATCAGCGAAACCGGCCTGGTTCTCTCCGAGTTTCCGCCCGGCGCCGCCCCCTGGCGCTGGACCTTCCCCGCCCGCAACCGGATCATGGCCGCTATCGCCGGGATGACCGTCGTCGTCGAGGCGGCGGCCCGTTCCGGCTCGCTGATCACCGCCGACCTGGCCGCCGAGCTCGGCCGCGATCTCGGCGCCGTGCCCGGCCCGGTCAACTCCCGCACCTCGGCCGGGCCGAACGAGCTGCTCGCGGGCGGTGCCTGCCTCGTCCGCAACGCCCAGGACGTCCTCGACGCTCTCCTCGGCCCGGGAGCACGCCAGCTCGAGCGCGAGGGCCCACCGCTCGACCTCTCCCTCGCCGCCATCCTCGCCACCGTGGAGGCGGGTGCCTGCACCTGCGACGCCGTCGCCGTCGCCCTCGATCTTGCAGGCGGTGAGGCGGCCGCCTCCCTCGCCCGCCTCGAGCTCCTCGGCTACCTCACCTGCTCGACCATGGGCATCTACGCCCGGACCATGCAGCCGCCGCCGAGGGTGGCGGCGCCGTAGATGAGTGGGGCCACGGCCAGGCCCACCCGGGTGCGCCCCGGTCGAACCTGGTCGTGGCACTGCTCATCTAGGCTGGCGAGATGGCGCGCGTGCCCACCGTGATCTCGATTGCCGGCTCGGATTCGGGTGGCGGAGCCGGTGTCCAGGCCGACCTCAAGGCGTTCGCGCGGATCGGCGTGCACGGGACGACCGCGATCACCGCGATCACCGCGCAGAACACGGTTGGGGTCGAGATCGTCGAGGCGGTCTCGCCGCGGACGATCATCGCCCAGGTGCGGATGGTCGCCGATGACATCGGCGTCGACGCGGTCAAGATCGGGATGCTCGGGGCGGCCGAGACGGTCGAGGCGGTGGTCGAGGCCCTTGTCCACGTCGGCGACGCCCCGGTGGTGATCGACCCGGTGATGATCGCCGAGAGCGGCGCGATCCTGCTCGAAGACGAGGCCCGGCGACTCTGCATCGAAAAGCTGCTGCCGCTGGCGACGGTTGTGACTCCGAACATTCCCGAGGCCAGGGTGCTGACGGGCAGCGCCGAGGACATATCCCAGCAGGACCTGGCGCGGGCGGTGGTGGCGCTGGGCCCGAAGGCAGCGGTGGTCACCGGCGGCCACAGCGATGCGGTCGTCGATTACTTCTACGCCGGCGAGGGGGTGACGCCGATCCACGGGCCCCGTTACGAGGCCGGCGCCTCGCACGGATCCGGCTGCACCCACTCGGCCTCGCTGGCAGCCTTCCTGGCCCTAGGCCACGATCTCCTCGGGGCAGCGGAAAAGGCCCGCGAGATCACCTCTGAGGCGGTCAAGAACGGCCTCCGCGAGATCGGCGCTGGGGCTGGGCCCGTCGACGTCTTCGGCCTGGCGGCCGCCGCCGCCCGCAGGCCGCGTCCTCAGTCGGCCGCGTAGCGCGCCTATCCCGGGCTCCCTGCGTCCCTGCCTGCGAGCGGCGGAGCCTCGCCAGTAGATTTCCCCGAATGAGCACCAACGGCGACACCGCGACCAGCTATCCACGCCCCCGCTCGGCGACCGTCTTCGACGGTCCCGACCGCGCCCATGCCCGCGCCTACATGAAGGGGATCGGTTTCGACGACGATGCTCTTAGCCGGCCGACGATCGGGATCGCCAACACCTGGACCGAGGCGATGCCGTGCAACTTCCACCTGCGCGCTCTCGCCGAGCACGTCAAAGCGGGAGTGCGGGCAGCGGGTGGGACGCCGATGGAGTTCAACACCGTCGCCGTCTCCGACGGGGTGACGATGGGCACCCAGGGGATGAAGGCGTCGCTGATCAGCCGCGAGGTGATCGCCGATTCGATCGAGCTGATGGCTCGCGGCTACCAGTTCGACGCGATCGTCGCCCTCTGCGCCTGCGACAAGACGATTCCCGGCTGCGCGATGGCGCTGGCCCGGCTCGACGTGCCCTCGGTCGTGCTTTACGGCGGCTCGATCGCCCCCGGCCACTGGCACGGCCGCGACGTCACCATTCTCGACATCTTCGAGGCGATCGGCGCCCACAACGCGGGCGAGATGACCGACGAGGAACTGAACGAGCTCGAGGGCGTCGCCAGCCCCGGCGCCGGCGCCTGCGGCGGCCAGTTCACCGCGAACACGATGGCCTGCGCCTTCGAGGCGCTGGGGGTGAGCGCCGGTGGCTCGGCGATGGTCCCGGCCGAAGACGACGAGAAGCCGACCGTCGCCGAGAAAATCGGCGAGCTGGTGCTGCGGGTGCTGGCCGAGGACATCACCCCGAGCAAGGTGATCACCCGCGACTCGCTGGAAAACGCGATCGCCTGCGTCTGCGCTTCCGGCGGCTCGACCAACGGCGTGCTCCACCTGATCGCGCTCGGCCATGAGCTCGGAATCGAGCTCACCGTCGACGACTTCGAGCGGATCTCGCGGCAGACGCCGCTCTTCGCCAGCCTCAAGCCCGGTGGCCGCTTCGTCGCCACCGACCTCTACGCGGCCGGCGGCGTGCCGTTGATCCTCAAGCGCCTCGACGATGCCGGCCTGCTCCATCGCGACGCGATCACCGTCACCGGACAGACGATCGGCGAGGTCGCCGAAGCGGCGAGCGAGGCGCCGGGCCAGGAGGTCGTGTCGCCGGTCGAGGCGCCGCTCAAGCCGGAAGGCGGGCTGGCGATTCTGCGCGGCAACCTCGCCCCGGACGGCGCCGTGGTCAAGGTCGCCGGCACCGAGCGCCGCCAGCAGACCGGTCCGGCCCGGGTCTTCGAGTCCGAAGAGGAGTGCTTCCGGGCGGTTAAGGACCAGCGGATCGATCCCGGCGACGTGGTCGTGATCCGCAACGAGGGCCCGGTCGGTGGCCCCGGGATGCGGGAGATGCTCCAGGTGACCGCGGCGATCGTCGGCGAGGGGCTGGGGGAGAGTGTCGCGATGGTCACCGACGGCCGCTTCTCCGGCGCCACCCGCGGCCTGATGATCGGCCACGTCGCCCCCGAGGCGGCCAAGGGCGGCCCGATCGCCGCGCTTCAGGACGGCGACACGATCACCGTCGACATCGACGCTCGCACCCTCTCGGTCGACCTCGACGACGAGGTGATCGCGCAGCGGATCGCCAAGTACGAGCCGCCGCCCTCGCCGCCGGAGTATGGCCGCGGGGTGATCGGCAAGTATGCCGCGACGGTTTCGTCCGCCGCCACCGGCGCGGTCACCAGCTAGCGGCGCGGCCCCTAGGCGATCGTCGCGTCGTCGGTGTCGGCGATCGCAGCCGGCTCAGTCCCCAGGAAGTCGTCGAGAAGCGCGTTGAACCGCTCCGGGCGCTCGAGCATCGGCACGTGCCCGGTCCGCTCGAAGATCTCCAGGCGCGAGCGCGGGATCAGCCTGTGGTACCCCAGCGCTGCCTCGACCGGGACGACGTGGTCGCTCAGTCCCCAGACGATCAGGGTCGGCAGCGCGATCTCGCGCAGGCGCGGCCGGGTGTCGTAGCCGACCATCGAGGCCAGGGCCTCGGCGAGGCCGTCGCTGCCGAGGCCGGGACGGATCTGCTCGGCGAGAAGCTCCGGCCGCAGCTTCTCCGGGTTGCGCATGATCTGGCTGAAGGTGAAGCGGCGGCCGAGCGGCCGCCGCAGCAGGAAGTCGGGTGCGAGGTAAGGCCCCGCCGCCTTCACCGTCCGCGCCGCCGCACCCCAGCGCCGCCCGCCCGCCTCGGCGAGGCTGATCCCGGCGGCCGAGACGAGGACCAGTCGCTCGCAGCGCCGCGGGCGTTCGAGCACCGCCTCGGTGGCGACGAAGCCGCCCATCGAGTTGCCGACGAGCGCCGCCAGCCGGTCGATGCCGAGCGCGTCGCAGAAATCGTGGATCAGGCGCCCGTAGGCCGGCATCGAGATCTCCCACCCGACCGGCATCGGGCTGTCGCCGAAACCCGGCAGGTCGAGGGCGATCGCCCGGTAGCGCTGGCCGAGATGGGGCAGGTTCTCGAGCCAGTTGCGCCAGCAGCCGGCGAGGCCGTGGACGAAGAGGACCGGCTCGCCCTCGCCGATCTCGGCGTAGTTGACCTCGGCGCCCGGCGTCTGCACCCGGTGCAGGTGCTGGCGCCAGTCGACCGTCATCCAGGCCGGCGTCGGGTCCGGGTCGCCGTAATCGGCGGCGGGAAACAGCGAGGCGTTGTCGGCGGCGCCGCTCAAGGCGCCAAATTTAACTGGCCGGCTGGCCAGTTGCCGTGATCGGGCTCACCCTGCCTCGCGGTCGCCGCCGTTGTCCCGCTGCTCCTCGCGGCCGGCGTCGCCTTCGCGTTCGCTCCGCCGCTCGCGCTCGTCCTGCGGCGGCGCCCAATGCAGCGGCGAGGCCGCGTCGTCGCGCAGCAGGCAGCGGGGGCAGAACTCCAGAGACGCAGCCCGCGCCGAGTGAAAGCGCGCGCCGCACCGGTCACATGCGTACATACGGTTTGCCGGGCTCCTCGTCTAGCTCGGCTTCTGGCGCGGGGCGAAGGTCAGCCGCAGGTTGCAGCCCGGTTCGTCGACCGGCCAGGCTTCGTAGACGCCCGCCTGCTCGGCCTCGGGGCGAGAAGCGGCCAAACGCACGATCGCGTTTTCGGCCGTGTCGGCCTTGATCACGCTCAACTCCCGCTCCGGTTTGCGTCGCCGTTCCCATGCGGCGACAACGAAGTTACGCACTGCCTGAAACTACTCCACGCAGCCGACGTTTCCTAATCGATTGCGACAAGCGGGGGGTCTTTGGGTCGTTTTCCCGACGCCGCTCGGCAGGGCCCGCGCTCAGGCGTAGCCCATCCGTTCCAGGACCGGGATCTCGCGGATCTGGGGCGGCTGCAGGTGGTCCCAGAGGATGCCCCGGGGGCGCTCGTACTGGCGCTCGACTTCGATCACCGCGCGCGGCGTCGCGATCAGGTCGCAGGGAAGGTCGTGGGCAGTGACCATCAGGTGCTGGCGGAGGATCTGGATCGGGTGCACCGTGGTGGCGACGACGGTGTGGGAGTCGATCTTGCCGGCGTCGACGAGGATCCCGTACTCGAGGTCGTGGTAGCCGCCTCCTTTGCCGATCCGGGCGCCGCTGAGGTTGACCGCGACGGAGCCGCAGAGGACGAAATCGACCTCGGGCAGGTCGTCGAGGGCGACGACGCTGCCGTGCTTGAGCGCACCCTTGATCGTCGCCGCCTCCTTGACCGCCGCTTTCGAGAGCCTTTTCGGGTCGAGGACGCGAAAGGGGTGGGGGTCGCGCAGCCGCGGCACCGCCATGATCATCGTCTTGCCTTCTTCGAGCGCGAGGCGGCGGGCGTGTGTCTGCGGCGAGTCGGGGTTGGCCTTGATCACCCGAGCCCGTTTCCAGAGCCGGTGGGCGGCGAGCTTCTCGGCGGCAAGTTTGGCCCCGGCGAAATTGGGGATACGTCCCTCGGCACCGGGGAAGCGCGAGACGCCCTCGCGATCCATCGCCTTCCAGACCTCCTCGCGAACCTCATCCTTGGGGCGCATGGGGCCAAAGATATCCGCCCCGACCGGCGCCAAAGGACGCGATTCGACCCGAACTTGCAGCGGCGGTGCTGCGCCCGGCATTTTTGCGCCGGGTGCCTATCATTTCTGCATCGTCTGGTCCGCGGTCCCGAATCGTCCAAGGCAGCAACCGAAAACTGAAGGGGAGCAGTGCAGATGGGGCGCAAGTCCTGGATAGCGGTGATCACCATCGTCGTGCTTGTGCTCGGCGCCGTTGGCGCCGCCTATGCCTATGACAGCTCGCACAAGGACGAGATCGCCCAGGGCATCACGATCGGCGACGTCGACGTCGGCGGCCTCACCGTCGCCCAGGCCGAAGCGAAGCTGCGCCGCCAGCTGGTCGACCCCCTGCGCGAGTCGCTGGTCGTCAAGTTCGACGGCGACAGCTGGAGGCTCGATGGGGAGAAGCTGAAGATCCACGCCGACCTCGAGCCGGCGATCGCCGAAGCGCTCGAGCGCAGTCAGGAAGGTGGGGTGCCAGGGCGGCTGGCCCGGTACGTCAGCGGCGACGAGATCGAAGAAAGCATCCAGCCGCAGATCAGCTTCTCCGGGGGCGCGATCAATCGCTTCGTCCGCCACGTCGCCGCCGAAATCAACCGCGAACCGGAGAACGCGAGCGTCGAGCCGGCCTCGGACTCGCTCGAAATCGTCTCCGGTCACGAGGGTCGCAAGCTTCGCGACAACCTGCTGACCGAAGAGCTCAGCGCCGCGGTCCTGGGCGGCGGCAACCGCAAGATCAAGGCTCGCGTCCACGCCACCGAGCCGGAGGTCACGAAGCGGGAGATCGCCGCCCGCTACCCCTCCTACCTGACCCTCGACCGGGCGAACTTCAAGCTGCGCCTCTGGCAGGGGCTGAAGCTGACCAAGACCTACACCGTCGCGGTCGGCCAGGAAGGGCTCGAAACCCCCGAAGGCCTGTACGAAATCCAGGTGAAGGAAGAAAACCCGATCTGGCACGTGCCGGAATCCGACTGGGCGGGCGACCTCGCCGGCGAGACGATTCCGCCGGGGCCGTCGAATCCGATCAAGGCGCGCTGGATGGCGATCTACGAAGGCGCCGGCATCCATGGCACCGAAGAGGTCGAATCGCTCGGCAGCGCCGCCTCGCACGGCTGCGTGCGGATGGCGATCGCCGACGTCGAAGAGCTCTACGACATGGTCGAAGTCGGGACCCCCATCTTCATCGGCTGAACCGCATCCGCTCGATTTCGAACGGAAACCGAATGATTTCGCGCAGGACGTGAGGCGAACTGGGCGAATCTGATTCCGTGAACTGGCAGACGGCGCTGGCCGACTACGATCGCGACCTGCGGGCCCGGGGCGCCGCCGAGCGCACCCGGCGCGCCTATGGCGTCGACCTCGGCAACTTCGTCGAGTGGGTCGGCGGGCAGGGGATCGGCCCCGGTCAGGTTCGCCACCGCGACGTCCGCCGCTACGCCGCGGCGCTCTCCGGCGCCGGCGCCGCCGCCACCACGGTGGCCCGCAAGCTGGCCGCGATCCGCGGCCTCTACGGCTTTCTCGTCCGCACCGAGCGGGCCAGCGCCAACCCGGCGGAGCTGGTCTCGAGCCCGAAGCGCTCCGAGAAGCTGCCGAAGGTGCTGAGCGTCGAGGAGATGCGGTCCCTGCTCGAGCGGATCCCGGCGAGGACGCCGCTGGAGCTGCGCGACCGGGCGATGCTCGAGCTCGCCTACTCCTGCGGCCTGCGCTGCGAGGAGATCGTCAACCTCGACCTCGGGGCGCTCGACCATGAAACCGAGCAGCTGAGGGTGCTCGGAAAGGGCTCGAAGGAACGGCTGCTGCCGGTCGGGGCGCCGGCGCAGCGGGCACTCGACCGCTACCTGCAGAAGGGCCGTCGCGCGCTCGCCGTCGACCCGCGCGAGCGGGCGCTCTTCCTCTCCAAGAGCGGCCGCCGCCTCTCCAGCTCCGACGTGACCCGCCGGCTCGGGCTCTGGACCCGCGAAGCGGCGCTCGCCGCCGGCGTCTCGCCGCACTCCCTGCGTCACTCTTTTGCCACGCATCTGCTCGAGGGAGGGGCGGATCTGCGCACGATTCAGGAGCTGCTCGGCCACGCCTCGATCTCGACCACCCAGGTCTACACCCGGGTCGACGCAGCCCGCCTCCGTGACACGTACGCTGCAAGCCACCCCCGCGCATGAGTCGAGCCCCCGTGAGCGGTCGTAGAATCAGCTGCTGAGAGATGGAAACCGGAGTCAAAGAAGTCGAGCTTCGCGACCTCTGGCGCCGTTACAAGGAGGAGGACGACGACGGCGCCCGCGAGCGACTCGTGGTCGCCTACTCGCCGATGGTCAAGTTCGTGGCCGGCCGGCTCGGCGCCGGGCTGCCCTCGCACGTCGAGGACGCTGACCTGATCTCCTACGGGCTGGTCGGGCTGATCGGCGCGATCGAGCGCTTCGACCCCGAGCGCGGGATCAAATTCGAGACCTTCGCGATGACCCGCATCCGCGGCTCGATCATCGACGAACTGCGCTCGCTCGACTGGGTGCCGCGGTCGGTCCGCTCGCGCGCGCGGGAAATCGAAGCCGCCCAGGCCAAGCTCGAGCACGAGCTGCAGCGGGCGCCGAGCGAGGCCGAGCTGGCGGCGAAGCTGGAGATGACCGAAGAGGAACTGCAGACGGCGCTGCTGGAGATCGCCAACTCCTCTGTCTACGCCCTCGACGAGCTCTGGACCGTCTCCGACTCCTCCGGCGACCAGGTCAGTCTGCTCGACACGATCGCCGACGACGGTGCGGCCGACCCGCAGGAGGCGCTCGCCTCGAACGAGGTCAAGGACCGCCTCACCGAGGCGATCAGCTCGCTGCCAGAGCGCGAGCAGCTCGTAGTCGCCCTCTATTACTACGAGAACCTGACGCTGCGCGAGATCGGCGAGGTGCTCGGGGTGACCGAGTCGCGGGTCTCGCAGCTGCACACCAAGGCCGTGATGCGGCTGAAGACGCACCTCCAGTAGGTGACCCGGCGCGCGTGAGAACCCGCCACCGGACACCCCGCGAGCGTCTGGGGGGGCTGCTTCGCCGCCGCGAGCACGTCGACCTGGGGGCGCTGGGGCCGCACGAGCTCGCCGCCTTCCGCTTCAACCACTCCGAGGCCGGCCGCACCGTCGCCGGCCTGACCCGGACGCTCGGCGTGCCGAAGGTCTCGGTCGGCAGCCGGGGCGGCTCGGCGACCGAGGTGCGGGTCACCTGCGCCTGGGAGCTGACCTGGCACCAGTGGGCGGTCGACCCCGGTGACGAGTCCCGCCCGGTGGTCGAGATCGCCGAGGGCAGGCGCCTGGCCGAGCTCGACCCGGCGGCGCGGCAGTGGAACGCCACGGCTGGCCCCGACGGCCGGATCGCAGTGGCGAGCGGCCGGTGAGGTTGACGGTCAACGTCGACGGTGGCGCCCGGGGCAACCCGGGGCCGGCGGCGATCGGGGTCGTCGTCCGCGACGCGGACGGCGAGATCGTCGCCGAGCGGGCCGAGCGGATCGGCCGCACCACCAACAACGTCGCCGAGTACAGGGCGCTGCTGCTCGGAATCGCGACAGCCGCCGAGCTCGGTGGCACCGAGCTCGAGCTGGTGGGAGACTCGGAGCTGATCGTGCGCCAGATCGAAGGCCGCTACAAAGTCAAGGACGCGACCATGCGCGAGCTCCACGCCGAGGCGCGGCGGGCCCTCGGCGAGCTCGGCGGCTGGTCGATCCGCCACGTCAAGCGGGCCCAGAACGCCGACGCCGACCGCCTCGTCAACGCCGCCCTGGACGGCGAGGCCTGAAGTGTCCGAGCGGGGTGGGGCGGAGGAGGCGGCCGCGAGTGAGCTGACGCCGCGGCCGATCGATCCCGGCGTCGACATCGGCCACGTCCATCTCAAGGTCGCCGACCTCGAGCGCGCGCTCGAGTTCTACTGCGGGGTGCTCGGATTCGAGCTGACCGCCCGTTACGGGGCGGAAGCGGCCTTCATCTCCGCCGGCGGCTACCACCATCACATCGGCCTCAACACCTGGCAGTCGAAGGGCGGCTCGCCGCCGCCGCCCGGCAGCACCGGCCTCTTCCACGCCGCGATCCGCTACCCGACCCGGCGCAGCCTGGCCGACGCGCTGCGGCGGCTGGCAGAGGCGCGGGTGCCGCTTGAAGGGGCCTCGGACCACGGCGTCAGCGAGGCGCTCTACCTCAGCGACCCGGACGGCAACGGCCTCGAGCTCTACTGGGACCGGCCGCGCGAGGCCTGGCCCCAGCCTGGGCCGGGCGACCGGGTCGGGATGTTCACCCGGCCGCTCGACCTCGAATCCCTCCTCGGCGAGCTGAGGGACGAGGGCTGAGATGGAGGTGGCGATCGCCGGCGGCCACGGCAAGATCGCCCGCCTGCTTGGCCGGCAGCTCGCCGCGGAGGACCACGACGTACGGGGCCTGATCCGCAACCCCGACCACGAACGGGACCTTCACGCCGACGGCATCGAGCCGGTCCTCTGCGACCTCGAGAACGCCGACCCGCGTGAGGTGATCGCTGCGGTCAGCGGCGCCGAAGCGGTCATCTTCGCCGCCGGCGCCGGTCCCGGCTCCGGCGCCGAGCGCAAGCAGTCGATGGACCTCGGCGGCGCGGTCAAGCTGATCGCGGCAGCCCAGGCCGACGGCATCCGCCGTTACCTGATGGTCAGCTCGATCGGCGCCGCCCACCCGCCGCCGCCGGGCGAGGGCGAGGTCTTCGGCGAGTACCTGCGCGCCAAGGCTGGCGCCGACCGGGCCCTGGCCGAGAGCGGCCTCGAGTACACGATCGTCCGCCCGGGCCCGCTCACGGACGGCCCGCCGACCGGCCGTGTCCAGCTCGGCGCCGAGCTCGGCCGCCGCGAGATCCCCCGCGCCGACGTCGCTGCAATCCTCCATGCCTGCCTCTTCCAGCCCCACACGGTCGACTGGACCTTCGACGCGATCGGCGGCGAGCACCCGATCGACGAGGCGCTCGCCGCTCTCTAGGACCTGGCTCGAGCCGGGCTCAGGACGTCGCGGCCTTCTCGGCCTCCCGGAGTTCGCGCTTCAGATCCTCGGCTTCGGCGTCGATTTCCTTTTCGATCACCTTGCGGGCGTGGGTGACGGCCTCTTCGATCTTCTCGCCGACCTTCGACTCCCCGACCACCACCAGCGCCGCCGCGCCTTCGTCGAGACCCTCCCCGAGTTCCTTCAGGTCCGAGCGCGACATGCCGCGCCAGAGGTGGCCGATGACGCCGCCTGCCGCACCGCCGACGATGGCGCTGCCGATGATCGAGGGCGGGAAGAGGATTCCGGCGACCGCCCCCACGGCGATCCCGGTCCAGGCGCCGTGCTGGGTCGGCTTCTCGGTCTTGTGGACGTGGACCTTGCCGTCCTGCTTCTCGATCACTGCCGCGTCGAAGGTGCCGATCACACCGGCGGCGTGCAGGTCGAAGACCGCCTCGTAATCGGACTCCGCGTCCGGGATGTCGTCGTAGATCGCGGCAAACAGGAACACCGGCTTATCAGCCATTCGTGGCCTCCTTCTGAGGACTTCGCAGGGGAGGCGACTAGGAAGCCTTCCTCCAGGGATATCGGTAGACAGGACACCTACCATCGGGCCGGTGTTCTCGCAAGGCCAGCGAGCGCTTGAGCGGGATCAATCTCTTTTCGGCTGGAGTCTCCTCAGCTCGGCCTCGATCGCCGCGAGCTGGCGCCGCATCTGCTTGAGGTCTTCCGCGGAGTCCTCCTGACCGCTGTTTTCGGCGGACTGTGCCCGCGCGACGAAGGCGCTGGTGATGAGCGCGGTCACGACCGCGTAGAGCGAGAGGCCACCGAGCATGAGGACGGCTCCGACCACCTTGCCCGCCGTGTTGCTGGGCACGGCGTCGCCGTACCCGACGGTCGTCACCGTCTCGATTGCCCACCAGAGCGCCAGCCAGATCGTCGTGTACTCGTCGCGGTTGACCAGGTACTCGAGGAGGCCGAAGATGACGATGCCGATCCCCCAGGCCGAGAGGATGATGTAGGCCGCAAAGCGGATGTGAAGGCCCTTCTTCGCGACCCGCTGATCGAAGCGACGCTCAACCCCACTTCGACCCGGAGTGTGCGCCATCCAAAGTGCGTTCGCCGCTGAGGGAATGAATCCTGGTTCGGCGGCGCGGGGTTCGCGGTGGTCCGGTGCGGCCTCGGCGCCTGGCAGGGCAACGATCGACGGGAGCCGAGGCCAGAGCTGTGGCAGGTCCCGCCCCGGAGCCGCCGCGGGAGGCGTAGATCCGCCCCGCCAAGCTAAACTCCGCCAACACGCGGCTGTAGCTCAGCTGGCTAGAGCGTCTGCTTGCCATGCAGAAGGTCGAGGGTTCGAATCCCTTCAGCCGCTTAGCCGAAACCCCGCCCGAGAGCGGGGTTTCGTCGTTCAGGAGGGGCGTTCGGGAAATCAGGCCACCCCGCACTGAGCCGGACCGAGTTTCACGGAGACCGTTTTAGTTGGTTTCCAATTCATGGGATGTAGCTCAGTTGGCCCGCTTCTCGAACGTACAGGTCCCCGAGCTCCACGGGAGAGATGTCGCCGAGGGATCCGTAGGCCGGAGTTGACGCGCGGACGATCCCGGTGGTTGGATACCGCTCGTCGCGTCCACCTTTGGCCATCACCCGACGTTCCGAAAGGATGGGATATGACGACCCGTTTGATCGGTGCCCTCGCCGGCACCTGCGCCCTCGTCGCACTTCTGATCGCGTCTCTGGCGCCAGGCGCCTTTGCCCAGGGCTCCTTACCGAAGCTCTCACTCAAGCTGAGCTCTTCCTCGATCAGCGCGGAAGGCTCGATGCAGTCCGGCGCGGTGAACGTCGTCGTCACCAACAAGACCAAGGGGGAAGCCTCCACGATCCTCTTCCGGCTCAATCCGGGCGTCAGCGAAGAAGAAGTGATGAAGTTCCTCCACTCGAAGGCTGCTCAGGACGCAAATGCCGCCGGCGCCTACGGGGCGATCGTGCTCAGCGTCGAATCGGCTCCCGGTAAGACGGTCGAAGCCCAGGCCAGCCTCGCCCCCGGCGAATACCTCGCCCTCGGGGCTCCCGGTCACGGGCCGCCGAAGCTCGCCGACCGCTTCAGCGTCGCCGCGGCGGCCTCGCCCATGGCCCTGCCGAAGCCCGCAGCCACCGTCTCGGCGATCGAGTTCGGCTTCCGCGGGCCGACCACGCTCAAGGTCGGTCAGCTCGTTCGCTTCAAGAACGCCGGCTACCTCGTACACATGGACATCGCCTTCCCGGTGAAGAGCAAGGCCGCGGCGCAGGATGCGGCCAAGGGGTTGCGCTCGGGCAACGAAAAGGGCCTCAACAAGCTGATCGCCGGCCCGCCGATCTCCTTCACCGGGCCGGTCTCCCATGGGGCGGTCCAGCAGGAGAAGATCACCGCAAAGCCCGGTTGGTACGTCCAGGTCTGCTTCATGGAAACCCAGGACGGCGTGCCCCACACCAGGCTCGGGATGGAGCGAGTGATCCAGATCGTCAAGTAGTGAGCACGGAGGTAGGCCGCGACAGATCGGGTCGTGGCCTATCTCCGCGGGCGGGGAGGCTGTCTCGTCATCAGGTCATGTGCCCCGGAGGCGGCCCCAAGGACGCACAGCGCCCCCCGGACGGGGAGGAGCCATGCCGGCCTATCTGCTCCCGGTTGGGATGGGTACCGCCACGGCCGCCCCGACTTCGCAGGACTGATCGGCGGCGAGCGTCGCTGGGGTGGCGGCGGGCTTCGAGGGGCGCGGCTTGACGCGCCGCTTCGTGCTGGGATACGCTGTGCGCGTTATTGCAATCGTTTGCGGAGCCGCTTGGGAAGGCACCCGACAAGGAGTGAGGATGCGCGAAGCTGAGAGTGTCAAGCTCGTCGAGGCCGAGGCTCTCAGTCGCGAGCGCGCGGCGGAGGTGGCGGTCGGCAGGGCGGCCGCAGACCTGGTCCTGCGCGGCGGTCGGGTGGTCGATGTCTACACCCGGCGCCTGGTGCGGGCCGACGTGGCGATCGCCGGCGACCGGATCGCCGCCGTCGGCGAGGTCGCGCAGACGATCGGCGATGCCACCGAGGCGGTGGACTGCGACGGCTTCTTCGTCCTGCCGGGCTTCGTCGAGCCCCATCTGCACGTCGGCAGCTCGGGGCTGACGATCGAGCGGCTGGCCGAGGTCCTCGTCGCCCGCGGCACTGTGGCGATGAGCACCTGTCTCTACGAGGCGGCGGTCGTGCTCGGCCTGCCCGCTGTCGAAGAGCTGCTCGACCGCTCGCCGGGCACGGGGCTCGACGTCCTGCTCTCGCCGTTCGGCGGCGCCCTCGGGATGGGGCCGCTGGGCGCGAGCCGGATGGGCCCCGAGGAGCTGCGGACATTGGTCGAAGACGAACGCACCGTCGAGCTGCGCGAGTGGAACTACCCGTCCTCGAAGCTACCCGGCAGCCGTGAGCTGTGGCTGGAGGCGATGCGGCGCAACATCGTCGTCGGCGGCCACCTCGAGGGCCTGCGCGGGCCGCTCCTGCAGGGGTCGGTGGCGCTCGGCGTTTGCTCGGACCACGAGACCGCGACCGCCGAGGAGGCCGCCGAAAAGGTCGCCGCCGGGGTGATCGTCCAGATCCGCGAGGGCTCCGGCGCCCGCGACCTCCGCGCCGTGCTGCCGGCGATCACCGAGCACGGCCTCGACGCCGGCTGCTTCGCCTTCTCCACCGACGAGCAGGAGCTCGACTCGCTGGTCGAGGAAGGCCACATAGACCGCAAGCTGCGTATGGCGGTGCGCGAGGGCCTCGGCCCGATCGACGCGGTGAGGATGGCGACCCTCGGGGCCGCCCGCAGCATCGGCGTCGAGCGCAACTACGGCGCGGTCGCGCCCGGCCGGGTCGCCTCGCTCGCCGTGGTCGAGGACCTGGCCGAGTTCACGCTGCGGCTGGTGGTCTCCCGCGGTCAGGTGGCGGCCGAGAATGGCGAGTACCTGCTGGCCCGCTCCGAGCGTCCCTACCCGGCGCCCTGGTCCGAGACGATCCACCTCGAGCGTGAGCTCGAGGCCGAGGACTTCCTGATCGACCACCCCGGTGGGACACTGCGGGTGATCGGGGTGACGCCGGGCTCGCTGGCGACCGCGGAGCTGATCGAGGAGGTCGAGCTCGAGGACGGACGCCTTCCCGCGGGCTCCGAGGGGGTGGCGAAGCTCGCCGTGGCCGATCGTCACGAGGCCTCCGGTCGGATCGGGCTTGGCCTGATCCGGGGGCTCGAGATCACCGGTGGCGCGGTGGCCACGACGATCAATCCCGGCGTCTCGAACCTGATGGTGATCGGCGACGACGAGGATGCGATGGCGCTGGCGGCGAACCGCGTGCGGGCGCTCGGCGGTGGCACCGTGGTCGCGTCCGCCGACCGCGTCGTCGCCGAGCTGGCGCTGCCCCTGCTCGGCCTCTTTTCGCACCGGCCGGTCGCCGAGGTGGCGACCGGATCGGAGCAGGTCGCCCGGGCCCTGCGCGAGACCCTCGGCTGTCCCCACGCCGGGATCCTCACCAACGCCGGGTTCGCCTGCCTGGCGAGCGTGATCCCCGCCCTGAAGCTCTGTGAGCACGGCCTCGTCAGGGTTGGCCACCTCGATCCACCGCAGCCCGTCGAGCTGGCGCTCGACGGTGCGTTCACCGCACCGGCGCAAGCCGCCACCACGACCCTCGACTAGGAGCCGTTCGATGCGCCCTCACCTGACCCCGCAAGTATCTACGCCAGTCTTTGCATACGTTTGCAGCCGACGATTCGGGTGGGGATCTTGAAGTCGGCGAAGCCCGACCAGGCGGCCCTGCCGGAGGCTGATCGCACGACACGCTCCCCCCGGCCCTCGTCGGGTCGGCGCTTTGGCTCGGTACGCCTCTCGACCTTCCTCAACGGGACCGAGCTGACCCTGCTGGCGGTGGTGATCGCGGTTGCAGCGGCGATGTCGATCTGGCAGCCGCAACAGTTCGCGACCACCTCGAACCTCCAGAACATGGCCCAGCAGGGGGCGGTGCTGGCGATCGTCGCGATGGGCCAGATGTTCCCGCTCCTGGTCGGCGGCTTCGACATCTCGGTTGGCTCGCTGATCGGCGTCTCCAGCGTGGTCGGAGTCGAAGTCATGGTCCACCACGGGCTGGTCCCGGGACTGATCGCGGGGATCCTCTCCGCCGGCGTACTCGGCCTCGTCAACGGATTCCTTATCGGGCGCCTCGAACTCAGCCCGTTCATCGTCACCCTCGGGATGCTGTCCTTCGCACGGGGGCTGGCGCTGACGATCTCCGGCGGTGCCCCGATCACCGGCACCCCGAAAAGCTTCGAATACTTCGGCGCCCACGAATACGGCCCGATTCCGGGCACCGTGGTGGTTGCCGCTGGGGTTGCGATCCTGGTCGCGCTACTGCTGACGGTGAGTCGCGCCGGCCTCTATCTCTACGCGACCGGCAGCAACAACCGCGCGGCCCGGTTGGCTGGCGTGTCGGTCACCCGCTACACGACGTTGGCCTACGTGATCTCCGGCCTCCTTGCCGGGGTCGCGGGCCTCGTCCTCTCCTCGCGGCTGGCCTCCGGCCAGCCGACCCTGGGCGGGGGCTACGAACTGCAGTCGATCGCCGTCGCGGTGATCGGGGGTGTCGCTATCGGCGGCGGCAAAGGCCGCCTGCAGGGAGTGTTGCTCGGCGTCGTCTTCCTGACGATGGTCACCAGCGGCCTCAACATCGGTGGCGTCGACACCTTCGTCCAGCAGATGGTGATCGGCGCGATCATCGTCCTCGCCGTCCTCTGGGACCGGGTCCGGATCGGCAGCGTCGATCGCCTGCTCCGCACCGTGGCGCGCAGGAAGCCGGGCGGGGCCGTGGAGAGCAAAGCGTGAGCGTGGGCTCGGCCGCGCCGCTGCTCGAGCTGCGCGAGTTGACCAAGCGCTACGCCGGCACGGTGGCTCTCGACCGGGTCAGCCTGGAGCTCCGGGCCGGCGAGGTGCACGCCCTGATTGGCGCCAACGGAGCGGGCAAGTCGACCCTGGTGAAGATGCTGGCGGGTGACATCCAGCCCAGTACCGGCGAGATCCGGATCGATGGCGAGCCGGCCACCTTCGAGACGCCGCAGGATGCCCTCGCGGCCGGCATCGCGACGATCCCCCAGGACCTGGTCATCGCCCCCGACCTGACGGTCGCCGAGAACATCGCGCTCGGTCGCGAGCAGCGGCTGGGGGGCCTGCCGGGGTCGGTCTCGCGCGGCAAGGACGAGCACCTTGCCGCCGCCGTCCTGGCGAGGGTCGGGGCCGGGGTCATGCCCGGGGCCCGGGTCGGCTCGCTCTCGTTCGCCGAGCGCCAGATGGTCGCGATCGCCCGCGCTCTGGCGGCGGAGCGACGGCTGCTGATCCTCGACGAGCCGACGGCCGCGCTGACCCACGACAGCGCCGAGCGCCTGCACGGGGTGATTCGCGCCCTGCGGTCGCACGGCCACGCGGTGGTCTTCATCTCCCACCGCCTCGACGAGGTGAGCGCCCTGGCGGATCGGATCACGGTGCTCCGCGACGGATGCAAGGTCTCGACCGTGACCCCTGCCGAGGCCTCGACCGGCGAGTTGATCCGGCTGATGCTCGGCGAGGCCGGCGCCGAGCCCTCCCTGAGGGAAGCCTCGGCGCCGCGCTCGAGCGGCGAGGTCGCGCTCGAGGTTCGCGGGTTGACCCGCGAGGGCTCCTTCGACGAAATCTCCTTCGCTGTACCGCGGGGCGAGATCCTCGGCATCGCCGGCGTCCCCGGTTCCGGGCGGGAGCAGCTCGTCCACGCCCTGGTCGGGGCCGAGGAGGTCGACGCCGGCGAGATGCTTGTCGACGGCAGGCCGCGGCGGATCCGCTCGCCCGGCCAGGCGCTCCGCCATGGCCTGCTGCTGCTGCCGGGCGACCGCGCCCGCAACGGGCTCGCCCTCGCGCAGAGCCTGCGCACCAACCTGCTGCTGCCGCCCGGTCACCGGGCCGCCTCGCGCGGCCTGCGCCGCCATCGGCGCGAGCGCGAGATCGCCGACACCCTGCTCGGCCGGGTCGGCGTCAAGCCCGCCGACCCCGAGCGCCTCGCCGGCGAGCTCAGCGGCGGCAACCAGCAACGGGTGATGGTGGCGCGTGCGCTCTACGCGCGGCCGCAGGTGCTGATCGTCGACGAGCCCACCCAGGGCGTCGACGTCGGCGGCAAGGCGGCGATCCACCAGCTGATCAAAGGCTTCGCCGACGATGGCGCGGGGGTGATCGTCTCTTCCTCCGAGGTCGAGGAGCTGGAGGCGGTCTGCGACCGGGTCATGGTCATGCGAATGGGCACCACGGTGGGCTGGGTTGAGCCCGCCGAGTACGGGGGAGAGCGCCTGCTCGAGCTGGCGCTGCCGTCCGCTGGGTCGGCGTCAACAAACGAACAGGAGGATTGAGACGATGAGAAGCGTTACCGGAAGCCGGGGGCCGCGGTGGTGGATCAAACCGCTGGCGATCCTGCTGGCACTGGCGTTGAGCCTGGGTGTGGCCGCCTGCGGCGGTTCGAGCGGCTCGACCTCAAGCTCGAGCTCTACGACGAGCGAACCGAGCGGCGAAGAAACCGCCAGCGGAGGTGGGGGTGAAGGCGGCAGCTCACTGCTGATCGACGCGCCGCCCAGCAATGTCGACCTTGCCGCCCCGAAGCCGTTCGAAAAATACTGCTCCAAGACGCTTTCGATGGAAGAAGCGGTCGACTTCAAAGTGCCGAAAGCGAAGGAATCGGGGCAGGCCCTGACCCAGATGCTGACCACCCTGCAGGGCGAATACTTCATCTCGGCAGCGTGGGGATTCCAGGAAGCGGCCAAGGAAGCGGGGGTCGCAGGAACGACCCTGGCGGCCGAAGGCTACGCCTCGCCCGAGGTCCAGCAGCAGCAGTTCGGCGACCTCTCTCAGGGAAACACGAAAGGCGTCGTCATCCTCCCGTCCGACGTCAACGGCTCGGTGCCGCTGGTCGCTCAGGCCAAGAGCGCCGGGATCCAGCTGTCCGTCGCCGGCTCGCTGCTCAACAGCAACGAAGTTCCGCAGGCCGTGCAGAGCGACTTCGCCCTCGGTGAGCAGGCAGCCGACTTGGTCGCCAAAGCACTGAAGGAAGAAGGCAAGAGCGGCGGCGCCGGGCTGATCATGGCGGGGCCGAAGCAAGCGACCTGGGCCAGCAACCGGCTCGCCGGCTTCGAAGCCCGGATCGCCGAAAAGTACCCCGAAATCGAAATCGCGGTGGCCACGAACCAGAACTTCGTCGACCCAACCGAAGGGCTGAACACCTTCACCGACGCCACCCAAGCGCACCCCGAAATCCAGTGGATCTACTCGGTCGACTACAACCTGCTGGAAGCGCAGGGCCTGCCGAGCACCTACAAAGGCAAGATCCCCTACATCGCTATGGGCCTGTACGGGACCTCCAGGGAAGCGCTCGAAGAAGGGACGGTGAACGCCGTGATCGGCCTGATGCCGGCGCTCGGCGCCCGGATCGGCGTCGCCAATGCGGTTTCGATGCTGAACGGGGAAAAGGTCCCGGCGATCACCTGTTACCCGGCACCTGTCTACACCGCCGAAAAGTTGAACCAACCGACCGTGAAATGGGAGGGCTACCCGGCTGGGTTCAAGCCCTGAGGGCCGGAGCGAGCGGGGGCTCCCGGGGCACGACTCTGGGAGCCTCCCCGCTCGCCGGCGCCCCCGCCGTCCTGCCGGTGGCGTCCGACCACGGCGCCACCGGCTCACCAAACCGAAAGGAGCCCAACATGGAGCAGCGCAGCGAACCCCGGCCGCAGGAAATCCACCCGGATCCGGCCCGGTCGAGCGAAATGCCCTACGCGCCGGCGATCGAAGTGCCGGCCGGCAGCACGATCGTCTTCATCTCCGGCGCCACGCCCTCGCCCCTGTACCACACCCACCCGCACATCCCCGAGGAGCACCAGCAGCCGGACGACATCCGCGAGCAGACCCGCCGTGCGCTCGAGAACATCAAGCTCGTCCTCGATGCCCGCGGCCTCGGCTGGCAGCACGTCGTCAAGGCGACCAAGTACCTCACCGACATGCGCGAGGCCGACGCGATGCACGAGGTCTGGCGCGAGTACTTCGGCGAGTGGCAGCCCGCCAGCACGATGATCTGTGTCAACAACCTCAGTTCGCCCGGGGCGCGGGTCGAGCTCGACCTGGTCGCGGTCGCCCCGCCGGTGGACGCCTGAGCCGACGGCCGATCGGCTCAGGCCCGCCGATCGGCCCAGGCGCCCGCCCGCCCTGACGCCTCAGAAGTCGTCGGCGCGGGGGATCGCCAGCTGGCGCTCGTGGTCGAGCGTGACGTTGAGGTTCGACTGGGGCTCGCGGGCGCCCGAGAGCTCGCCGCCGACGGTGAAGACCCGGTTGCCCGCGATCACCAGGTCCTCGGCGGGGAAGCGGGTGATCACCTCACAGCCGTCGGCGGTGACGACGAGCTGCTCCTCGATCCGGGCCGCCGACCAGCCGTCGCTGGCGGGCCAGAACGTCTCCAGCGCGAAGACCATGCCCTCGCGGACCTCCTCCGGGTGGTCGAGCGAGACCAGCCGGCTGAAGATCGGCTTCTCCCAGATCGAGAGTCCGACTCCGTGCCCGAACTGCAGCGCGAAGGCGTCTTCCTCGTTGGCGAAGCCGAACTCCTCGGCCCGCGGCCAGACCGCGACCACCTCGGCGGTGGTGACGCCGGGGCGGATCAGCTCGATTGCCGCGTCGAGGTAGTAACGGCAGCGGCGGTAGGCGTCGAGTAGGGCCCGCGAGGCGCTTCCCACCGCGAAGGTGCGGTAGTAGCAGGTGCGGTAGCCCATGAAGCTGTGGAGGATGTCGAAGTAGGCGGGGTCGCCGGGGCGCAGGATCCGGTCGGTGTAGACGTGCGGGTGCGGGCTGCAGCGCTCGCCGGAGATCGCGTTGACGCCCTCGACGTGCTCGGAGCCGAGGTCGTAGAGCACCTTGTTGACGAGCGCCACGCACTCGTTCTCCCTGATCCCCGGGCGCAGCGCCCTGTGCAGCTCTTCGTAGGCGGCGTCGACCATCGAGCAGGCGGTGCCGAGCAGAGTCACCTCGTCGGGGCCCTTGATCAGCCGCGCCTCCTGCAGCAACTGCTGGCCGTCGACCAGCTGAATGCCCGCCCGCTGAAGGGCGAAGAAGACGGCGGGCTCGACCGCGTCGATGCCGACCGGCGCGCCCAGCAGGTCGCGCTCGGCGAGCTCGGCGCGGATCTTCTCGGCGACGTCCTCCGCGCGCCCGCTCTGTGGCGACATCGCGCCGCGCATGGTCGAGATGCCGGCTCGCGAGCGCCCTTCGTCGAGCCAGGGGTTGTAGAGCTGGTGGTGGCGGGCGGCCGAGCCGAAGTCCCACATGATCGGCAGCTCGGCGCGGGGGAGGAGGCAAAAGCGGTTGAGCTTGTCCTGCGCCCAGGTGCCGATGTGGGTGGCGGTGACATAGCGGATGTTGGCCATGTCGAAGCAGAGCAGCGCCCCCAGCTCGGACTCCTCCAGCAGGCGCGAGATCCGCCCCAGGCGGTACTCGCGGAGGCGGTCGAAGCGGACCCGCTCCTCCCAGTCGACCCCCATCGTGCCGAAGGTCGGCTGGCTCATCGCTCGGCCCCGTCTGAGAGGGGCGCGACGGCGTCGGCGTCGGTGGAGAGGCCGTCGCTGACGAATACGTCTTCGGGCTCGAGCTCGAGGCCCGCGGCCTTCGCCTCGACCTCGAGCAGGGCGCCGAAGTCGACCTCGCGGTAGCCGCTGCCGATCATCCCGCTGACCACCTCGGCGGTCGCCGCGGTGACCGGCATCGGCACCTCCGATTCTCGCGCCGCCTCGAGGCCGAGGTCGAGATCCTTGAGCAGGAGCGGCGGGGTGAAGGTGGGGTTGAAGTCGAGGTGGACGAAGGTCGGGGTCTTGTAGCGGGTGAAGGCCGAGCCCATCACGCTCTGGTTGAGGAACTCGAGCAAGGCGGAGCGGGGGACGCCGCCCTTCTCGGCCAGCACCGTGATCTCGGCCATGCACTGAGAGACGACGCCGAGCATCACGTTGTGGCAGATCTTGACCAGCCGTGCCAAGTCGCCCTCGCCGACGTAGGTGACGCCGGCGGCCATCACCTCGAGGAAGGGCCGGGATTGCTCGACGGCCTCGCTTGGGCCGGAGACGACGAAGGTCAGCTTGCCGGCCTTGACCACCTTCGGGTTGCCGCTGACCGGCGCCGCCAGGATCGCGGTGCCGTGCTCGGCGGCCACGGCGCGGACCGAGGCGGCGACCGCGGCGGAGATCGTCGTCGAGTCGACGATGATGCCGGGCGCGACGCCGGGGCGGGAGAGCAGGCCGTCCTCGCCCAGCACCACCGCCTCGAAGTCGGTGGAGCCGGCGACCATCGTGAAGACGATGTCGCGATCGGCGAGCTCGCCGGGGGAGTCGACGATCTTCGCCCCGAGCTCGGCCAAGGGCTCGGCCTTGCTGCGGGTGCGGTTGTAGACGGAGACGTCGCAACCCGCCTCGAGCAGGCGCTTGGCCAGGGGCAAGCCCATGCGGCCGGTTCCGACCCAGCCAAGGCGCTTCGTGTCCAACGCGGCATTCGACATCTAGAGATTCCCTCCGCTCGTTGTGCAAACGATTGCAAGACGCACAGTAACGATCCCGCCGGGCCGCGTCAACAACGAGAGCAAACGTTTGTGTCTAGGGATCCCGGCGCGGCGGGGCGGTCGAGTCGCGGATGACCAGAGTCGGCTCGAGCAGCTCGTGCCGGGCAGGGGAGTCGGGGTCGCGAATCTGCTCAAGAAGCAGCTCGGCGGCGCGTACGCCCATCTCGGTATGGGGGATCCGGATCGTCGTCAGCGGTGGCTCGAAGCGGTCTGCGAAGCGCATGTCGTTGAACCCGACCACCGAGACGTCGCCGGGACAGTCGATCCCCTCGGCGTCGAAGACGTCGTAGCAACCGAGCGCGACGAGGTCGTTGGCGGCGACAATCGCGGTGAACTCGGCGCCGCCGGCAAGCAGCTGGCGACAGAGTCGCTCGCCTTCGGCCTCGGTCATCGCGCCGCCGCTGACGGTCAACGCCGGGTCGGCGTCGAGGCCGAGCCGTCGCATCGTCTCCACGAAGCTCTCCGAGCGCAGTGCTCCCGTCGAGGTCGCGGCCGGCCCGCCCAGGTGGGCGATCTTGGTGTGGCCGAGGCCGACAAGGTGCTCGACCGCGAGTCGCACCCCGGCGCGGTCGTCCGGGGCCACCGAGCGCATATTGCCGCCGAGCACCTGGCGGTTGATCAGGACGACCGGAATCTCGAGCTCGGCGAGCGCGGCGAAGGCCGCGCTGTCGGCCTGGGCGGTGGCGGTCAGGAGGCCGTCGACGCGGCGGGCGCTGAGCGCGTCGATGCTGCCCCTTTCGCGCTCGGCGTCGTTGTCGGTGTTGGCGATCAGCGGCGTGTAGCCGTCGCGCTCGAGGCGGTCCTGGATGCCGCGGACGATTGGCGGGAAGAGCGGGTTGGTGAGGTCGGGGATGAGGACGCCGACGGTGTGGGAGCGGCTGGTCTTCAGCCCCCTGGCGATCGGGTTGGGCCGGTAGCCGATCTGCTCCGCCGCCGCCAGCACCCGCTGGGCGGTGGCATCGTTGACCAAGCCCCGGGTCTCCTCGTTGATCGCACGCGAGGCGGTTCCGGGGTGGACGCCGGCGAGCCGCGCGACCTCGCGCAGGGTGACGCCGCCGCGCCTTGGGCCAGCCTTGCCGTCGTCCTTGCTCGTCGCTGCCAAGTGTCTCCCGACCCGGCGGCACGGCAACGCCGGACCCACCGTTGCAACCGTTTGCGCGGCAAAGCCTAGGCAGCCCCGCGGACGCCGTCAACCCGCGGGCACGAGTGCAGGACGGATTGGGGGACCGGCGTCGCTTCGGACGACGGGGTTGCCGAATCCCGCCAGTGCGGCGGTTTTCGGCAACCTCATTTGGTCTCCGGGCTCCACGCGCCGTGGGGCGCCTTTTTCTCGCATACCGAGAGCAAGCGCCCCGGGCGCTCCCTTGGTCACACCTCGCCGTGGGATCTAGCCGGCGAGGCGGAGGGGCTGCTCGAGCAGTCTTCGTACGGTGGCGAGGAATTCGGCGCCTTCGGCACCGTAGAGGACCCGGTGGTCGCAGGACAGCGTCACCCGCATCAGCGTTCCGACGGCCAGCTCGCCGTCGCGGACCAGCGGCCGTTCGGCTATGGCGCCGACGCCGAGGATCGCCGCCTGCGGCGGGTTCACGATCGGAGCGAAGCTGTCGATCCCGAGCATCCCGAGGTTGGAGACGGAAAAGGTGCCGCCGCCCAGCTCGGGGGCGGTGATGGTGCCCCCGCGAGCTTTTGCCGACAGCGCCCGCGTCTCGGCTGCGATCTCGGTCAGGCCCTTGCGGTCGGCGTCGAAGATCGTCGGCACCAGCAGCGCGCCGGGCGCCGCGACGGCGATGCCGACGTTGACCCGTGAGTGGAGTTCGAAGGTCTCGCCACGGTAGGAGGCGTTGGCTTTCGGGTGGTCGTGGAGGGCGAGGGCGCAGGCGCGGACCACGATGTCGTTCAGCGAGGGAATCGCCTCGTCCGGCGCGGCGGCAGCCTTGAGCGCGTCGCGGGCCGCGACAGCGGCGGTCATCTCGACCTCGGTCTCGAGGTAGAAGTGGGGGACGGTCGCCTTCGACTCCGCCATCCGTCGCGCCACGGTTCCCTGCAGGCGCGTCAGCTCGACCGCCTCGTTCGCCCCCTTGGCGCCCGCGATGGCCGGGGTGGCCGCGGGGGCGGCGAGCGCCGCCTCGACGTCGGCCTTGACGATCCGGCCCCGCGGCCCGCTGCCGGCCAGCGGGGCGAGGTCAAGACCGACCTCGGCGGCGAGGCGGCGGGCCAGCGGCGAGGCCAGCACCCGCCCGTTGCGGCGCCGGGGCGGTGGCGGCGCGACGGAAGGCGCCGCGATCCCCTCGGAGGCCGCCTCACCGGGGTCGCCGATGCGGGCGATCGGCGCGCCGAGCGGCACCGTCTCGCCCTCGCCGGCGAGCAGCTCGAGCACGGTGCCGTCGAGTTCGGACTCGTAGGTCATCGTCGCCTTGTCGGTCTCGACGTCGACCAGCGGCTCTCCGCTCCGTACGCTGTCGCCGACCGCCTTGTGCCAGACCACGACGACGCCCTCCTCCATCGAGTCGGAGAGACGCGGCATCACCACGGCGACGGCCATCAGAGCCCGTTCGCCACGTACTTCGCGTCCATGCGCTCCTCGATGCCCTCGGGCCGGGCCGCTCGGCCGATGCCGGGGGTCTCGACGCCGCCGAACGGGGCCGCCGGGTTCGAGACGAGGCCACGGTCGAGGCCGATCATCCCGGCCTCCCGCCCAGGTTGAGCCGAGCGCGCACCGAGTCGACGATCGTCTCGGCGCTGGGAAGGAAGGCGTCCTCCAGGGTCGGACTGTACGGAACCGGGGTCTCGGCAGTGGTGATCGTCCAGAGGTCGTCGACGTGCTCGAGGCCGTCCTCGGCGACGGCGCCGAGCAGCCCCGCGGCCCAGCCTCCCGTGCGAGGGCCCTCCTCGTAGGCGAGCAGGCGGTTGGTTCGGGCGACCGAGCCGCGCACGGTCTCGACGTCGAGCGGCCGCAGCGAGCGCAGGTCGACCACCTCGACCTCGACTCCGTCGGTGGCCAGCCGCTCGGCCGCGGCGAGGGCGTCGGCGACCCCCTTGGAGATGGCGGCGATCGTCAGGTCGGACCCGGGTCGGGCGACCGCCGCCTCTCCGATCGGGATCACCTCGCCGGCCGCCGGCGCCGGCCCCTTGACCGAGTAAAGACGCTTGTGCTCGAGGAAGACGACCGGGTTGTCGTCGCGGATCGCGGCCTTCAGCAGGCCCTTGGCCTCGGCCGGGGAGGACGGGGCGACCACCTTGATACCGGGAATCCCATCGAACCAGGTCCCGTGGAACTGTGAGTGCATGGCGCCGAAACGGCCGCCCGCGCCGACCGCCGAGCGGACCACCAGCGGTGCGCTCGCCTGCTCGTTGGAGACGTACCAGAGCTTCGCCGCCTGGTTGACGAGCGAGTCCATCGGCAGCGCCATGAAGTCACCGAACATGATCTCGAACACCGGGCGCATCCCGGTCGCGGCAGCGCCGAAGGCGGCGCCGGCCAGGGCCAGCTCGGAAATCGGCGTGTCGAAGACCCGCTCGGGCCCGAACCGCTCCTGCAGCCCGGGGGTGGCGGCGAAGACGCCGCCGGGCCTGGCGACGTCCTCGCCGAAGAAGACGACGGCATCGTCGCGCTCCAGCTCCTCCTCGAGGGCCTCCCGGATCGCCGCTCGGAACTCGAGCATCTCGCTCATGGCTTGAACTCCCGGCCGGGTCGCTCCGCGGGGTCGGGGAACGGGGCGGCGAGCGCCGCTTCGAGCGCTCGCTCCAGCCCCTCCCTCGTCGCCTCCTCGGTGGCGGCAAGCTCCTCCTCGGTGACGCCTTCGGACCGCAGCCTCTCGCGGGCGACGACGAGCGGGTCGCGACCGAGCCAGTGCTCGACCTCCTCCGCCGGGCGGTATTTCGCCGGGTCGGACTTGGAGTGCCCGAAGTGGCGGTAGGTGCGGCACTCGAGCAGGGTGGGCCCGTCGCCGCCGCGGGCTCTCCCGACCGCCCTGGTGGCGGCGTCGTGAACGGCCCAGAGGTCGTTGCCGTCGACAATCTCGTAGGGCATCGCGTAGGACTCGGCCCGCTCGGCGATCCGGCCGCCGGCGGTCGACGCGGACAGCGGGGTGAACTCCCCGTAGAGGTTGTTCTCGCAGACAAAGACGGTCGGCAGCGACATCACCGAGGCGAGGTTGAGGCACTCGTGGAAGTAGGCCTGGTTCGAGGCGCCGTCGCCGAAGAAGGCAACCGACACCCGGCCCTCGCGGCGGCCCGAGAGTCCCGCTCCGACGGCGGCGGCGATGCTGCCGCCGACGATCCCGAAGCAGCCGACCAGGCCGTGCTCGACGTCGACCACGTTCATCGAGCCGGCGCGGCCGCCGCAGACCCCGTTGGCGCGGCCGAGCATCTCGCCGGCGAGGGCGTCGGCCGGGGTGCCCTTGGCGAGCGCGTGTCCGTGGCCGCGGTAGGTGCCGCAGACGTAGTCGTGTGGCTGGAGCGCCATGCAGACGCCGACCGGGACCGCCTCCTGCCCGGCCGAGAGGTGGGTGGTGCCATGCACCTCGCCCTTCATGAAGAGCCGGTGGATGCCCTGCTCGAACTCGCGGATCAGGAGCATCCGGGCATAGCCCTCGGTATAGGTGGGAGGAATTGCAATCGTTTGCAGCATCAAGCCGCCAGACTAGTCGATCTGCCCGGAAGGTGCAACCAACCCGGCTCGGCAGATTCGTCGCCTGGCGAGGCGTTCGTCGACACCACTGCCGGCCCCGCGCCCGACCCACCGTGCTGAGCGGAAGCGTCGCTGTGACAGCGGCCTGCCCGGCAGCTACCGGATCCCGAGCAGGGCGGCGGCGTTTTCGTCGAGGATCGCCCGGGCGACCGCGCTATCAATGCTCGGGTCGTTGACGAAGTCGATAGCGCGGACGAAGATGTCCCCGGCCTCGTAGGGGAAGTCGGTGCCGAGAAGGAGGCGATCGGCGCCGAAGGAGTCGATCGCGCAGCGGAGTGCCGGGACGTGCCCGTGGCCGACGGTGTCGTACCACATCCTCCTCGCGGCGACGCTGGGAGGCTCGGGGGTGTGCGGCGCCTCCCAGCGGTATTGGTTGTCGGCGCGCTGCAGGAGCATCGGCAGCGCCCCGCCGAGGTGAGAGTTGATCACCTTTATCTTCGGGTACCGGCCGAGGAAGCCGTGGACGATCATCTGCATGGCCGAGATCGTGTCCTCGATCGGTGCGCCCACCATCCACGTCAGGTGGTGATCGGCGATCAGCGGCGAGCAGGCGCCGTTGCCCGACGGGTGCACGTACATGACCGAGCCGCGCTCGTTCAGCTCGCCGAAGATCGGCTCGAGTCCACACTCGACCAGCGGGCGGCCGAGGACCGTGGTGTTGACCGCCACGCCGACCATCTTCAGCTCGTCCAGCGCTCGGCGCAGCTCGTCGAGGGAGTCGGCGAGGTGCGGGAGGGGGAGCGCGGCGAAGGCTCGGAACCGGTCGGGATGGGCCTCGACCAGGTCCGCGTACTGGTCGTTGACGAACCTGGCGGCGACTACCGCCTTGCCACGATCCTCGCCGTAGGGCATCTGGGGCGTCGCCGAGAGGACCTGGATCTGAACGCCGCCGCGGTCCATCAGCTCGAGGCGAGCGCTGAGCTCCTCACCGCCGCCGGCTCCCATACCCCGTTGGGTGTCGGTGTCGGTCTTGCCCAGACCGGCAATCAGGTCGAGGTAGTCGTCGGTCCAGTAGTGGGCATGTACGTCGATCCTCATCCCAAGGTTCCTTTGGCTAGCGGGTTTGCAGCTGCTGCTCGAGTGGTCCGAAAGCGCCTCGCACCGGGTCATCCGATCTCCCAGCCTAACTGCAATCGTTTGCGCTCCGGAAGCTTCGCCGATCAGAGGGAGATGAAGCGCTTCCCCGGAACCCCAGTCTGGAGCGGGGTTGGTCCGCGTGGGCCCGGGAGCGCTAGGCGGCGCTCTCGCGCAGGGCCGGAAGCACCTCGCGGCCGAAGCGCTCATATTGGGCGATGCCGTCGCCCTGGCGCGGGAGCAGCACGACGCTGTCGGCGCCGGCGGCCCAGAGGCCTTCGATCGTCCGTCGGCAGGAGGCTGGGCTGCCGGCGGCGGCGATCGTCTGCAGGAGATCGTCGCTGAGGGGGCCGGAGCCGTCGCGGCCGATGCCGGCGCGCTCGGCCATGTCGGGGAAGGCGCCGCTCTTCATCCAGGCCTCGACCTGGGGCCGGATCGCCGCGATCCCCGCCGCATCGTCGTCGTCGAGGCTGAGGAAGCAGTAGACGATGACCCGGCCGGGGTCGGGGCCGGCGGTCGCACGGGCCCATTCGACCGCCGCTGGACAGGCGACCTCGACGACGATGATGCCGTCGGCGGCGCGGCCGGCGAGCTCCAGGCCGCGCGGGCCGGTGGTCCCGATCAGGATCGGTGGCGGCTCGGCCGGGGGGTGCTCGAGGACGACGTCGTGGAGCTCGACGTGGTTGCCGACGACGGTGAGGGTCTCGCCGCGCAGCAGCGCTCGCACGACCTCGACGGTCTCTTCGAGCACCGGCATCCGGTTGGCGGGCCGGGCGCCGATCTGCTGCATCCAGTCGGAGACGCCGTGGCCGAAGGCGACGAGGAAGCGGCCCGGGTAGGCGCGTCCGAGCACCGCCAGCTCCATCGCCGCGATCGCCGGGTTGCGGACGATTGCCGGCAGCAGCCCGAGGCCGACCTCGATTTGCTCCGTCGCCGCCAGCGCCAGCGCGGTCGAGGTGAGGCCGCCAGCCGAGAAGCAGTCCTCGACCGTCCACAGCTCGTCGTAGCCGAGCTGCTCGGCCGTCTGCGCGATCTCCGGCAGCTCGAGCGGGTCCCAGCGCGGGTCCCAGCGCAGGCCGACCCGGGGACGCTGGCCGGGCGCGCCTGCCGCCGCCATCTCAGCGGGCGAGGAAGCCGCCGTCGACGACGAGGTCGATGCCGGTGACGAAGGCGGACTCGTCGGAGGCGAGGTAGAGGACGGCGTAGGAGATCTCGCGCGGCTCGGCGCCGCGGCCGAGCGGCGTCGTCCGCGCCAGCTCGGCGATCGACTCCTCGGGCTCGTCGTCGATCATCGGCGTCATCACCAGACCGGGGAGGACGGCGTTGACGCGGATCTTGTCCGGGGCGTAGGTGAGGGCGGCGCTTTTCGTCATCAGCCGCACCGCGCCCTTGGTCGCCTGGTAGCCGATGTACTCCTCGGTCCCGGCCAGCCCCCAGATCGACGAGGTGTTGATGATCGAGCCGCCGCCGCGGCGCCGCATCGGCTCGATTGCGACCTTCATGCCGAGCAGGACGCCGGTCTGGTTGACGGCGATCAACTGCTCCCAGCCGGCCTCGGTCTCGTCGCTGACCGAGGCGGTCGAGCCGACTATGCCGGCGTTGTTGACGACGATGTCGAGGCCGCCGAACTCGCTCTCGCAGAGCGCCGCCGCCGCTTTCCAGTCGGCGGGGGCGGTGACGTCGAGGTGGACGTAGCGGGCCGCGAAACCCTCGTCGGCGAGGGTTTCCGCCAACTCGTTCCCGGCCTCGTCGAGGATGTCGCCGAAGACGACCGCGGCGCCCTCCTCGGCGAGCAGCCGTGCGTGCTCGGCGCCCTGTCCACGGGCGCCGCCGGAGATCAGCGCGACCTTGCCCTCGACCCGGCCCGCCATCAGATCGCCACCCGGCCGCCGTCGACCATCAGGATGTGCCCGAAGACCATGTCGGAGGCGGGCGAGGAGAGGTAGACGACGGCGCCCTCGATCTCGCTTGGGACGCCGATGCGGCCGGCCGGGATCGCCTCCATGATCCAGTCGCGGTATTCCTGTTCGTCGAGCGCGCCGGCGATCATCGGGGTGTCGAAGTCGCAGGGCCCGACGGCGTTGACGTGGACGCCCTTCGACGCCCACTCGGCGCCGAGGGTCCGGGTCAGCTGCACGACCGCGCCCTTGCTGGCGCAGTAGGCGACCTGCTCGGGGACGCCGACGATGCCGTCGGTGGAGGCGACGTTGACGATCTTGCCGGCGCCGCGGGCGAGCATGCCGGCGCCGACCGCCCGGCACATCAGGAAGGTCGCGGTGGCGTTGAGCGCCAGCGCCCGCTGCCAGAGCTCGAGTGAGGTCTCCTCGCCCTCGGCGCGCTCGAAGATCCCGGCCGAGTTGACGAGGATGTCGAAGCCGCCGTGGCGGTCGACGATCGCCGTCGCCAGCTCCTCGGTGCGGGCGGGGTCGGCGAGGTCGGCGATCTCGACCGCGGCGCTGCCGCCGTCGGCCTCGATCGCCGCCGCGACCGCGGCGGCCCGCTCCTCGTCGCGGCCGGCGACAACCACGTCGGCTCCGGCTCGGCCGAGGCCACGGGCGGCGGCGGCGCCGATGCCACTGGAGCCGCCGGTGACGAGGGCGCGCTTGCCTTCGAGGCCGAACAGGCTGCTGAGATAGTCGCGGTCGACGGGCATGGCGGAAAACCTAAGCTCTTAGAGGTTAAAAGTCAACCGGGGTGGTGAGGGGGTGCGAGGGACG
>JAFDWC010000120.1 GCA_018268655.1 Actinomycetota bacterium
GTACGCGAGCTGGGTTCAGAACGTCGTGAGACAGTTCGGTCCCTATCTGCTGTGGGCGTTGGAGAGTTGAGAGGAGTCATCCCTAGTACGAGAGGACCGGGATGAACGTGCCTCTGGTGTATCTGTTGTCCTGCCAAGGGCACCGCAGGTTAGCTACGCACGGAACGGATAACCGCTGAAAGCATCTAAGCGGGAAGCCGTCCTCGAGATGAACTCTCCCATCCCTTTGAGGGAGTAAGACCCCTGGTAGACCACCAGGTTGATAGGCCGGCGGTGGAAGTCCAGTAATGGGCGTAGCCGACCGGTACTAATGGTTCGAGGGCTTGACGGATATTTTTTCATTTACCCATCGCGGCCTTGTGCGGTTTTCAAGCTCCACCGGGGCGGCCTCTCGCGTTCAGCGGGGGTTGTCTCGCCAAATTTCCGGTGGCGCATAGCGAAAGGGAGACACCTCTTCCCATTCCGAACAGAGCAGTTAAGCCTTTCAGCGCCGATGGTACTTGGGGGGCAACCCCCTGGGAGAGTAGGTCGCCGCCGGTTCTTTTTAGCGGTCCGTGACGGGGAGAGTCGCGGGCTGCGCCGGCCGATAGGCGGCGCCTGAGGGCGTCGTCGGTCGGCTCGCGTGGCGCTGCCACGCCACGCCGCCCGCCGGCGCCCTCAGGCTTGCCTCTCGTCTCGGCTCGCTCCGCGCCTCTCCCCGTCACGGACCGCTCTTGGATTGGTTATGGGGTGGACGAGAGGGTCCTTCCCGGGGCGGGGCCGATCGCGCGTCGTCCTAGAGGGCGTGCTTCCACCATGCCGCGCTTGCATCGGGCCCGCGTGCGGCTCCGAGTGCCTGGAGGCGGCCGCCGGCGGGCTACCGGTGAGCTATCGGCGGGCCGGGCGGCGCTGGACTTACCCGCCCGACGACCTGGCCGGCTCCGCCGACCGCGCCGAAACCGGTGGCTAGTACCGGGAGCCCAGGGCGCGATCGGCGGCCCGCCGTCGGCGCGGCCCGGAGGGGGCGGCGGTGCGACGGCGGGTCCCACAACTCGGCGATGTTCTCCCAACGGGCTCGAGCCCGTACTCGCCGAGTGTGGCGAAGTCGATCAGCAGGTCGACGGCGTCGGTTAGCCGTCCCGTTAGCGTTTGCTTGCAATCGAACATGGGTTCGTAAGATAGGAGAGGCCTCGGACAGAACGTATGTTCTGCATGGGGAATTGCACTGAGACGCGAGAAAGCCCATGCCAGAGCCAAAGCTGGCGATTGAGCGGGGCAGGCGAGGCAAGGGGGCCCCGACTCAGGGTGCGTCGCAGCGCCTCCCTGGAGAAGGGCGCTGCGAACCCCAGAAGCGCTAACACGAGGCTTCCCCTCCGGAGCTCTAGCCGCGACCTTCAGATCGCACTCCGGACCGCCTCGCCGGGGCATCGTAGATGGCGCAAAGGCGCTTTGCAACTTGGGAAGTGGTTCTCGGAATTCTCGGTGGTCGCAGGTCACGGCCGGGGTCCCGAGATCGGCCGCGGAGGCACCCGCCGGCGGGCCGCGTCGTTACCCTCTGGCGAAGATGGAGAAGTTCGTGATCCAGGGCGGTGCGCCGCTGGCCGGCGAGGTCAGCGTCGCCGGCAACAAGAACGCGGCGCTGCCGATCCTCGCTGCCTGCCTGCTGACCGAGGAGGAGGTGATCCTCGACCGGGTGCCGCGGATCCGCGACACCGAGGCCCAGATCGCGCTGCTCGAGCGACTCGGGGTGGAGGCGGAGTGGATCGCCGAGAACAGCATCCGGCTCTGCGCCGCCAACGTCGCCGAGGCCGTGGTGGACGAGGAGCTCTCGGGGCAGATCCGGGCCTCGTTCCTGCTCGCCGGCCCGTTGCTCGCCCGTTTCGGCGAAGCGAGGATGCCGCCGCCGGGTGGCGACTTCATCGGCCGCCGGCGCCTCGACGCCCACCTCGACGCCTTCAAGGACCTCGGAGCCCGTGTCGACGGCGCCCGCTCGATCGAGCTGACCGCGCCGGGCGGGCTGCGGGCGTGCGAAATCTTCATGGACGAGCCCTCGGTGATGGGGACCGAGAACGCGCTGATGGCGGCGGCGCTGACGCCCGGGCCGACGACGATCTCAAACGCCGCCTCCGAGCCGCACGTACAGGACCTGGCGCGGTTGCTGACCAAGATGGGCGCGCGGGTCGACGGGATCGGCTCCAACGTGATGACGATCAACGGCCGGGACCGCCTCGGCGGCGCCCGCCACCCGATCTCCTGCGACCACATCGAGGTCGGCAGCTTCATGGCCCTGGCCGCGGCTACCGGGGGCGAGGTGCGGATCCTCGACGTCGAGCCAGCCGACCTGCGGATGGTCCGCCGCCAGTTCCACCGGCTCGGGCTGAGCTCGCGGATCGAGGGCACCGACGTCGTCGTCCCGCCCGAGCAGCAACTGCGGATCGAAGCCGACGTCGGCGACGCGATCCCGAAGATCGAGGACGGGCCCTGGCCGGCGTTCCCGGCCGACCTGACCTCGATCGCCCTCGCCCTCGCCACCCAGGCCGAGGGCGAGATCCTGATCTTCGAGAAGATGTTCGAGAACCGTTTGTTCTTCGTCGACAAGCTGGTCGCGATGGGCGCTCGGATCACGCTGTGCGATCCCCACAGGGCGATCGTCAGCGGTCCGAGCCGGCTTCATGGCGCCCGCGTCGAGAGCCCCGACATCCGCGCCGGAATGGCGATGCTCATCGCCGCCCTCGCCGCCGACGGGCGCTCGGAAATCGGCAACGTGGTGCAGATCGACCGCGGCTACGAGCGGATCGACGAGCGGCTGCGGGCGCTTGGCGCCCAGATCGAGCGCGTCTCCGCCGAGGTCGCCGCTTGAACGCCCCCCGGAAGGGCTTCTGAGACCGCCGCGGAACTCAGGATCGGTTCTTCACCAGCCGGTAAGCCAATTCCTCGTAAGGTCAGGTCGATGATCCACCCGATTCCGCCCGGAAGCCGTGACGTCCTGCCCGGCGAGATGCGCGAGCTGCGCCGGCTCAACCGCGCCCTGATCGAGGTCTTCGAGGAGCGCGGCTACGGCGAGGTGGCGACGCCGACGATCGAGTACGACGAGGTGATGGCGCGCGGCGACGGCCGCGCCAGCGGCGCCTACCGCTTCTTCGACGAGTCGGGAGAGCTGCTGGCGCTGCGTTCCGACATGACGGTGCCGATCGCCCGCCTCGTCGCCAGCCGCTTCGCCGATGCCGAGATGCCGCTGCGCCTCTGCTACCTGGCGAGCACCTTCCGCGCCGTCACCCCGCAGCGGGGTCAGCTGCGCGAGGTCGTCCAGGCCGGGATCGAGCTGATCGGGGCCCCGGCCTCGGAGGGCACCGCCGAGGTCGTCGAGGTGCTGGAGGCGGCGCTCGACGCCGCCGGTCTCGACCGCGCGGTGATCGGCCTCGGCGACTCCGACCTCTACCGCCAGCTGCTGGCGGAGTACGGGCTCGAGGCCGGCGCCCAGGACGCGATCCTCGCCCGGCTCGCCCGCCACGACCTGGTCGGGCTCGAGGTCGAGCTCGGCGAAGCCGGGATCGGCGAGGAGCAGGTCGCCACCTGCGTCGGCCTCTCGCAGCTGCGCGGCGGAGCCGAGGTGCTGGAGCAGGCGCGCGAGCTCGGCGGCGGCGCGGTCGAGCGGGCGATCGCGCGGCTGGGGGAGACCTACGCGGCGCTGGAGGCCCGCGGCGTCGCCGAGCGCGTCCGCATCGACATGGGCCTGCTCCGCGACCTCGGCTACTACAGCGGCGCGATCCTCGAGGTCTACGACCCAGCGCTCGGCTACGTGCTCGGCGGCGGCGGCCGCTACGACCGGCTCATGCACAACTTCGGGCTCGACCTGCCGGCCGCCGGCTTCGGCCTCTACGTGGAGCGCGTCCACCTCGCCCAGATGGAGGAGCAGCGCCGCGCGAGGGGGGAGACGTGAACGTCGCCGTCGCCGGCAGCCGCACCGTTCCCGGCGGCAAGCTGAAGCTGGCGGTGCCGCGCGGCGCCCTCTTCGGCGAGACGCTCGACGTGCTCGATGCCGCCGGCGTCGACACCGCCGAGCTGCGCGGCGACTCGCGCTCGCTGATCTTCGAGACCGAGCAGTTGACGCTGGTGACGATGCGCCCCTCCGACGTCCCCACCTACGTCGAGTCGGGCGCCGCCGACGTCGGCATCACCGGCAAGGACGTCCTCCTCGAGCAGGCCGACCGCGCCGTCTACGAGCTGCTCGACCTCGGCTTCGGCCGCTGCCGGATGGTCCTCGCCGGCCGCCGTGGTGACAACCGCCTCGGCGAAAGCCAGCGGCGGCTGGGGATGATGCGGATCGCGACCAAGTACCCGCGGATCGCCGCCGACTACTTCGAGGGCACCGGCCGCCAGATCGAACTGATCGAGGTCAAGGGCTCGGTCGAGCTGGCGCCGTTGATCGGGCTCGGCGACGGCATCGTCGACCTCGTCGCCACCGGCCGTACCCTGGCCGAGAACGACCTCGAGGTGCGCGAGGAGATCGTCGTCTGCACCGCCCGCTTCGTCGCCAACCGGGTCGCCCACAAGCTCCGGGCCGAGGAGGTCGACGACCTCACCGCCCGCCTGCGCGCGGCGAGCCGCACCCTCGAGGCGGCCCGATGAGGGTGCGGCGATTCGAGTGGGAGGGCCCGGCGGCGAGCGCAGCGTCGGTTCGGGCCTGGGTCGAGGAGTCGGCCGCGGTGGTCGACGTCGCCCCGATCCTGAGCGTGATCCGCGAGGGCGGCGACGCCGCCGTGATCGCCCTCACCAACCGCTACGACGCGACCGAGCGGCCGCTGAGCGCCCTCCGGGTCGACCCGGCCGAGGCGACGGCGGCGCTGGCTGCGCTCGAGCCCGGGCTGCGGGACGCCCTCGAGGTCGCCGCCGCCAACATCCGCGCCGTCGCCGAGTCGCAGCTGTCGGAGCCGCGTCGCACCGAGCTGCCGCAGGGCCAGGTGGTGACGGTCCGCGAGGTGCCGGTCGCCGCCGCCGGGATCTACGCGCCGGGCGGGCGCGCCGCCTACCCCTCGAGCGTCCTCATGTGCGCGATCCCGGCCCAGGTCGCCGGGGTCGAGCGGATCGCCCTCGCCTCGCCGCCCAACGCCAACGGCTGTCTGCACCCGCTGGCCCTCGCCGCCGCCGGCCTCTGCGGGATCGAGGAGATCTACGCGATCGGCGGCGCCCAGGCGATCTTCGCGCTCGCCTACGGGACCGAGACGATCGCCCCGGTCGACATCGTCGCCGGCCCCGGCAACGCCTGGGTCCGCGAGGCGAAGCGGTTCGTCTACGGACAGGTTGGGATCGACTCCCTGGCCGGGCCCTCGGAGCTGATGGTCGTCGCCGGCCACGACACCGATCCGGAGTGGGCGGCGCTCGACCTCTGCGCCCAGGCCGAGCACGGTGGCGACAGCCCGCTGCTGCTGGTGGCGGTCGAGGAGCACGTCCTGGAGGCGGTGCTGGCGGCGACCGAGCGGATCGCCGGCGAGCGCCCGAGCGTCGCCGACGCCCCGCTCGCCGTGCTCGCCGTGCCCGACCTCAGCGACGCCGCCGACCTCGCCAACGCCTTCGCCCCCGAGCACCTGGAGCTGTTCGAGGAGGACGCGATCCTGCTCGCAGACCAGATCCGCACCGCCGGTTGCATCTTTGCCGGCCGCTACGGCGCCACCGCCTTCGGCGACTACGCCGCCGGCTCCAACCACGTCCTTCCGACCGGCGGCGCCGGTCGCTTCAGCGGCCCGCTCGGGCCCGCCGCCTTCCGCCGCCGCATCTCCACGGTGGAGATCGGCGCTGGGGCGGCGGCGGCCCTGGCGCCGCAAGTCGACGCCCTCGCCCGCGCCGAGGGCCTCCCCGTCCACGGGGAGTCCGCGATGATTAGGCGCCCATGAGCAGAACCGCGAGCAAGCAGCGCAAGACCGGCGAGACCGAGGTGCGGCTCTCGCTCGACCTCGACGGCGGCGCGGCCAGCGCCAATACCGGCGTCGGCTTCTTCGACCACATGCTCGACCTGCTCGCCCGCCACGGCCGACTCGGGCTCGAGGTCGAGGCGGTCGGAGACCTCGAGACCGGCGCCCACCACACGGTCGAGGACGTCGGCATCGTGCTCGGGCAGGCACTCGACGAGGCGCTCGGCGACCGCGCCGGGATCCGACGCTACGGCTCCGCCCTGATCCCGATGGACGAGGCGCTGGCCGAGTGCGCGATCGACGTCTCCGGACGTCCCCACGTCGCCTTTGCGGCGCCGCTGCCGGCGGCGGCGGAGATCGGCGGCTTCGAAGCCGAGCTGACCGAGGAGTTCCTGCGCGCGGTCGCCGCCAACGCCAAGCTCACCGTCCACCTCGAGGTTCGCGCCGGGACCAACGCCCACCACGTGATCGAGGCCGCGTTCAAGGCCTTTGCGCGGGCGCTGCGGGCCGCCGTCTCGATCGATCCCGAGGAGAACGGCGTGCCCTCGACCAAGGGAACCCTGTCTTCATGAGCGCCCGGATCGCGATCCTCGACTACGGCATGGGCAATCTGCGCTCGGTCGAAAAGGCGCTCGAGCACGTCGGCGCCAGCGCCACCGTCACCTCCGCCCAGAACGAGGTCCGCGACGCCGACGGGCTCGTCCTCCCCGGCGTCGGCGCCTTCCCGCGGGCGATCGAGCGGATCCGCGAGCGCGGCCTCGACGAGCTCGTCGCCGAGCGGGTGTCGGCTGGGGTCCCGGTGCTGGGGATCTGCCTCGGCCTGCAACTGCTGTTCGACTCGAGCAGCGAGCTCGCCGGCGCCGCCGGCCTCGGGTTGTTGCCGGGGCCGGTCGACCGCCTCGACGCCCGCGGCCTCAAGGTTCCCCACATCGGCTGGGCCGAGGTCCGCTGGGAGCGCGAGTCGCGCCTCGCCGAGGGGATCGCGACCGAGACGCCGTTCTACTTCGTCCACTCCTTCGCCCCGCGGCCGGCGCCGACAGACCTGCTCGGCAGCGCCGAGTACGGCCGGCGGTTTGCCTGCGCCGCCGAGCGCGGCAACGTCTTCGGGGTCCAGTTCCACCCCGAGAAGTCGAGCGCGGCCGGGCTGCGCCTGCTCTCCAACTTCGCCGGGGTCTGCGCCTCGGTCCCGGCCTGACCATGGGAACGGGCGCGCCTTGATCCTCTACCCGGCGATCGACATCCGCGGCGGCAGCGCCGTCCGCCTGGTCGAAGGCGACTACGAGCGCGAGACCGTCTACGACGCCGATCCGGTCGACGCTGCGCTGCGCTGGGCCGAGGAAGGCTCGCACTACCTCCACGTCGTCGACCTCGACGGGGCCAAGTCGGGAAGGCCGGAGAATCTCGAGGTGGTGCGGCGGATCGCCGACTCGGTCCCGTTCCCGATCCAGGTCGGCGGCGGCCTGCGCGACGAGGAGCACGTCGCCGACGTGCTGCGGGCCGGGGCCGAACGGGTGGTGATCGGGACCGCGGCGCTGCGCGACCCGCGCTTCCTGCAGCAGATGCTCGACCGCCACGGCGAGCGGGTCGCGGTCAGCGTCGACGCCCGCGGCGGCAACGTGTCGCTGGCCGGCTGGACCGAGACCAGCCGGGTGCCGGCGACCGAGGCGGTGGCCGAGCTCTCGCTGCGCGGCGTCTCGCGCTTCATCTTCACCCCGATCGAGGTGGATGGCACGCTCGCCGGGCCGGGGCTGCGGGAGCTGACCCTGGTCGCCGGCTCGACCAACGCGTCGATCATCTACTCCGGCGGGATCGGCTCGCTCGCCGACCTCGAAGCGCTGCGCGAGGCGGCGGCCCCCAACGTCGAGGGAGTGATCGTCGGCCGGGCGCTGTACGAGGGCCGCTTCAAGGTCGCCGACGCGATCGCGGCGCTGGCCTGAGCGGGCGAGTCCCTACGCTGTGAGCGTGGCGCTGAAACGCGTGATCCCCTGCCTCGACGTCGACGCCGGCCGCGTCGTCAAGGGCACCAACTTCGTCGGCCTGCGCGATGCCGGCGACCCGGTCGAGCTGGCCGAGCGCTACGACGCCGAGGGCGCCGACGAGCTCGTCTTCCTCGACATCACCGCCTCGCACGAGCGCCGTGAGACGATCGTCGAGCTTGCCCGCCGCACCGCCGACAACGTCTTCATCCCGTTCACGATCGGCGGCGGCATCCGCTCGGTGGAGGACGCCCAGGCGGTCCTCGACGCCGGCGCCGACAAG
Source organism: Actinomycetota bacterium (assembly GCA_018268655.1). Classification (GTDB taxonomy): domain Bacteria; phylum Actinomycetota; class Thermoleophilia; order Solirubrobacterales; family 70-9; genus VAYN01. The sequence goes on from JAFDWC010000120.1 coordinate 8,148, forward strand.
GTCTCCGTCAACTCGGCGGCGCTGCAGCGGCCGGCGCTCCTGACTGAGCTCGCCGACCACTTCGGGGCCCAGTGCGTGGTGATCGCGATCGACGCCAAGGCCGAGGAGGGCGGCGGCTGGGGCGTCTACGTCAAGGGCGGGCGCGAGCGGGTCGCCGGCCGCGACGCCGTCGCCTGGGCGCGGGAGGCGGTCGATCTCGGCGCCGGCGAGGTGCTGCTGACCAGCATGGACCGCGACGGGACCAACGATGGCTACGACCTCGAGCTCACCCGCGCGGTCGCCGACGCGGTCGCGGTGCCGGTGATCGCCTCCGGCGGCGCCGGCGAGCTCGCTCACCTCAGCGAGGCGATCAACGTCGGCGGTGCCGACGCGGTGCTGTGTGCGTCGATCTTTCACTATGGGCGGTACCGGGTGGGGGAGGCGAAGGAAAAGCTCGCTGCTGATGGGATCGCGGTTCGGCTCTGATTCTTGGCCGGTGGGAGGGACGTCCGTCTCTCGGACCGTCCGTCTCTCGGACCGTCCGTCTCTCGGACCGCGCCTTCCGCAGCACGCCGAGGGACCAGGGTCTTGCGCGGCGGGGCCCTCGGCACTCCTCCCCGGGAATTCAGTCGCGCGCCCT
>JAFDWC010000121.1 GCA_018268655.1 Actinomycetota bacterium
GTCGGGGGACGGCCTGAAAACACTCAAGCGGAGCGACAGCGGAGCGTTTTCAGGGCGTCCCCCGACGACCGCCCGACGACGCGACGCTCTGTCTGGCCCTCGCACCGCCGCCAGCCGCCTCCCTGGACCGCTCGGCTAGCCTTGAATCACCATGAGCGAGCGCACTCCCAAGTTCGATCCGGCCGTCATCGAGGCCGAGCGCCAGGCGGCCTGGGCCGAGCGTGGCGATTTCGAGGCGCCGGTTCCGGCCCCCGGGCAGCCGCGGGTCTACGTCAAGCCCTCGAGCCCGTTCACCTCGGGCAACCTGCACATGGGGCACGTCCGCGACTACTCGATCGGCGACGCCTACTCGCGCTTTCGACGCGGCCGCGGCGACGCGGTCCTGCTCGGGTTCGGCTTCGATGCCTTCGGGCTGCCGGCCGAGCTGGCGGCGATCGAGCGCCAGGAGCCGCCCGCCGACTGGGTCGCGCAGTGCGGCGAGCGGATGCTCGGGCAGATGCGCCGGCTCGGCTTCTCCTTCGACTACGACCGCGTCTTCTACAGCTCCGACGAGAGCCAGTACCGCTGGTCGCAGTGGCTGTTCCTGACCCTGCTCGAGGCGGGGCTGATCTACCGCGAGGACGCCACCGTCGACTGGTGCGACACCTGCAACACGACCCTGGCCTCGATCCAGGTCGAGGACGGGCGCTGCTGGCGCTGCCACAACGAGGTGCGGCTGATCCGGCGCCCGACCTGGTTCCTGCGGATCACCCCTTATCTGGAGGAGAACGACCGCAACACCGAGCAGCTGCAGAACTGGGACGAGCTGGCGCTGGCAACCCAGCGCTACATCCTCGGCCGCAGCGAGGGGGTCGAGCTCGACCTCGGCGCCGGCGAGCGCGAGCTGACCGTCTTCAGCCCGCACCGCGAGGCGCTCGGGCTGGCGACCTTCGTCCTGATGTCGCCGCGTCACCCCGAGGTCGACGCCTGGATCGGCGACGGTGCCCGGGCCGAGCTCGAGCAGATGCGCTCGGGCGGCTGGGAGCGGAGCGCCCGCGACGCCCGCGCGGTGCCGGTCGTCGACACCGGCGCCTCGGTTGCAGGGCCGGCCGGGGGCGAGCTGCCAGTCTTCGTCTCGCCGTTGGTCGACGCCCGCTTCGGGCCGACCGCGGCGCTGGGGATCCCGGCGGTCGAGGAGGCCGACGCCGAGATCGCGAAGCGGATGGAGCGCGCGCCCGACCCGGTCGAGGTGGGGGAGGGCGAGGAGCGGCCGGCCGCGCCGCCGGTGCCCGGTGCCCGCGACGCCGTCCAGTACCGCGCCAACGACTTCTCGATCTCGCGCCAGCGCTCGTGGGGGACGCCGATCCCGGTCATCCACTGCCCCGAGCACGGGCCGGTACCGGTCCCCGAGGCCGACCTCCCGGTGGTGCTGCCGCGCGATATCCGGCCGACCGGTGAGGGCAACCCTCTCGACGACCGTCCCGACTTCGTCGACGTCGCCTGTCCGCTCTGCGGCGAGCCGGCGAAGCGCGAGACCGACACCCTCGACTGCCTCTTCGACGCGCTCTGGCTCTGGGTGCCGGCGGCGGTGCCGCCCGCCGACCGGGCTGAGCAGATGTTCACCCATCCCGACCTGCAGGAGTGGCTGCCGTCCGAGCGCCTGGTCGCCGGCGGCGACTCTGGCGGCTTCGTCTTCGACCAGCGGATCGTCACCAAGGCGCTGCGCGACATCGGCCCGTTCGCGTTCATGGAGGAGGGGGAGCCGTTCGCCGGCTGCCTCTTCCACGAGATGGTGATCGCCGACGGCCGCAAGATGTCGAAGCACCTCGGCAACGTCGTCGACCCCGACGAGCTGGTCGGCCAGTACGGGGCCGACACCGTGCGCTTCGCTGTCCTCTACGCCGCCGGGCCGGCGAAGACGCTGAACTGGTCCGACGGCGCCGTCCGCTTCGCCAGCCGCTTCCTGCGCAACCTCTGGACCTACTCGCAGGACCGCTTCGTCGCCCTCGAGGAGCACCAGCACGATCCCGAGGCGGCGGCCGACACCGAGCACATGCGCGACCGCCTGCGCAAATGGTGCGAGAACGGGCTGGAGAAAATCACCGAGGACAGCGCCGAGTTGCAGATGCACAAGGCGCTGCGCAACATCACCCGCCTCTTCGAGCGGATCCAGGACTTCGAGAAGCGCGTGGTCAAGCGCCGCGGCCAGCTCGATCGGGCCGACGCCGAGGCCCAGGTCGCGGCTCTAGTCGTGCTGGCACGGACCCTGGTCCCATTCGCTCCCCACACCGCCGAGGCGCTGCTGCTGGCCTCCGGCAGGGCCGATCCGGAGACGCTGGGAGCCTGGCCGGAGCGGGCCGAGATCCCGGTTGCCTTCGCGGCCCCGGCCCCGGCCGGCACCTGAGCAGGCCGCCCGTCCAGCTCGCTGGGTTCTGGCCGCCTATTTCTCCGGCGGCGGCTGCTTGACCTCGTAGCGCGCCTTCTCGACCGACCAGGTGATCCCCTCGCAGAGGACCTGCGCCGTGGTCCCGAGGGCGCCGGCGAGCTTGGTCATCGTCCCGAGCCGCGGTTCGCGGCCGGCCCGCTCGAGCAGCGAGATCTCGGTTCGGTGCAGATCGCAGCGACGGGCGAGCTCTTCCTGGGAGACCCCGGCCTTGATGCGGACCCGGCGCAGGTTGATCGCAAACCGCTCCTGAGGGCTCAGGCTCATTGCAGCCATTCTGTGGCGATACAGACATTACATTCCACAGACAGAACCATTCCGCTACCAAACTGTGCCCGTCTTCCGACCGCCAGGTCCCGGACACCGTTCGGCGGGTTCGCTACCTTGCCCGGAAGGGTGATGCGACGCTCGCTCGTGAAGAGTTGCGCAACGGGTGTTGAGCGTCCCGATCCCGACTGGTATACCCAACCAAAGCCGCTGCAGCGGCAAACCCACAAACCGAGCAGCAGAGGACGATCGGAGGACTCATGAGCGACGCGGTTGATCCGCATCTGGAGGCGCCCGCAGGGCCGCACACCAGGTCGTGCGCCACCGAACTCGTCTGCCGCGACTGCGGCTACCGGACGCCGCTGCTCGACCGAGCCTTCAAGTGTCCGGCCTGTGGCGAGGGCCTCGACATCGACTACGACTACGAGCGCGCGAAGGAGGCGATCGCGGCGCGACCGCTGGGCGAGCGTCCGCTCAACATCTGGCGCTTCGAGGAGCTGCTGCCGATCACATCGCAGCGGGCCCAGGCCCGGGTCGGTCAGGTCTCCGGCCAGACGCCGCTGATCCACGCCGAGCGGCTCGGCGCCGAGCTCGGCCTCAACCGCCTCTACATCAAGGACGACTCGACCAACCGGCCGACCCTCTCCTACAAGGACCGGGTGGTCGGGATGGCGATCGCCCGCCTGCTCGAGCTCGACAAGGACGAGGTCGGCTGCGTCTCGACCGGCAACGTCGGCACCGCGGTCTCGGCGCTCGCCGCCGCGGCCGGTGCCAGGGCCTACGTCTTCTACCCCGGCAACATGGAGAAGGGGAAGGCGAAAGCCTGCCGTGCCCTCGGCGCCCAGGTCTGCCAGCTCGACGGCAACTACGACCAGGCCAACCGCGCCTGCCGCGAGCTCTCGCTCTCGAGCGGGATCGAGTTCGCCAACATCACCCTGCGGCCGTTCTACGCGGAGGGGGCGAAGACGATGGCCTTCGAGGTGGTCGAGCAGCTCGACTGGCACTCGCCGGACCACTTCGTGATCCCGGCCGCCGGCGGCACCCTCTCCTCGCGGGTCCACAAGGGCCTGGACGAGCTCGAGACGGTTGGCCTCGCGGCGACCGCCGCGACCAAGATCAACATCGCCCAGGCCAGTGGCTGCTCGCCGATCGCCACCGCGATCCGCGGTGGCGGCGAGCTCGAGCCGCAGACGCCGGAGACGGCTGCCCACTCGATCGCGATCGGGGCGCCGGGGGACGGCAACCTGGTGATCGACGCTGTCCGCCGCCGCGGCGGCTGGGCGGCGACCGCCACTGACCCGGAGATCTTCGAGGCGATCGACCTGCTCGGTCGCACCGAGGGCCTGCTCACCGAGCCGGCCGGAGGGACCACGATCGCGGCCACCGCGCGCCTGGCCCAGGAAGGGAAGATCGGCCCCGACGAGGTGGTCGTCGCGGCGATCACCGGCAACGGCCTGAAGACGCTCGCCGACCATCCCGAGAAGCCGTGGCCGGAAATGGTCCCGGCCAACGTCGAGGCGATGGGCGAGGTGCTCGCCGAGTTCCGCGCCAGCGCCGCGACGGCTCTGCACTGACCGAGCTGCCCCACCTCGAGCAGGCCCGGCACCGCCGGGTCCGGGTCCGCGGGGCCGAGCTCCACCTGGCCGAAATGGGGGAGGGCGACGACGTCGTCCTCTGCCTCCACGGCTGGCCCCAGCACTGGTACGAGTGGCGGCAGCTGATGCCGGCGCTCGCCGACCGCCACCGGGTGATCGCCCTCGATCAGCGCGGCTTCGGCTGGTCGGAGGCGACGCCGGGTGGCTACGAGAAGGAGGAGCTGGCAGCGGACGTCCTGGCCCTGCTCGACGAGCTCGGGCTCGAGCGGGTGAAGCTGGTCGGCCACGACTGGGGCGGCTACGTCGGCTTCCTGCTCTGCCTGCGCGCGCCGCGGCGGTTCGAGCGCTACCTGGCGCTGAACATCATCCCGCCCTGGGCCAGCCGCCGGGCGATGGCGCCCCACCTCTGGCGCTTCTGGTACCAGTGGCTGATCCTGGCGCCCGGCCTCGGCCACCGGCTCCACACCTCCGGCCAGTACGTCCCCAAGGTCCTCGTCGGCGGCTCGGTCCAGAGGGATGTCTGGGACGCCGCGACCATCCACGCCTTCTCGGACACCTTCCGGGAGCCCGCCCGCGCCCGGGCGGCGGTCCAGATGTACCGGGTCTTCAACTTCCGCGAGATGCCCGAAATCGTCGCCGGCCGCTATGCCCGCGCCCGCCTCGAGGTCCCGACGCGGATGCTGTTCGGCACCGGCGACGCCGCCCTGCGTCCCGAGTCGCTCGCCGGCTGGCGGCGCCATGCGCCGGAGATGCAGGTTGAGTTGGTGGACGGGTGTGGACATTTCATCGTCGACGAGGCACCCGAGCTGGTGGCGGACCGAGCGCGGGAGTTCTTCGCCTGAGACTCGGGGCCGCTGGCGTGGGCGACCGCGGGGTATCCCACCCAAAAACGCTCCGTCTTCGGCTCCTCCTGATTGTTTTTGGGAAGGACACCCCACGTCCGCCCCGACCGCCAACCACTGAATTTCCAGCCAAGACCCCAAGGTCAGTCAGCTAAAAAGCAGATGGTGGGGGCCACCCGCCTTTGTCTTTGGCTTCCGAGGGTTCCGGCCGTTGTGGCTGGACAGATTCCGACGACGCACCGCTCTGTCTGGCCATCCCCGGAATCGCCGCCGCCCTAAGCCCGAATCCTGGCCTCCTCCAAGTCCAAGTCCCGCTCGACCTGTTTCTGCGTCGCCGCCCGCAATCTCCCGTTGCCCCGCAGGTTCAGGAGTTCCTCCCGCTCCACCCCGATCAGCTCGCGTCGCAGCTCCCCGTAGTCCGCGATCCGCTGTTCGCGCGCCGCGGCCTCGGGGTCGCCGCCGCCGAGCACCGCCTGGCACATCCGGAAACGGCCGCGGTAGAGGTCGCGGAGCCGGTTCAGCTGCGCCTCCGAGGCGCGCTCCTCGTCCTCCATCTCGTCGAGGCGGTCGAGCGCGGCCTGCGCCGCCTCCATCCGCGCCACCGCCTCTTCGTCGGACCAGCGCCGCGGCTGCTCGAGCCGCAGGGCCCGGATCACGAACGGCAGCGAGAGCCCCTGGCCGACCAGTGTGACGAGGATCAGCGCGAAGGTGAGGAAGATGATCTGAGGCCGGGCGGGGACGTCCAGCGGCACCGCCAGCGCCGCCGCCAACGAGACGGCGCCGCGCATCCCGCTCCAGCCGATCGCGAAGCGTTCGCCGAAGCTTTCGCCAGCGTCGCTGCGCATCGCGAAGACGAAGCCGAGGCGGACGAGGATCGAGGCGAGGGCGATCGCCACCACCGGCCAGAGCAGCTGGCTGACCCCCGAGGAGGAGGAGTTGATGGTGTCGACGACCGCCGGCAGCTGCAGGCCGAGGAGAACGAAGAGCGAGATCTCGAGGGCGAAGGTGAGGACGTTCCAGAAGGCGACGCCGCTGAGCCGAATGTCGGCGTCGAGCGAGCGCGGCGAGCGGTAGCCGCCGTAGACCCCGGCGACGACGGCGGCGAGAATCCCGGAGACGTGCAGCTCCTCGGCGCCGATGTAGGCGCCGTACGCGGTGAGGATCGTGAGGAAGATCGAGAGGGCGGAGTCGGTCTGGCGGCGGATCACGAGGTCGGCGACGAAGCCGATCGCGAGCCCGACCGCGATCCCGCCGAGCGAGACTCCGACGAATTCGAGCGCTGCCGAGCCGATGCTGAAGGCGCCTCCGGTCGCCACCCCGACGGCGATCCGGTAGATCACCAGCGAGGTGCCGTCGTTGATCATCGACTCGCCTTCGACCAGCAGCCGCACCCGCTCGGGGGCGCCGAGGCGGCTGAAGATCGAGGTCGCGGCGACGGCGTCGGTGGGGGCGAGGACGGCTCCGAGGACCGCCGCCTCGGCCCAGGTCAGGCCGCTGACGGTGAGGTGGGCGACGACGGCGACGGCGGCGGCGGTGAGGAAGACGAGGCCGATCGCGAGCATGCCGAGGGGCCGCATCACCGCCCGCAGCTCCTGCGGTGCCGTGCGCCAGCCGGCGGCGTAGACGAGCGGCGGCAGAAAGACGAGGAAGACGACGTCGGGTTCGAGTTCGACGTGGGGGAGGCCGGGGACGAGGGCGATCGCGAGGCCGCCGAGGACGAGCACGATCGGCGCCGGGATCTTGCCGAAGTCGGCGACGCGGACGAGCAGTGCCGCCGCCAGTAGCAGCAGCAGGATCGACTGGACGTGATGCACCGGCGCATGATCGCGGCAGCGGCCGACAGTCGCTAGCGTGGGCGCGGATGCGACGCCGCTTTCGGACCCCCCTCAGCCTGCTCGCGCTGGCCCCGGTGGTCCTCCTGCTGGCCGCCTGCGGCAGCGGCTCGTCGACGAGCTCGAGCACCGAAGCGAAGCACGAAGACCCGTTCGCGCAGCTGCGCTTCGTGCTCGGCAAGTTCCCCTACGAACCCTGGTACAGCGACTGCATCGTCAAGCAGGTGGAAGGCAAGCTGAACGCCGCCGAGCTCGAAGAACTGGCGGAGCTGCCGGTCGAACAGGGGCGCAAGGTGGCGCTGCGGTTCGCGCTCGGGGCGGCGCCGAAATGCGTCGCCAACGGCCGCAACCCGATCAGCCCCGACCCCAGCCACGTCCAGATCCAGCTGCTGCGGGTGGGCTATGCCTCGACCCTGGAAGAGCTCGGCAAGCGCCAGGGCCTGAGCGCGACCCAGACGACCTGCCTGAGCCGGACCGTGGCCAGGTTCCCGGACGCCAAGATCGTCGCGCTTGGCAACGCCAGCGAAAAGGAACGCGAACGGATCCTCGTCGAGGTTGTGGAAGGGTGTGCCAAATGAGCGCGTCGGAATTCCTCACCCCGCCCCTGGAGGCGATCGACCACGTCCAGGGCGAGCCCGCCGCGGAGCTCGAGCTGGTCATGTTCGGCGACTTCCAGTGCCCCTTCTGCCTCGGCGCCCAGTCGGTCCTGCGGCGGGTCCGCCAGCGCCTCGAGGGGCGCCTCCGCTTCGGCTTCCGGCACCTGCCGATCCCCGAGAAGCATCCGCTCGCGCTGCTTGCCGCGGAAGCCAGCGAGGCCGCGGCCGATCAGGGCGCCTTCTGGGAGTACCACGACGCCCTCTACGTGGCCCAGCCCAAGCTCTCACTGGAGACGATGCTCGGCGTCGCCACCGAGCTCGGCCTCGACGCCGACCGCATCGAGGCGGAGCTCGAGTCGGGCGTGCACCTGCCCCGGATCGAGCGTGACCTGGCCTCGGCCGAGGCCAGCGGCGTCACCGGCACCCCGACCTTCTTCGTCAACGGCTCCCGCTTCAGCGGCGCCTACGACGCCGGCTCGCTGGTCGAGGCGCTGGAACGAGATCCCGTCGGCTAGCTCGATGCGGGCGCTTGTGCAGCGGGTCAGCCGGGCGGCCGTCGACGTCGAGGGCGAGCGAGTCGCCCAGATCGGGCCGGGGATGCTGGTCCTGCTCGGGGTCGCGGTCGGCGACCGTTCCGAGGAGTGCGACAAGCTCGCCGACAAGGTCGCGAAGCTGCGGATCTTCGACGACGCCGAGGGCCGGATGAACGAGCCGCTGGGCGACCGCGAGGTCCTTTGCGTCAGCCAGTTCACGCTCTACGGCGACGCCCGGCGGGGGAACCGGCCGAGCTATGTGTCGGCGGCGCGGCCCGAGGACGCCGAGCCGCTCTACGAGCGCTTCTGCGAGCGGCTGGGGGCGAAGCAGGGGGTCTTCGGAGCATGCATGGGCGTGGCACTGATCAACGACGGCCCGGTGACGCTGATGCTCGAGGTCTGATCGCGCCGAGTCGCGGCTGATCTGGCGCAGCGCCAGCGGCCGATCTGGCGGAGAGCAGGCCCATCTGCCGCAACCCCACCACCCATCCGCCGCATTGCCCCCCCGCCCACGCGCCGCACCCCCGACCCTAGAAACCGCCAAAGGGGACGGGGTGCCTCCCCCCGCTTGCTGGGTTTTTCGCTGGGGAGTGCAGCGGCC
>JAFDWC010000122.1 GCA_018268655.1 Actinomycetota bacterium
CGGAGCGTCGCCCGAAGGGCGCGCGACTGAATTCACGGGGAGGAGTGCCGAGGGCCCCGCCCCGCAAGACCCTGGTCCCTCGCCGTGCTGCGAAACGAGCGTTCCGCGCAACGGGCGTCCCCACCACCCCCGCCACCCACCCCAGAATTAAATACCTGAATCCCTGTCAGGTTTTGCTACATTCCCCAGATGGAGGTAGCGACCGCGGTGGGCAAGGAGCAGCGGGGCAAGGGGCGCATCGGCACCCTGGATAACCCGGAGACCTACGAGAACGTTCCCGGGAACATCATCCCGATCATCGAGCGCGAGTTCGACGATTTCGACAACGAAGCCGAGCAGTTCCTCTCCGGCCAGCTGGAGGAGGTGCAGTTCATCGGCTTCCGGCTCAAACAGGGTGTCTACGGCCAGCGCCAGCCCGACGTCCAGATGGTCCGGGTCAAGCTGCCCTTCGGCGGGGTCACGCCGGAGCAGATGGATGCCTTCGCCAGCGTCGTCGAGAAGTACGCGCCGCTGGCAAAAGGCCACATCACGACCCGCCAGAACATCCAGATCCACCACGTGCCGCTGCGCGACGCCGAGCTGCTCCTGCGCGAGATCGCCGATGCCGGCCTCTCCAGCCGCGAGGGCTGCGGCAATACCGTCCGCAACGTCACCGGCGACCCCTGGGCCGGCGTCCACCCGGACGAGGTCTTCGACCCGACCAGCTACGCCGGCGCCTACGTCCGCTACTTCGTCCGCCACCCGACGACGCAGCTGATGCCGCGCAAGATCAAGACCGCCTTCACCGGCTCCGACGAGGACCGGGCGATCACCGGCATCCACGACATCGCCTTCCTCTCGCGCGAGCGCGACGGGGTCAGGGGGTTCGAGGTCCGGGTCGGCGGCGGCACCGCGATCATGGCCCGCGTCGCCCCGACCCTCTACGAGTTCGTTGAGGCTGACAACGGCGACTACCTCAAGGTCGCCGAGGCGATCCTCCGCATCTTCGACCGCCAGGACTGGCTCCGCGTCAACCGCGCCCGCGCCCGGATCAAGGTGCTGATCGACAAGATCGGGATCGACGCCTTCCGCGAGCAGGTCGACGAGGAGCTCGAGGGCGAGTGGGTCGAGGAGCGCGGTTTCGGCTCCGAGCTGGTCGAGCGGTTGAGCTTCGAGGACGACGAGGAGGAGCGCGCCCCGGCCGCGCCGCCGGCGGCCGCCTCGCCCAACGGCGACCGCTCCGAGTTCGAGCGCTTCGTCGCGGCCAACGTGCAGGCGCAGCGCCAGGAGGGCTTCTCCGCGGTCGAGGTCAAGATCGACCGCGGCGACCTCACCCCGGACCAGTTCCGTGGCCTCGCCCAGATCATGCGCGAGTACAGCGGCGGCAACGCCCGCAGCACCGTGCAGCAGAACTTCGTCCTGCGCTGGGTCCGCGACGAGTCGCTCTACGACGTCTGGCGGCGGCTGGTCGAGCTCGGTCTCGGCGAGCCCGGCCCGCGCCAGATATCCGACGTCGTCTCATGCCCCGGCACCGACAGCTGCAAACTCGGGATCACCAGCTCGATGGGATTGAACCGGGCGATCAAGGAGCGGATCGACTCGATGGCGATCGAGGACGAGCTGACGAAGAAGATCCACATCAAGATGAGCGGCTGCCCCAACGGCTGCAGCCAGCACCACATCGCCAACATCGGCTTCTACGGCGCCTCGCTCAAGGTCGGCGACCGCCAGATGCCCGCCTACATCCCGCACATCGGCGGCAACTACGAGGGCGGCGAGGTGATCTTCGGCACGCGGCTGAAATCGCGCCTGCCGGCGAAGCGGGTCCCCGAGGCGGTCGAGCGCTGGGTGCGGCTCTACGAGGCGGAGCGCGAGGAGGGCGAGGAGTTCAACGCCTTCGCCGAGCGCGCCGGCGCGGCCAGCTTCGAAGCTCAGGTGAAGGACCTGACGCTGCCGGCCGAGTTCAGCCTCGAGACCATGCAGCAGTTCATCGACTGGAACCGAGCCAGCCCGTACAAGGTCGAGCGGGGCGAGGGGGAGTGCGCGATCTAGCTCGCGCCGCGAGTCATGAAGCCGCCGCCCATAACCCTCTCCGGCAACGTGCCGACAAGCACCGACCTCGACCACGAGGCGATCGCGGCCGACCTCGAGCAGGGCACCGCCCAGGACGCCCTGGAGTGGATGTTCGACCAGTTCGGCGGCGACCACTACATCGCCTGCTCGTTCCAGAAAACGAGCTCGGTGACGGCCCACATGGCGAGCCAGATCAACGCCGAGGCGCGCTTCTTCTACCTCGACACCGACGTCCTCTTCCCGGAGACGTACCAGACCCGCGACCGCCTCGCCGAGGCACTCGGGGTGAGCTTCGACCGCTACCACAACATCAGCCTCGAGGAGCAGGCAGCCGAGTTCGGCGACGAGCTCTGGAAGCACGACCCGGACGCCTGCTGCGGGATCCGCAAGGTCGACCCCATGCGGCGAGCGCTGTCTTCCGTAGACTGCTGGGTCGCTGGCGTCCGGCGCGGCGATTCAAGCACCCGGTCCAAGACCCCGAAGCTCGCCTGGGACAGGAAATTCGGGCTCTGGAAGCTGAACCCGCTCGCCGATTGGTCCGAGCGCGACGTCTGGAACTACATCCGTGAGCACCACCTCCCGTACAACCCCCTCCACGATCAGGGCTACCCGTCGATCGGGTGCACCCACTGCACCCAGCCGGTCGAACCGGGCGGCTCGATGCGTGACGGTCGCTGGGTCGGGCTGGCAAAGACGGAGTGCGGGATCAACTAGCTGCCTCGGCCGGCGCCGGCCCGGCGCCGCCGAGCTCCCGCCAGCGGGGCTGTGGACGTGAGCGACCAGACCACTCCAGTGCGCGCCGCCGGCGTCGAGCTCTCCGATCTGGCGACGCTCGAAGCGGAGTCGATCCACATCCTGCGCGAGGTCGCGGCCGAGTTCGAGCATCCGGTGATGCTGTTCTCCGGCGGCAAGGACTCGGTCCTGATGCTGCACCTGGCGCGCAAGGCGTTCGCGCCGGCGCCGGTCCCGTTCCCGATCATGCACGTCGACACCGGCCACAACTTCCCCGAGGTGATCGAGTTCCGCGACCGGGTCGTCGCCGAGCACGGGCTGCGGCTCGAGGTCGCCTCGGTCCAGGAGCGGATCGACTCGGGCCGGATCCAGGTCGGGCACGAACTCGAAAGCCGCAACCGCCACCAGACCGTGGCCCTGCTCGAGGGGATCCAGCAGAACGGCTTCGACGCCGTCTTCGGCGGCGGCCGCCGCGACGAGGAGAAGGCGCGGGCCAAGGAGCGGGTCTTCTCGTTCCGCGACCGCTTCGGCCAGTGGGACCCGAAGAACCAGCGGCCGGAGCTCTGGAACCTCTACAACGGCCGCCACAAGAAGGGCGAGCACATCCGCGTCTTCCCGATCTCCGACTGGACCGAGCTCGACGTCTGGCGCTACCTGGCGCAGGAAGAGGTCGACCTGCCGTCGATCTACTTCGCCCACGAGCGCGAGGTGGTCGAGCACGAGGGCCTGGTGATGGCGGTGAACGAGTTCTTCCCGCTGCCCGATGGGGCCGAGGCGCGGATCGAGATGGTCCGCTACCGGACCGTCGGCGACGCCACCTCGACCGGCGCCGTCCGCTCGACCGCGACCGACTACCACTCGGTGATCGAGGAAACGGCGGTCGCGCGGGTCACCGAGCGCGGCGCCACCCGTGGCGACGACCGCTTCTCGGAAGCGGCGATGGAGGACCGCAAGAAAGAAGGCTATTTCTAGATGGCCTCCGAGATGCTGCGGATCGCCACCGCCGGGTCGGTGGACGATGGCAAGTCGACCCTGATCGGGCGGCTGCTGTACGAGACGAAATCGATCTTCGAAGACCAGCTCGAGTCGATCGAGCGGACCTCGGAGAAGCGCGGTGACGAGCAGACCGACCTGGCGCTGCTGACCGACGGCCTGCGGGCCGAGCGCGAGCAGGGGATCACGATCGACGTCGCCCACCGCTACTTCGCGACGCCGAAGCGCAAGTTCGTGATCGCCGACACGCCGGGCCACATCCAGTACACCCGCAACATGGTCACCGGCGCCTCCAACGCCAACCTGGCGCTGCTGCTGGTCGACGCCCGCAAAGGCGTGCTCGAACAGACCCGCCGTCACGCCCTGCTCTCCTCGCTGCTCCGGGTCCCGCACCTCGTCCTCTGCGTCAACAAAATGGACCTGGTCGATTACGACCAGGGCATCTACGACGAGATCCGCGAGGAGTTCACCCAGTTCGCCGCCCGGCTCGAGATCACCGACCTCGGCTTCGTCCCGATCTCCGCCCTGGAGGGCGACAACGTCGTCACCCGGTCGCCGAACATGCCCTGGTTCGAAGGGCAGCCGTTGCTCGGCCACCTCGAGGACGTCCACATCGCCTCCGACCGCAACCTCGTCGACAACCGCTTCCCGGTCCAGTACGTGATCCGCCCGCAGTCGGCCGAGCAGCGCGACTACCGCGGCTTCGCCGGCACGGTGGTCGGCGGCATCTTCAAGCCGGGTGACGAGGTGATGGCGCTGCCCTCGAGGCGGCGCTCGCGGATCGCCGGCATCGACACCCCGACCGGGTCGGTCGCCCAGGCCTTCCCGCCGATGGCGGTGACGCTGCTGCTCGAGGACGAGATCGACGTCTCCCGCGGCGACATGCTCTGCCGGCCCTCGAACCAGCCGACGGCGAACCAGACCTTTGAGGCGATGCTGTGCTGGTTCGACGAGACCAGCTCGCTGCGGACCGACATCCCCTACCAGCTCAAGCACACGACGAAATGGGTCGCCGCCGAGGTCGAGGCGCTGCGCTACCAGCTCGACGTCGACACCCTGCACCGCGACCTCGAGGCGGGGACGCTCGAGGTCAACGACATCGGCCGGGTCGCGATCCACACCTCCTCGCCGCTCTTCTTCGACACCTACCGGCTCAACCGCACCACCGGCAGCTTCATCCTCGTCGACCCGGCGACCAATCTGACGGTGGCGGCCGGGATGATCATCGGCGCCGCCGGCGAGCCGGCGGGCGAGACCGCGGCGGCGGTGGCCGAGGCGCCGGTCGCGACCAACATCACCTTCCACCCGAGCAAGCTGACCCGCGAGGAGCGCTGGGGCGCGCTCGGCACCAGGGGGGCGACGATCTGGCTGACCGGGCTCTCGGGCTCGGGCAAGTCGACGATCGCGACCGCGGTCGAGCACACGCTTATCAGCGCCCCCGTCCCCCAGCCTGCCTTCGTTCTCGACGGCGACAACCTTCGCCACGGGCTCAACGCCAACCTCGGCTTCAGCGACTCCGACCGGGCCGAGAACGTGCGCCGGGTCGGCGAGGTCGCCCGCATCTTGGCCGAAGCGGGCACGGTCTCCCTCGTCTCCCTCGTCAGCCCCTTCCGCGCCGACCGCGACCGGGTCCGGGCGATCCACGAGGAAGCGGGCATCCCCTTCTACGAGGTCTTCGTCGACACCCCGCTCGAGGAGTGCGAGCGGCGCGACCCGAAGGGCCTCTACGCGAAGGCGCGGGCGGGCGAGATCACCGACCTGACCGGCGTCGGCTCCCCCTACGAGGCGCCCTCCGCGCCCGACCTGGTGACGGACCCCGACCTCGAGATCGCGGTGCGCCAGGTGATCGGCCTGCTCGAGTAGCGCCTCCGGCCAAACCGGGCAGCCTGATTAGGGTTGCCTAATTAGGCTAACTTAATACGGACCGGCCGGCGCGAGCGACCCACCCGGCGCTTGCCGGCCGGACGGGAGACCCCTCCCAGGACCTCACAAGCGCGGCCGGCCCGCCAGCCCGGTCGACCTGGGAGGGGCCTCCCACAATCGCGGCCTAGGCGGAGGGGCGCGGCGGGACCCGGGGCTCGCCGAGCCCGTAGGTCTCGTAGGCCCCGAACCTGGCGAAGGTCTTGTGGGTCGGGCCGTGGTAGTCGGAGGAGCCGGTGGCCGTGATGCCGAGCTCCTCGCAGAGCGCCAGCAGGTGGCGGGTCTGCTCTTCGTCGTGGCTGGGGTAGAAGGTCTCGATCCCGTCCGGGCGCAGCGAGCGGATCAGCTCCTCGACCTGGGCCGGGTCGGAGACGTCCCAGTAGGGATGGGCGACGACGGCGACCCCGCCGGCGGCGCGGATCAGCGCCACGGCCTCGGTCGCGGTCGGCCAGCGCCGCGGCACGAAGGCCTTGGCGCCGGGAACCAGATACTCCTCGAAGAACGGGCCGAGGTCGCCGGTCGCGCCGGCGGCACGGGCGATGTGGGGGCGGCCGATCGAGTCGGCGCCGCCGGCCTCGCGGATCGCGTCCTCGAGGGTCAGGTCGAAGCCCTCGCGGCGCAGGTTCGCGACGATCTCCGCGGCCCGGTTGCGGCGCTCCTGCTGGGCCCGCTCGCAGGCCGGCGCGATCGCCTCGAGGTCGACCCAGTAGCCGCAGACGTGGAGGTCTTCGGCGTACTCGTGGACGCAGGACATCTCTACCGCCGGGACCAGCTCCAGCCCGAGCCGCTGCGCCGCTGCCGCCGCCTCCGGGACGCCGGCGACCGCGTCGTGGTCGCTGAGGGCCAGCGTCGTCACCCCGGCCGCGGCCGCCTGCTCGACCACCTCGGCTGGCGCCAGCTGCCCGTCGGAGACGGTCGAATGGCTCTGTAGCTCGATCAGCATCCGGCGGAGCCTAGCGACCGCCCTCCGCCCATCTAAATAGACTGCGCCGCCGTGTTCCAGAAGGTTCTCATTGCGAACCGGGGCGAGATCGCGATTCGGGTGGCGCGGACGCTGCGCGAGATGGGGATCGGCTCGGTCGCCGTCTACTCGGAGATCGACCGCCAGGCGCCGCACGTGCGCGAGGCAGACGAGGCGTTCCTGATCGGCCCCGCGGTCCCGGCCGAGAGCTACCTGAACATCCCGAAGATCATTGCGACGGCCCAGGAGGCCGGCGCGGAGGCGATCCACCCCGGCTACGGCTTCCTCGCCGAGAACGCCGAGATGGCGCGGGCCTGCGGGCACGCCGGGATCACCTGGATCGGGCCGCCGCCGGAGGCGATCGAAGCGATGGGCTCGAAGACCAGGGCGCGGGAGATCATGAAGGAGGCCGGGGTCCCGATCGTCCCCGGCGCGACCCAGCCCGCGGCAGACCTCGCGGCGGCGCGCCAGCAGGCCGAGGAAGCCGGCTACCCGGTCGCCTGCAAGGCGGCGGGCGGCGGCGGCGGCAAGGGCTTCCGCGTCGCCCGGACGCCCGACGACCTCGAGGAGGCCTTCGAGGGGGCGGCCCGCGAAGGCGAGAAGTTCTTCGGCGACGACCGCGTCTACGTCGAGCGCTACCTCGAGGACCCGCGCCACGTCGAGGTCCAGGTCCTGGCCGACTCGCACGGCAACGTGATCCACCTCGGCGAGCGCGACTGCTCGATCCAGCGCCGCCACCAGAAGGTGATCGAGGAGGCTCCGGGTCCCCACGTCGACGCCGAGATGCGGGCGCGGATCGGCAAGATCGCGACCGACGCGGCGGCGGCGGTCGGCTACCGCGGCGCCGGGACGATCGAGGGGATGCAGGTCGGCGACGAGTACTTCTTCCTCGAGATGAACACCCGGGTCCAGGTCGAGCACTGCGTGACCGAGATGGTCACCGGCGTCGACATCGTCCGCGAGCAGGTCCTGGTCGCCGCCGGCGAGCGGCTCTCGATCGCCCAGGACGAGGTCGAGATGCGCGGCTGGTCGCTCGAGTGCCGGATCAACGCCGAGAACGCGGCGAAGAAATTCGCCCCGGCTCCCGGCCCGATCGGCGCCTCCTATCGCGAGCCCGCCGGGCCCGGCGTGCGGGTCGACTCCGGGGTCGAGGGCGGCTCCGAGGTGACGCCGATGTACGACCCGATGGTGGCGAAGCTGATCGTCTGGGACGTCGACCGCGAGAAGGCGACGCGACGGATGCTGCGGGCGCTCGGGGAATACGATTCCGGCGGCCTGACCACGCTGATCCCCTTCCACCAGGCGATCCTGGCGACCGATCAGTGGCGCCGCGGTGAGACCTGCCGCGACCTGATGGAGGACGCCGACTGGCTGCGCTCGACGGCGCCGGAGACGGCGGCGGCCCCGGCCGAGTCCGAGGGCAAGGAGCTGGTCGAGCGCGACTACAAGGTTGAGGTCGCCGGCAAGCTCTTCGACGTCAAGGTGATCGGCGAGGCAGTCGCGGGCAACCCCGGGCCGGCAGCCGCGGGGCGGAAGCCGCCGAAGCGCGAGCGCAAGGGCGGCGGCGGGCCGTCGGCGTCGAGCACGGCGCTGCCGTCGCCGCTGCAGGGGACGGTGCTGAAAGTCGCCGTCGCCGAGGGCCAGGAGGTCGCCGAAGGGGACCTCGTGTGCGTGATCGAGGCGATGAAGATGGAGAACGAGATCACGGCGCACCGGGGTGGCAAGGTGACGGCGGTGAGCGTGGCCGAGGGCGCGGCGGTTGGTAGCGGCGACGTGATTGCGGTTATCGAGTAGCTGCCGCGTTGCG